>DASPWJ010000197.1:0-6799 GCA_035621895.1 Burkholderiaceae bacterium | reverse complement strand
GGTAATCGATTTGTCTTTCACATCAGGACTGCCTCCTTGTTTGCAATCGTTCAAGCTTTGGGCTGGCCGATATGGCCGCTGATCATTGCCTCCGTGGTTGCCGTGGCACTAGTGATCGAACGCAGTATCGCCTTGCGGCGCGGTCGGGTCATGCCGGAAAACCTGCTTGGCGACGTGCTCAATTTGTACTCGCGGCGCCAGATCAATTTAGACGTCATCGACAAGCTCGAGGAAAGTTCCGCGCTGGGGTTCTTGTTTGCCGCCGGATTGCGCAGCGCCGGAGCTCAGCGTGACGTCACGACCAAGGCCATCGAAATCGCCGGCGGGCACGTCGCGCACGAGCTCTCGCGCTATTTGACGCTGCTCGGTTCGATCGGCTCGGTTGCGCCCTTGCTCGGTTTGCTGGGCACCGTGGTGGGCATGATCGACATTTTTGCCTCCCAACAGGCCGGCTCCAATCCCCAGCAGCTCGCGCAGGGTATATCGATCGCACTGTACTCGACGGCCTTTGGGATCATTGTCGCGGTTCCTTCGGTGTTGGCGTACCGAATCTTTCGAGCAAGGGTGGACGATTTTCTGGTTGAACTCGAGCAGCAGGCCCAGCGGCTCGTCGAAGCGTTGTACGGGGACACGCGCTCCGCGCGTACGGGAACATGAAATTTCGTCGCGGCTTTGCCGAGGATCCGGATATCAACCTGATCCCGCTGATCGACGTCCTGCTGGTCGTCTTGATTTTCCTGGCCGTGAGCACCACGTATTCGCGCTTTGCGCAGCTGCATATCGAATTGCCATCATCGGAGCCGAGCAAGGCAGCCACGCACCCGCAAGAAATTCAGGTCGGGGTCAGTGCTGACGGACGCTTTGCCATCGGTCGCACGGTCGTTCGTGTTACCGACACCGCAGCGCTCACGGAGTTGCTGCGCGAGGCTGCCTCCAAGATGAACGACCCGATCGTGGTAATCAACGCCGATGCCCAGGCACCGCATCAGTCGGTAATCACGGTCATGGAGGCCGCACGCGATGCCGGCTTGTCGCGTTTGAGTTTTGCTACGCAGCGCCACCCCAACAGCGGCCGATGAGTCTTGGCCTGAGAACCGCTTTGCGCAGTTGGGGTCACCGGATCGTGCGGCGCGCCTGGCAGCGCCGCGGCCTTCTGGCATGTTTGCTCTATCCCCTGCATCTGCTGCATCGCATTTGGCGGGGGTTTCGTGCCTTGGCTTGGCGCCTGGGATTTGCCAAGCCGGTCAAATTGCCCGTACCGGTCGTCATTGTCGGCAATCTGCGTGTTGGCGGCACCGGCAAAACAGCCCTGGTCATCGAGATTGTGCGCGCGCTACGGGCGCGTGGCTGGGCGCCCGGAGTCATCTCGCGGGGTTTTGGTGGGCGCTCGCAGCAGCCAACCCTAGTCAACCCGGCTAGTGATGTGGCCCAATGCGGCGATGAGCCGCTGCTTATTCGTCAGTTAACCGGATGCCCCGTTGCGGTGGGGCACGATCGGGTCGCGGCAGCGCGGCTGTTGCTATCGCTTCACGCCAGCTGCAACGTCCTGATCGCCGATGATGGTTTGCAACACCGGCGATTGGGAAGGGATCTGGAGATCGTGCTGCTCGACGAGGCGGGTATCGGCAATGGCTGGTTGCTGCCGGCCGGTCCGCTGCGCGATCCGCCCGAGCGCTTGCGCCGCGTCGATGCGGTGGTGCTGAATGGTCTGGTTCCGCCGGTCCGCATTTATTCGCCGTTTTATCGCATGCAAACCAGCCTCGAAGAAGCTACCAGCATCGCCTCGCCTGCGCGGCGGATATCGCTTTCGGAGATGGCGCGCGAACAAAGCACAGGCAAGCTGCGCGTGCTGGCGCTGTGTGCTATTGGGAACCCGGAGCGCTTTTTCGCCCAGCTGCGCGAGCTGGGGTTGCGCTTTGATGCTCTGGCCCTGCCTGACCACGATCGAATTGCCGCGAGGATGATTCCCCCGGGGCGCTACGAACGGGTGCTGATGACCGAAAAGGACGCCGTAAAATGCCAAGGCGATTCGCGTCTGGGACGTGACGAGAGAATCTGGATCGTTCCGTTGCGCACGACGCTTGACGCATCGCTGCTCGAATTCATCACAGCGCGCCTAGGAAGAGATACCGATGGATCCAAAGCTGCTTGACATTTTGGTTTGTCCTGTGACCAAAGGGCCGCTGCGCTATGACCGGCAGCGCCAGGAGCTCATTTCGCCCTCGGCCGGCCTCGCCTACCCGATCCGCGATTCGATCCCGATTTTGCTCGAGAGCGAGGCGCGACGCCTGGAAGAAAGCGAGCGCGAGGCGCAAGGATGAAGCCCAAGCCCGGTGGCCGCACGCGGCGCTAGCTTCCCGTGTCCGCTGCACAAAATCCGCCTTCGGCCAGCGCGCCGCCGCGCTTTTGTGCACTGATTCCTGCGCGGCTAGGCGCAAGCCGACTGCCCGAAAAGCTCCTCGCGGAAATTGGCGGTGTGCCGATGGTTGTGCGCGTCGCCCAACGCGCGGCGCAAAGCGGGGCTGAACGTGTCGTGGTCTGCGCCGACAGCGCGCTCGTCATCCAGGCGTGTGCAGGGCATGGGGTAGAGGCGCTGCTGACGAGCAAAGACCACCCCACCGGGACCGACCGGATCGCCGAGGCCTGCACATTGCTGGGCCTCCCAGAGCAGACCATCGTGGTGAACGTGCAAGGCGACGAGCCACTGATTCCCCCAGCGGTCATCGGCCAGGTTGCAAGCGCTCTGGCGGCAGACCCCCAGTGCGATATCGCCACGGCGGCGCATGAGATCGCCGATGCAGCCGAGTTTTTCGATCCCAATGTGGTCAAGCTCGTTACCGATTCGCGCGGCCGCGCACTGCTGTTTTCGCGCGCCCCCATACCTTGGTCGCGGGAGGCGTTCGCGCGAACGCGTTCGCAACTGCCCGCGCAATTGCCTGCGCTTCGGCACGTCGGCTTGTACGCCTACCGGGTGTCGTATCTGAACCGGTTTCCCCTGTTGGCTCGGCCGGCAATCGAGGAACACGAAAGTCTTGAACAGCTGCGTGCGCTCTACTACGGCAGCGCCATCGCGGTCGTGCGGCTTACCGCACCATTGCCGCCCGGCGTGGACACCGCCGCGGACCTGGAGCGCGTGCGCCGCCTGATCGACGCTGCGCCGACAACCCCGTAAGCGGCCAGCTCTGG
Organism: Burkholderiaceae bacterium; assembly: GCA_035621895.1. Taxonomy (GTDB): domain Bacteria; phylum Pseudomonadota; class Gammaproteobacteria; order Burkholderiales; family Burkholderiaceae_F; genus GJ-E10. Next base: position 3,613 of record DASPWJ010000197.1, on the reverse strand, counting down.
GATCTCGTTGCCAGCACGAGCTACCGGGGCTGCGCCGCGTCAATCTGATGCCCCAGTTCCGGGTAAGATGCGCCTCGCCCCGGAGCCAGCCTGTCGCCCGCGGGGTAAAAAAAAACACCAGTGCAAATTCGTTGAGGGCGCGTGAGCGCGCGGGGGAGTATGCGTCTGATTTTGCTCGGACCACCGGGAGCTGGCAAAGGTACACAGGCCGCGAAGCTTGCATCGCGGCTCGGAATTCCGCAGATCTCCACGGGCGACATGCTGCGCGCGGCCGTGAAAGCCGGCACCCCTTTGGGCCGCTCCGCCAAGGCGATTATGGACGCAGGCCAGCTGGTCTCCGACGCGATCATCCTTGATCTGGTGCGCGAGCGCCTGGCACAGCCCGATTGCGCCAAGGGCTACCTCTTTGATGGTTTTCCGCGCACGATCGGCCAAGCCACTGCCATGAAGTCGGCCTCGATCGTTGTGGACCTCGTGCTGCAAATCATGGTTCCAGACGCTGACATCATCGAGCGCATGAGCGGACGTCGGGTGCACCTGGCAAGCGGCCGCAGCTATCACACTCGAAACAATCCGCCAAAAGTGCCTGGCCGAGATGACGTGACGGGCGAGCCGCTGGTGCAGCGCGATGACGACAAAGAACAGATCGTGCGCGAGCGCCTGGCGGTCTACCACGCCCAAACGCGTCCCTTGGTCGAGTACTACTCGAGCTGGGCCGCAAGCGGCGAGCCCGGCGCTCCCCGTTACCGCGCAGTTGACGGGGTCGGCAGCGTGGAGCAGGTTCAAAACCGCGTCCTTGACGCCCTCAAATCCTAGCGGAGCGCACCTCCGGCCCCAACAAAAAGGAGCTATGCATGTCTGCCGTTTTACTGGCCCTGCTTTGCGGACTGGCTGCAGTCATTTTTGGCGCGGTCTCGATCGCGTGGATCCTAAAACAAGACCCGGGAAATGCCCGTATGCAGGAGATCGCGCATGCGGTCCAGCAAGGCGCACAGGCCTACCTTAGCCGGCAGTACCGAACCATTGCCATCGTCGGCGTCGTCCTGGCAATCGTCATCGCTGCGATTCCGCAGTTGGGGATCTGGACAGCGATCGGCTTTGTGCTCGGTGCAGTGCTTTCGGGCGCCGCGGGCTTTATCGGCATGAACGTTTCGGTGCGAGCCAACGTACGCACGGCACAGGCCGCGACGCGTGGCCTTAACGCCGCACTGGACGTGGCCTTTCGGGGCGGCGCAATTACGGGGCTGCTGGTTGTTGGACTGGGATTGCTCGGGGTTGCAGGCTTTTACGCGATACTGCCGGGAGCGAAGCTTGGCATCGGCGACGCCCATGAGGCCTTGCACCCGATGATCGGCCTGGCCTTTGGCTCTTCTCTGATTTCGATCTTCGCGCGCCTTGGCGGCGGAATCTTTACCAAGGGCGCCGACGTCGGGGCCGATCTGGTGGGCAAGGTCGAAGCGGGCATCCCGGAAGACGATCCGCGCAACCCCGCGGTCATTGCCGACAACGTTGGCGATAACGTGGGCGACTGCGCGGGGATGGCGGCGGACTTGTTTGAAACTTTTGCGGTCACCGCCGTGGCCACAATGCTGGTCGGCGCCTTTGTCTTTCGGGGTACCGATGCCGGTTTGGTGTATCCGCTGGCACTATCGGGCGTTTCCATCCTCGCGTCCATCGTTGGCGCCTCGTTTGTCAAGGCCAGAGAAGGCGGCAAGATCATGAACGCGCTCTACCGTGGACTTTTGGTTGCGGCGGTCATTGCGCTGGTCTTGTTTTGGTTCGTCACGGACTGGCTGCTCGGTCCGGTTGTGGGCGCCGTCGGCCTGACCGTCGGAAAGCTCTATGGTTGCGCGGTCGTTGGCCTGGTACTGACGGCAGCGCTGGTGTACATCACCGAGTTCTACACGGGGACAGAATATTCGCCTGTGCGGCACATTGCCCATGCCTCTACGACCGGCCACGCGACCAATATCATCGCTGGAATTGCGGTATCCATGCGCGCTTGCGCCTGGCCGGTAATTGCAATTTGCGTTGCCATCATGGCGTCCTATGCGTTGGCCGGCCTGTACGGCATCGCAGTGGCAGCCACCGCGCAACTTTCGATGACCGGCATCATCGTCGCACTCGACGCCTACGGTCCGATCACCGATAACGCTGGCGGCATTGCCGAGATGGCCGGTCTGCCCAAAGAGGTACGCAATATCACCGACCCCCTCGATGCCGTGGGCAATACGACCAAGGCCGTCACTAAGGGCTACGCGATTGGTTCAGCCGGTCTTGCGGCGCTCGTGCTTTTTGCCGATTACACCGGGGCGCTTGAGCAAAGGGGGATGCACGCCTCTTTTGATCTGTCCAACCATTTGGTAATCATTGGCCTATTCATCGGCGGCCTGATTCCGTATCTCTTTGGAGCCATGGCCATGGAAGCGGTCGGTCGCTCCGCGGGTGCGGTGGTCGAAGAGGTGCGCCGCCAGTTTCGCGAGATCAAGGGCATCATGGAAGGAACGGGCAAGCCCGACTATTCACGTGCCGTCGACATGCTCACGAGCGCGGCCATCAAGGAAATGATGATCCCGTCGCTTCTGCCGGTGCTGGTGCCGATCGTCGTGGGAGTACTGCTCGGACCCGCGGCCCTTGGCGGCGTCCTGATGGGAACGATTGTCACGGGCCTATTTGTCGCCATTTCCATGACCACGGGCGGTGGCGCCTGGGACAATGCGAAAAAATATATCGAAGAAGGTCACTATGGAGGCAAGGGCTCGGACGCGCATAAGGCCGCGGTGACGGGCGACACGGTGGGCGACCCCTACAAGGACACTGCCGGCCCCGCCGTCAACCCGTTGATCAAAATTATCAATATCGTTGCCCTGCTGATCGTGCCGATCATTGCAATGGTGCACGGCAGCAGCACGCCGCTGCGCAGCAACACGCCTGCGGCGCAAGTCGCACAGCACGAGACCACGGCTACAAGCAACCAAACTCGCTAGGCGGCAGGCTCCACCCTTCATGGGCGCAATTGCGCCCATGAAGGTCCATCGGACCAGACACAAGGCTGATTGGGCCATCGGCGTGCGAAATGGGCCACATGTTCCCATTTATTTGGCGTTTGCCTAAAATTACCGCATAGGGATGATGCAAATCATCTTGGTCCAGGGGCCCCGATGTCGAAGGCGCGCACCACCCAGCGGTGGCTGTGGCAACGATCTGAGCTCCGACGCTTGGCGCGCGGGGCTTGCGCGCTCGCGTTGCCTTTGGTTCTGGACACGTGCTTGACGCAGACCGTCGCTGCCAACCCCATAGGCCCGATGCCCAGCTGGGTGCAACTCGAGACAGACTTGAGCGTGGATCGCGAGGTGATTGACACGCGCTGGAGCGCTGTCGTGCGCACGCCCGCCTCGGCGCCCGATTACAGCCTTGCCAGCGAGGCCTCGTCTTTTAGCTGGAGCAAGTTGAACAAAGTCCCCAGTTACATTGAGGTTTACCCGACCCGACTTTCGGCGTCTGATCCCCAAATCAGTCTTCGCCCCCAGCTTGTGCTGGGCGGCGGATCATCCGAATCACTGCGCTCGTGGCTACGAGTGGCCGGCTTTAACGTCACAAGCTGCATTGCGCC
>DASPWJ010000196.1:0-4086 GCA_035621895.1 Burkholderiaceae bacterium | reverse complement strand
CCTCGGTGAGCAATGTTGGTTGGTAACCGACGCTCGAGGGCATGCGCCCGAGCAGACCTGAGATTTCCGTGCCCGCTTGCACAAAGCGAAACAAATTATCCATCAGAAACAGCACTTCGCCTCGACCGCAATCGCGCAGCGACTCGGCACACGAGAGCGCAGTAAAGCCGGTGTAAAAGCGAACGCCGGGCGTTTCATCCATCTGCCCAAATACCATTACGGTGCGCGGCATCACGCCGGCCTCGCGCATTTCGTGCCATAGTTCATGGCCCTCGCGGATGCGCTCGCCTACGCCGGCAAACACAGATGCGCCGTGGTACATGCTGCTGACGGCGTGCATGAATTCCATCATCAGCACGGTCTTGCCTACTCCTGCGCCCCCGAAGAGACCCGTTTTGCCGCCGCGCACAAAGGGACAAAGCAAATCGATGACCTTCACGCCGGTGGCCAGGATCTGGTTGCCCGGCACGGTATCTGTCAGCGGTGGTGGCGCCGAAATCACGGGCCGTCGCTCCCCGTCTTGCAGAGGAGAGCCGGCGTCGAGCGGTTTACCAAGAACATCGAGCAATCGACCAAGGCACTGCTCGCCGACAGGCACGGAAAGGGGAGCGCCACTGTCGTTTGCTTTCATGCCTCTCGCCATCCCTTCCGTCGATTGCAGTGCAATGGTTCGCACCGTGTTCTCGGAAACGTGCTGCACGACGACCAGCATCACCGCGCTACCATCTAGTTGTACCGTCAGAACGTTACCGAGTTGGGACAATGGGACCCCCAGCACGTCGACAACAGGACCGTGTATGGCCGAAACGCGGTGGGTCGCGAGTTCAGTTTCGGGGGGAAGGCCGGCGTCTAACATGCGGAAACTAAATGGAAGAAAGATTCGCTAAGGGGGCTGGTCGTTTTGCAATTACCGCTTTGTGAGGGAAGTTTAGTAAAAATTTGCGCTGCGATTGCTGCGCCTTGTCAAGACCGGTGGAGTTGCGACTTGGGCGGTCGCGCAACGAGCAATGGTTGCCGCGCCTTGCAATGGGGCGAAGCTCTTCACGGGCGAGCGTATGAAATTGAACATTCGATCGTAGGCTCGATCGCCTCTGAAGCCGCGCGGTCAAAGCGAACGAAAACATTGCCGTGGCTCAGCGAAAAAAGTTCTTCTTCGTGGGCATCGCATCATCGTCAGTTCTTGGCAAGCGAATAGATGGCGTGCTCGTACGGTCATCCCATACGGCACGCCCGGTATCAATCGTAGAAGACAATTCGGGCCCCGGGGGCCGGCGTTGATTGTTCCCGACCGTCGTTTGGTGTAAAAGCTGGCCCTATTGGCACAGCTTGGCCTTCTTGGCTATCGGTGCCAAGGGATGGTCGCCATCCACTGAGAAAAGGGGAGTCGACGTGGTGCAAGCTCACACCCGGATCATTGAGGGTATCCCACTGGCGGCGCCGGTCCCATCGGTCACGGTGCCTCAGTTTGTTCGACAAAGCGCGCGTGAGCGGCCTGACAAAACCGCGCTCGTGGACGCGACCAGTGGCCGCAGCATCACTTATGGTGCCTTGGACCGGCTGATCGGGCGATTTGCGGCGGGCCTCGTTGCGCACGGCTTTGCGCCGCGCGAGGTCCTGGTGCTGTTTTTGCCCAATTTGCCAGAATGGCCGATTGCGGCTCTTGGTGCAATGTGCGCGGGGGGCATCGTGAGTGGCGCCAACCCGACGATCAGTGTTTCGGATCTTGCCCGTCAGTTGCGCGACACGGGTGCGCGCTTTGTCGTCACGATCCCGCTATTTTTAGAGACGGTCCGGGCGGCCGCAGCAGAGGTCGGCGGCCACGTGTCCGTAATTTTGCTGGGCGATGCGCTGCAGACGATGCCCTTTGCACAACTGCTGGCTTGCACGGACCCTGAACCGCAAATTGCGCCTGACCCGGACACGCTGGCGGCGTTGCCCTTTTCCTCGGGTACCAGTGGAGTGTCAAAGGGTGTAATGCTGACCCACCGAAACCTCGTTGCCAATTGCTGTCAGTGCTTGCAAGTCTTGGCACTGCCGCAGTCGGCGGTATCACTCGCGTTTTTGCCAATGTTTCACATCTACGGCTTCACCGTGATATTGGTCGGTGGCTTGGCCAATGGCATAACGCTCGTGACGATGCCGCGATTTGAGCCCGAACCCTTTTTAAAGGCGTTGCAGGATTACCGAGTGACAAATCTTGGGCTCGTGCCGCCCGTGCTCCACTTTCTGGCAAATCATCCTCTGGTCGCTAGCTACGACCTGTCTTCGCTGCAAAAAGTCGGCTGCGGGGCTGCGCCGCTGGGTGGCTCGCTAGAGCAAAAGGCTAGCGAGCGACTCCACTGCGATGTGGCGCAAGGCTTTGGCATGACGGAATCTTCAGGCGTCGTTGCCGCGACGTATCCGGAGAAGATCCGCCGTGGCTCGAGTGGCCAGTTGTTGCCTGGCACCCAAGCTCGCGTGGTTGACCCCATCACCCGCACCGACCTCGAGCGCGGGGTGCCCGGCGAGATTTGGTTTCGTGGCCCGCAGGCATTCATGGGGTACCTAAACAACCCCAGGGCAACGGCCGAGGCCATTACCGACGATGGGTGGGTGCGCACGGGCGACATCGGGTACTTCGATGGGGACGACTACCTCTTCATCACGGATCGGCTCAAGGAACTCATCAAGGTCAAGGGCTTTCAGGTCGCTCCTGCGGAGCTGGAGGCTCTGCTCTACACCCACCCCCTTGTTGCCGATGCCGCAGTGATCGCCCGCCCTGACGAGCGAGCCGGAGAGCTTCCGGTCGCCTACGTTGTTTCACGCGGCCAACTTGGTGCCGAGGATCTCAAGACGTGGGTCGCCGAAAGAGTCGGGGAGTACAAGCGCCTTGCCGACGTGGTTTTCTGTGAGGTGATACCCAAGTCACCAGCGGGAAAAATTCTGCGCCGCGTGCTGCGCGCGCAAGATGCGCAGCGAGTCGGCGCAAGGGCCGCGTGAGCGCAAACCTCGTCGCTTACCCGGTGCGGCAAAGAACTGATCGAACTTTCAGTCGGTCCTTAGCCGGGCTGGCGATTTTGGCCTCGCGCTCGAGAAGACCCCGATGACTCTTGCCACTGCGCGGGCGCAACATATCGACCAAAATGGCGCGAGTTGCTTAGCTGACGATATCGTTGCGCGCCACCTGTCCTTTTTTGGCATCCTGCGATGAGCTTGCCGCCCGTCTTACGTGACCACCTGCGTCTGCCGGTGGTTGCTGCGCCACTGTTTCTCATCTCCAACCCCGATATGGTGATCGCCCAATGCAAGGCCGGGGTGGTCGGATCGTTTCCCGCGCTCAACGCCCGCCCGCAAGAAGAACTTGAGCGCTGGCTGACGCAAATCGAGGCCGAGTTGGCTGCCCACGATCAAAGGCACGGCGATTGCCCTGTAGCGCCTTTTGCGGTCAATCAGATCGTTCATCGCAGCAATCGGCGCCTCGAGCACGATTTGGACGCATGTGTGTGCCACCGCGTGCCGATCGTTATCACTTCTCTTGGGGCGCGCCGTGACGTTAACGATGCCGTACATGCCTACGGCGGAATCACTCTTCACGATGTGATCAACAACAGTTTCGCGCGCAAGGCGATAGAAAAGGGCGCTGACGGACTGATCGCGGTTGCCGCTGGCGCCGGCGGTCATGCGGGCGTTCAATCGCCCTTTGCGCTAGTCCAGGAGATCCGCCAGTGGTTCGATGGTCCACTGCTACTTTCGGGCGCCATCGCGCGGGGAGCGTCCATTCTCGCGGCGCAGGCCATGGGAGCCGATCTTGCATATATCGGTTCGCCTTTTATCGCTACGCATGAGGCAAACGCTGTAGCAAGATACAAGCAAATGATCGTCGATTCGAGCGCGCAGGACATCGTCTACAGCGACTTCTTCACGGGGGTGCACGGCAATTACCTCAGGCCTTCGATCGTGGCCAACGGCCTTGATCCGGATGGTTTACCACCGTCACAGGCTGCGAATTTGGATTTGGGCAAGTTGCAAAGCGGTCCGAAGGCGTGGAAGGACGTCTGGGGCTGCGGCCAGGGCATCGGGGTGGTCGATCGGGTGGTCTCGACAGCC
>DASPWJ010000195.1:0-4315 GCA_035621895.1 Burkholderiaceae bacterium | reverse complement strand
CGGAGCTTCGAATATCAGCTCGAGTGATTTATGGCCGGCCGCCGAAACGATGACGAGTTCTTCTCGAAACGCGATGTCGCTTGCGAGCTCAGAGTGGTTGACTGGAGCACAAACGAAGGCGCCGTCTAATTCGGAGGCGAGCACCTGCTCAATGAGCAAGGCGTTCGTACCAGTTCTCAGTACCAAATTGACGCGCGGAAATTCGCGTCCATAGGCCGTAATGATTGGCGACAGACGCTGGGCCGCGGTTGTTTCCAATGAGCCAATGGTGAGAAGACCCTGCGGCGTTCCATCGTCTTTGACCGTGCGTATCGCCTCCTGCAGAAGCGATTCCATCTTTTTGGCAAAAGGCAACAGTCGTTCGCCAGCGCGTGTCAGACTGACGCCACGGCTGTGCCGGTTAAATAATTTGACACCAAGTTCTTCCTCCAGCGCGCGGATCCGTGCCGTCACGTTCGACTGCACTGTATGAAGAACCTCGGAGGCCCCGTTCATTCCGCCAGCTCGCGCAACGGCTTGAAATACCTTGAGATTTTTTACGTCCATGATTTGCGTCCATGTCTTATTATCGAAAACAGTGATATATTTGATCACTCTAAATCGCTTTTCCAGATGACTTTTCGCTCATATCTCCATTTCGGTCAGTTGCCAATCGAAAAGTCAGCACTGCGGAAAGGGAGCCAATCATGAACGAGCCGAGAACATCACGACTAGGAATTCGCTCCCGCGCCGAAGCGTTTTCCAAAAAGTTTGGCTTGAAAATGCCTGTGCTCGAAGCGCCGATGGCTGGAGCTTCCCCCGTTGAGCTCGCAATAGCGGTGGCAAACGCCGGTGGGATGGGCGCGATGGGAGCTTTGATGACCCAGCCACAGGGCATCCGCGAATGGGCCGCAGAATTTCGCAAAAAAAGCACCGGCTCGTTTCAACTGAACGTATGGATACCAGACCCTGTTCCGCAGCGCGATGCCGACGCGGAGGCTCGCATGCGTGAATTTTTAGCATCATGGGGTGAGGTGGTTTCACCTAGTGCCGGTGACGCGCGACCGCCCGACTTCGCGAATCAATGCGAGGCATTTCTTGAAATCGTACCACCCGTCGTTTCATCCATTATGGGCTTGTACCCGCGGGAGTTCGTTGACGAGTGCAAGCGCCGCAACATTGCCTGGTTCGCCTGCGTGACCACCCTTAGCGAAGCGCGCCAAGCGCGTGATGCTGGCGCTGACGCGATTGTAGTGCAAGGCATTGAAGCCGGTGGTCATCGCGGTTCTTTTGACGCCGCGAAGGCAGAACGGCAATGCGGCACATTGTTTGTTTTACTGCCTCGCATTGCGGAGCACATCAGCGATGTACCGTTGATCGCTACCGGTGGAATTGGCGATGCCCGCGGAATTGCTGCAGCCTTCGTTCTTGGCGCAAGCGCGGTACAGATCGGGACCGCTCTGTTGCGTTCTCCTGAGGCGCAGACCGTTCAACCATGGGCGGACGCGCTGATAGAGCTTGAACCGGAGCAAACGATCGCAACACGTGCTTTTACTGGAAGGCTTGGGCGAGCAATTGCGACCAATTACGCGTTGGCGATGAATGCGCCTGACGCACCGAAGCCAGCACCATATCCCGTCCAGCGCGGCCTTACGGGAAATATGAGAGTTGCCGGGCAAAGCACCAAAGACGTGCATAGAATGCAAGCATGGGCTGGCCAAGCGGCGGCGTTTGCGCGGGCCGAGCCAGCAGGCGCATTGCTCCAGCGCCTGTGGTTGGAGGCCCAGACGCTGCTGCCCGCCGAAGACCGGTAAACACGATGAGGCCCTTCGACGCCCTAAACGTAAAGGATGAGCAGCAGATAAAGTCGCCCCTTAGGGTGACTTTATCACTATGCCCTGGCATCCCGTTGCCGAGGACAATCCAACCAATCTGTCAAACAGGCCATGGAGTAGTTGGCGTGCTATGAGCGCTCGGAAGGCGATCAATAGGTCAATCGTCAAACCATGCGGCTACGCGACCGATCCACGAAGATCGCTTTGCCGATCTAATTGCCCGCGAAGGTATCAAGACAATCTGTGAAGCGCGCCTCGAAGTCGCCCGCGCCGTCGCGACGCTTAACCTTGCAGCCGAAGAGTTAGCGCGATTATTGGGCGAGACTATCGCGTTTGAGCAGCGACCGGGTAGCGAGTACAGAACCGGGTACCAGATCCGTCAGCCAATTGGCGTCGTTCTCGGTATCACGCTGTTCAACGATGTGCCGAATCTTATGCCGCACAAAGTCGCTTCCGCAATTGCCGCTGGCAACTCCATTATTTCGAAGCCGCACCAACGGACCCCATTGTCGGCACTTGAACTCGCACGTGCTGTGCAGATGTCAGGTCTACCTGACGGGACTATGCAGGTGCTGACGGGCAGCGACGTGGACCTAGGCGCTGCTCCTGGTGCGGCGCGTGCGCGATCGGCATGCCGCGGTTTTGGGCGTCGACGAGACCGGCGCAACTGGACCGACCGGCAATCAGCACAGTGATCCGGCGGGATGCATTGCAATCGCCCTACACGGAGGGAATGATCTCTCTAAGCAAATCGACCACGCGCCCGGCGAAGGCCTCCATATTCTGACACCGCTCCGGGCTTCCGGTGCGCAGTGTGATTGCCCGGTTGATGGGACCGAATATCGCCGGTGCACTCAGTGGATTGGCGCCACTCTTTGCCATACTGCTGGCGGTGACGCTGCTTGGCGAGCACCTTGGCCTTTTGCACCCTCGGCATCGAAGCAATCGCGTTTGGGGTTGCGCTGATGTACTGCGGTCAAGGGCCAGCCTTCATGCATACGGGACCTTGGCTTTTGGCATTGCCGCTTGGTGCGGCCGCCAACAGTTGGCAGTTCTGTAATTGCGGGAGCAGGGTCAATCCCGTTATTTGCTGTCAAGCGCCCCGGCACGTGGCGGATGCTGCCTTTGTCGGCAAAAACTAGGGGCTGGTGTTAGCTATCGGCGCAGGAGGATCGGCAAGCTGGCGGCTCACGTTGGCCGATGATAGTGCTAGGTGACCGGCGCGTAAAGGAAGCCACTGAGAGCGACCATGTTGAATTAGAGAGAGATGATCATGCCATCTTCGGCCGCCTCGCGGCCGATCTCCCCGATCTTGGCCAGCATCTCCGCACTCATATGCGTGAGGATTACACGCCTCGCGCCGATGGCTGGCAAATGAGATGACAGCGTTGCCAGATCGAGATGGAACTTCATTTGTTTGTCCGGGAAATATGCCTCCGCGATGAAAAGATCGGTGCTTTGCGCTGCTTCGCGCAGGCTGTCCACCCACTCCGTATCGCCCGAATAACATAATGATTTTCCATCCACTGTCATGCGCAATGCAAACGGTGGCGCGCCGCAAGCGTGCTTGACGACGTAGGGCTCGACCTCCACGCCCTCGATGTCATGGCGCGCGCGAGGTTCAAGTTCGCGGACATCGACCGGGAAGCGCCGTTCGATCTCGGTCGAGCCAGGAAAGAAGTTCTCCATCGTGCTGGCGAGGCGTTCGCGTAGTCCCGGTGGTCCGGCAATTGTCAGCGATGCGGAGCGTCGGCTGACGAGCTGCGCATCCAGTATGAAGAATGGCAAACCGCCGAAATGATCGCCGTGTAGGTGGGTGATCAGAATGGCGCGGATGGCGTTGGGATCGATTCCGAATTTCCGAATGGCAATCATCGACGATGCGCCGCAGTCCACGAGGAAGGCGCCCCGACGGTCGCGTATGTGGATGCAGGTGTTGAATCTTCCGCCGCTGCCAAACGCATCGCCGGAGCCTAGGAACTGCAGCTCCATCAGAACTCCTATTTGACCCCGCACTGAGTAGGCGAGGAGCGAAGCGTGCAATCCCTCAAGTGGGTTTCGTCTCTGGGGCCGCGGGCAGGCGCCAATGGCCGGCGCCATGGATCGGCGGGCGCGCCAGAACGGGCTTGAGACTCGGCTCGGCGAGGATGCGCGGCGCATCATCGAAATTCGCGACCTCGCTGGTCACGAGTTCGGGCCGGACACGACTGGCCGAAACCCAATCCAGCACGGCGGCAACGGTGGTCCCGAGCGGTCCCGGGGCAATGGTAAGGGTCAGTCCTCGGACCCACATCTCGTGCAGCGGCAACGGCACCGTCGCTTCGAGATGGCCGCCAGCGGACGCGACGATGCCCTCCGGCTCTACCGAACGCAGCGCACATTGCAAGCCCTCCCGGCTGGCGCTGGCGTCGACCACGATGGGATAGCGGTCTTTCGTGCGCTGCGGCGGCGCGCTCTCAACGGCATTCGCGCCGAACCGCCCGGCGATGGCGAGCCGTGCT
>DASPWJ010000194.1:0-3091 GCA_035621895.1 Burkholderiaceae bacterium | reverse complement strand
CCACAGCGTTCCCGGCAAATAACCCATTTGCGCTGCCAGCACCGGGCCAACAAGCGGTCCCGCTCCGGCGATCGCGGCAAAGTGGTGTCCGAAAAGCACATAACGGTTGGTCGGCACGTAGTCCAGACCGTCGTTGCGTCGGTAGGCTGGCGTTTGCCGTGCCGCATCGGCGCCAAGCGCGCGATAGGCAATAAAGCGTGCATAAAAGCGATATGCGATCAAGTAAATGCACACCGCAGCCACGACAAGCCAAGAGGCGCTGATCGCTTCACCACGGGTGAGCGCAATCACGCCAAGAGAAACAGCGCCGACGACGGCCACAACAGCCCAAAGGAGCTTGCCTTGGATCGTGGTCGGTACGATTGCTGCACCAGTATTCATCGTCTTCCCCTACGGTTTTGCAAGTTCTCTTGAGCGCGCACTTCTAAGCAGTATAGGTCGCAGAGCGCAGCAGCATTGATGCCGTGCAGCAGCAATTGGTGTAGGGCAACTGCGCCCCGGCTTGCTTTGCACTTTCAACAGCGCCGGGAGGCATCGGAACGGTTGCTCCCGCGAATCGAGCGTGCGGTGGCCTAGCTGCCAATCGCCTTTAATGTTCTACGATGCCCTCGATTGGGTCGCTTCGTTCGAGCCATGCCCGGCGCTCGAGCGCGTTTAGCGTGTCGGCATAGCCTGCATCCCAGCGCGTTCGGATACCGCGCGCGGTGAAGTCGATGTCCTTGGTGTGATTTTCGCCATCAACGGGTGGTGCCTGCAGATGCACAACGTGCATCGTCGTGCCACAGCCGTAGGCGAGGAGTTCCTGCACCTCGGGCCGCTCGAGCTGCTCTTGCGGCAAGCGAGTGCTTAACTCTCGGATGACGTGCCGAAGTCGATGGATTTGCCGCTGCCGCTTCAAATGGCTCATCGCGCGGCTCGCGTATTGGATGTCCTTTTGCCGACCGAGCACGTCCCAGATCGAGGGCGGCTCGGCCGCGGCCGGTTGCCAAACCTGCACCGCAAAGATCAGTGAATCGCGCCGCGGTCTGTCATCGAGAACCGCTTCGATGGGCGTATTGGAATAAATTCCGCCGTCCCAGTAGACCTCGGAGTCAATACGCACAGCGCCAAAGTATGGTGGCAGCGCGCCGGATGCCCGAACGTGGTCGAGGGTAAGGTTTTCCTCACGACTGTCAAAGTAGCGCATCTGGCCCGAGCGAACGTTTACCGCACCCACCGTCAGTCGCGGTTGACGTGAATTTAAGACATTCGTGTCGACGAGCTCGCGCAGCGTCGTCTCGAGGGCCTCGGTGCTGTAATACGAAGCGCGGTCAACGCCAATGTCGGAGTAGATGCCCTGCCACCCCAGCGGCCGAGGACTGAAAAAACCCGGTACGCCTGCGGCGAGAACAGAAAGATTGGAAACATATTGACCGACCAACTTGCTCGCCAAAAGCGCCGACGGGGCGCCGGTGCAAACCCGCCTCCAGAATTCCTTAAGTCGATCGAGTCGACGTTCCACGACGTTACCCGCAATCAGCGCGCCATTGATCGCGCCGATCGAGGTACCAATGATCCAATCGGGCTCGATGCCGTGCTCATGCATTGCCTCATACACCCCGCCCTGAAAGGCCCCAAGGGCGCCACCACCTTGCAGTACCAGTACAACTTGGCCGGGAAGCGAAGGCCGCTCGTGCGCTAGCGCAGGCTCTTGGTTGTTCATAGGCGTCTGTGTTCGACTTTGCTAAGTGCCGGCCCGGAGTGACTACAGCGGCTTCATGTTCTGCACCAAGGTGGGAAGAAGTTCTGCCACCGTGGGATGGATGTGCATCGCTCGCCCAACCACGGTGCACGGCGCTTTGGCGTACATGAGGTCAAGAATCGTATGCACGATTTCATCGCCATTTAGACCAAGCAGCGCAGCGCCCAGAATGGTCTTGGTTGGCGCATCGACGAGGATCTTCATAAAACCCAGTGTTTCACCGCGCTCGAACGCGCGTCCGACCCGGGTCATTGGCATTTTGCCAATAAGCGCCGACCGACCCGACGCACGCACTTCGCGCTCGGTCATGCCCGCCCGGCCCAGCGGTGGGTCAATGTAAAGCGCATAAGCGCTAATGCGCTCGCTTACGCGACGAGGGTCCGCATCGAGCAAATTGGCCACCACAATCTCATAATCATTCCAGGAAGTGTGTGTGAACGCGCCACGCCCGTTGACGTCACCCAGTGCCCAAACACCCGGCACGTTGGTGCGCAACTGCTCATCGACGCGAATAAAGCCGCGCTCATCGCAGAAGATCCCTGCAACGTCCAGTCCGAGCCCATCGGTATTTGGTCGCCGCCCTATGGCAAGCAGCAGGTGACTAGCCGCCACGATGGGTTCGCCCTCGGTACATTCCGAGGTAACCGCGACACCCGCATCATGCGCAGCCACGCCAATACATTTGGCGTTTAACCGGATTTGAATCCCTTCCCGGGCAAGGATGTCATGAATTGCGTCAGATACGTCTTCATCTTCACGCGCAAGGAGCCGCGAACCTTGCTCAACTATCGTCACCTGCGAGCCAAAACGCCGGTATATCTGCGCAAATTCCAATCCGATGTAGCTTCCCCCGACGATCACGAGGTGCTCGGGCAAAAAGTCCACCTGCATCATGCTGGTGTTGGTGAAGCATGGAACTTTTCTTAGTCCAGGCCAGTCGGGCACGAAAGGTCGGCCACCGACGTTAATGAAAATGCGGCCGGATTCCAACACGTCGTCGTTTACCACGACGCGGTGCGCCGCCGTAAAGCGTGCCTCTCCCCAGAAAACGCGCAGCTTGGGCATGCCCTTGACCCAGGCGGCGACGCCATCTATGGACGCCTTGACGATGCTGTCCTTGCGGGCCTTTACCGCATGCATATCTACACTGATCGGCCCGCCGATCGATACGCCAAAGTCCGCGTGGCGGCGCGCCATGAAGGCTGCGTAGGCACTGGCCACGAGTGCCTTCGTCGGAATGCAGCCATCGTTTACGCAGGTGCCGCCGAAGTGTTCACGCTCAATGAAAGCGACCGACATACCCGCAGCCGTGAGGCGGCTCGCAAGCCCCGGGCCGGCCTGACCGCTGCC
>DASPWJ010000193.1:0-4724 GCA_035621895.1 Burkholderiaceae bacterium | reverse complement strand
CCGCCCAGGTGTGGTTGCGCAGCTGCAGTTGAGCGATGCGCAGCAACATCGGACGCAATTCAGCGATTTGCTGCGCGGGATCTTTGGCAAGCGCGGGCATGAGTCGCCGAGGGGCTAAGAGGTGGCGCTTTCTTGCCCGATTAGGTTTTGGAGCGCAAATGACGCCCAAGCGAAGGCCGCCGACGGCTCTTGCAGCATGAGCCGCTCGCCATTGCAGCGAAACAACGGGCGAGCGCCGCCTTAGCGCGTTGTGCCCCACGCTGCGGGAGCGCGCGCCAGCCCAACATCGGGCCCCTCGCCGCGGCCGGTGCGATCGCGTCAACCGTCGGGCGGATTGGTTCAGGCTGTCTTGTCCTCATTTGCGGCTGGCGCCCGGCTGTTGGGAATTTTCGCTTTGAGGGCGGTGCCGGCTCTTTTTTAATACCCGCAAGCCTGGCCGTCTCGACGGCCGTCGCTTGCCGCGACGTAGCCCGCGGTCGCGGCATCGCCTAGACGCCATATGAATTGGCCGGATCCGAAATCCATGTAGGAATCGTCAACGGTGACGAGGCGGTGGCCGCGGCGGGACAATTCTTCTCGCGCGGCCCCATCCATGCTTGCCTCGACTTCGATTTCCAAACCCTGGTTCCACTTCCAGCGGGGTGCATCGCACGCGGCCTGTGGTTGCTGCTGCGCAAGCAGCATGCGGCATAGGGTCTGCACATGGCCTTGCGGCTGCATGTTTCCCCCCATCACGCCGAAACTCATTTGTGGTTGTCCGTCTTTGGTCAAAAATCCCGGGATGATCGTATGGAACGGCCGCTTGCCAGGGGCCACACAATTTGGGTGCGCGGGGTCGAGGGAAAATGCGTAGCCGCGGTTTTGCAGCGAGATTCCCCAACCAGGGACAACCACTCCAGACCCGAAGCCCATGAAGTTGGATTGAATCAGGCTCACCATCATGCCGTGCTCGTCCGCGGCGCTCAGGTAGATCGTGCCGCCGCGCGGCGGCACGAGGCCAGGGGCAAAGGCGCTGGCCTGCCGCATGTCGATTTGTTTTGCGCGATCATGCAGGTAGGCATCATCGAGCAGCTGTTCGCTGCGCAGCTGCATCGCAACCGGGTCGGCAACATGCGCGTACACATCGGCAAAGGCGAGTTTCATCGCCTCAATGGCAACGTGGTACCAGTCGGGCGAGTCCACTACATAGGAGGCAAGCTCCGAGTGTCGCAAGATCCCCAGGCACATGAGCGCGGCAATTCCCTGGCCGTTGGGAGGTATCTCGTGCACCTGATATCCGTGAAACTGGGTTGCGATCGGTTCGACCCATTGCGCCTCAAAGGATGCCAGGTCCGCCTCATTGAGCGAACCGCCAGTGGCACGCGCAAACTGCGCTAGCGCATCGGCAATCTCTCCGCGGTACATGGATTCACCGTGGCTTTGCGCAATGCTGCGTAGTGCGCGCGCAGCGCCTGGAATCGCGACTTGCTCGCCCACGTGCGGCGCCCGGCCAAACGGCAGAAAATGCTCGGCAAAGCCCGGCTGGTCGGCGAGCAAGGCGGCGCCCAGCTGCCATTTTTTTTGCGTGATCGGACTCACCGCAAAGCCGCGCTCGGCGTACTCGATCGCGGGCGCGAGCACGGCCTCGAAGGCAAGGCGCCCAAAACGCTGGTGCATCGCGGCCCAGCCTGCAACTGCCCCCGGAACGGTCACCGTGTCCCAGCCGCGAATCGGTCGGCTCGCCGCACAGTTCGGTCCATAACGGCGAACAAAGTGCGCGTGCGTCCACGCTGAAGGCGCGGTGCCACTTGCGTTTAGCCCGTACAGACGGTCGCGATCCCAGATCAACGCAAATAGGTCGGATCCGAGTCCATTTGAGCAGGGTTCCGTCAGGGCGATGACCGCCGCACCGGCCACGGCAGCATCGATCGCATTGCCGCCGCCGGCCAGCAAACGCAGCCCTGCACTGGCCGCAAGTGGTTGCGAGGTCGCGACCACATTGCGCGCAAAAACCGGCTTGCGCACACTCGCATACGGGTTGTGCCAGACAAATTCACCAGCGTTCGTCATAGGTGTGACATGCACAGGTCTGCAGTACCGTGCCGATTTCTTGAGAAATCTTAACCTCAGAAGCGCATGCCGGAAGCCAGTCTCCTGAATGCGGCCTGCAATCCATTGCTGCGTTTCGGCAACCGGCCTCGCATTTTGCCGGGGAAGGTGCACATTTGTGGAAAACTTGCCAGAACGGACAAGACCACGTAGGGCGCGAGTGGCCGGACTTGACCGCTTTTGCGCGTTTGCCTCGATTGCGGCCAATGAAGCCATCGCACACGCCGGACTGCTTGGGACGGCGTGTTTGGGGCGAGCGATTGTTAGCGTCAGCACGGATACGGGTGGCGCCGAAACAATGCACCAAGGCTACAAGGAGTTGCTGTTGCACGCGAGCGCGAGGGTCAACCCGCTCAGTGTCGCCAACGCAATGAACGATGCGGCAGCGGCGCGCATCGCAATAGCTTCTGGCTGCTACGGCCACACCGTATCACCTACTCCACGACGTGTTCCTCTTCAGCCATTGCTATCGGCGAGGCGATGCGGTCGATACGCAGCGGGTACGCCAACGTCGCTATCGCCGGCGGGGGTCGAAAACTTGCCGACTTTTGCCACGGTTTTTGCCTGGCGGCCGCTGCGAGCGTTGGCTAGTCCCGATGCTGCAGATCGGTCGATTGCGCGCCGGCCGTTTGCTTCCGACCGCGCGAGGTTGGTCGTGGGCGAGGGCGCAGGCTCTGTCTTGCTCGAAAAAAAAGCAGCGCGCGCGTGCCCGTGGGGCCACGATGCATGCACGCCTAAGCGGCTATGGCACGAACACGCACGGTATTCACATGACCAAGCCCGATCCAGGCGGACGGGCGGCCGCGATGTGGTCGGTTCTTGCCGGCGCGGGGCTGCAGGCCACGCAGATCGGTCATCTAAATGCGCATGGCACCACTACGCTCGCCGGCGATATCATCGAAACGCAAGCTATCAAGGAGGTTTTCGGGCAGCATGCGAAGACCCTGGCAATTTCCTCTACCAAATCGATGTACGGACATTTGATGGGAGCAACCGGTGCGGTGCAATTCATAGCAAGCTTGCTTGCGCTGCGCCATGGTTTTGCGCCACCCACGATCAACCCGCACCGGCCCGATCCGGAATGCGACCTTGATTGCCTGCCCAACGGCACACGAGTCGATGTGCATTTTGAGCATGTCATGTCCCATTGCTTTGCCTTCGGCGGCAGCAACGCCGTGCTGGTCGCCTCGAGCGCAAGCGCCTGAGACGAAAGCCGATGTCCTGCTGGCCCTACCCGCGCGTTCTGGCCCATCGCGGTGGCGGGGCACTGGCGCCAGAGAACACTCTGGTCGCGTTCGACGTGGGACTTGGCCATGGGTACCGCGCCGTGGAAGTTGACGCGGTGTTGTCGGCCGACGAGGTACCGGTGCTGCTGCATGACGCGACCCTTGATCGCACTACCAACGGGCGCGGCTGCGTGGACTCAAAGACCGTGGCTGAGCTTGCGGCGCTCGATGCCGGCAGCTGGTTTCATGCCGATTTTGCGCGCGCCCGAATTCCGACCCTGGAGCAAGCGCTGCACCATTGTCTACAGCGAGGTATTTGGCTGAACGTGGAAATTAAGCCCGTTCCCGGCAAGGAGGCGCGCACGGGGCAAATTGTTGCGCAAACCATAGCGCGCTTCTGGGCTCGCGCGGCTGCAACAAGCGTTGCAGCACCCTTGCTCTCTTCCTTCTCGCCCGTTGCGCTCGTTGCCGCGCGCGAGGCGGCGCCGCAGCTGGCCCGTGGCCTGCTATTTTCCAAGATCGCATCGGACTGGCGCAATGCAATGCAGGATCTTGGCTGCGTTTCCCTGCACTGCGACCACCGTCGGTTAACGCCCGGGCTGGCTCAAGAGATTAGGGCGCATGGGTACGGCCTGCTTTGTTACACCGTGAACGATTCGCGCCGCGCTAGGACCATCTGGAACTGGGGTGTGGATGCGATTTGTACCGATCGAATCGATCGGATCGGACCCGGCGAGTACCCTGGGCCGCGGCAGAAAAGCACCCCATAAACGCTTTGAGCCGAGTCTGCGCGCCCAAGTGCGCAGGCTAAACTTAACGATCGGACTTGGGCGCGCTCGAGCCTAGCAGCGCGCGCAGCCGTTCCGCATCCAAAATACGCACGTGCTTTTGGTCGACCTCGATCAAGTGTTCCTGAGCGAAATGCGAAAGCGCGCGGCTCACGGTTTCGAGCTTGAGCCCTAGAAAGCTGCCGATTTCCGCCCGGGTCATGCGCAGCACGAACTCCGACCTCGAATAGCCGCGTGCCTCGAAGCGTTGGGAAAGATTGAGCAAAAAGGCTGCAAGTCGCTCCTCCGCGCGCATGCTGCCGAGCAGCAGCATTACACCGTGCTCGCGCACGATCTCCCGGCTCATCACCTTGCGCAAATGATTCTGTAGTGCCGGCAAGGTTGTCGCAAATTCCTCGACCCGCTCATAGGGGATCACGCAAACTTCCGTGTCCTCGAGTGCGGTGACGTCGCAGGTATGCACTTCGCCAGAGATCCCGTCCAAGCCCACGAGTTCGCCCGCCATATGAAAGCCGGTGACCTGCTCGTGCCCGTCGCTGGACATCAGCGTACTTTTTAGAAAGCCCAAGCGCACCGCATACAGCGATTCAAAGTGATCGCCGGCGCGAAACAGCGATTCGCC
>DASPWJ010000192.1:0-20807 GCA_035621895.1 Burkholderiaceae bacterium | reverse complement strand
GCCAATCCAGTTTGCGCGGTAATGTTGCAATTCGGCGATGGACTCGTAGACGTCCGCAAGGGCCTCATGCCGGCTCTTTTTCTCGAAGCTGCGATACACGTCGGGCTGCCAGCGCTTGGCCAGTTCCTTGAGTGTGCTCACATCGAGATTGCGATAGTGGAAAAAAGCCTCCAATCGGGGCATCCAGCGCGCAAGAAAGCGTCGATCTTGACAAATCGAATTGCCGCACATCGGTGACTTGCCAGGGCGCACATACTGCCCCAGGAACTGAAGTAATGCGTTCTCGGCGGCAGCCTCATCCAAGGCCGACAGCCGAACCCGCTCCGTCAAACCGGAGCGAGCATGGGTTGCTTGATTCCACGCATCCATGCCTTCGAGCACCGATTCGGCCTGATGAACGACGATGATGGGACCCTCGGCAACGGTCTGCAAGTTGGCATCGGTAACAACCACGGCCACCTCGAGGATCCGATCGGAGTCCGGATGCAGTCCGCTCATTTCCATGTCGATCCAAACCAGATAATTGTCGTCGGTGGCGAACGTCCCCGCGCCGGTGGATGCGGCTAGATCGCGTGCAGTTTCCGTGCCAAGCTGCTGTGCCATAATTTTGACTTTCCCGGCGCTCACCTTGCGGCATCACATGGAGGATGCCGCCTTGCGCGGCGCGGCCGGAATTGTCGCACGCCGCGCAGACCGCAGATTCGCGTTCGGGTCGGCGCTCGGAGCACGCACGACCGCTACATGAGCATATTTTTTGCCTGCCTTTTGGGCGTTCACCTTGCCCTGAAGCTCTGGCTAAGCGGGCGCCAGATGCGGTATGTCGCCGCCCACGCGGGCCAAGTACCCATCCAGTTTGCGGCGACCATTGCCCTGGATGATCACCGCCGTGCCGCGCGCTACACGATCGCCAAGCAGCAACTAAACATGGTGCACAGCTCTTTTGCGGCGGCACTGTTCGTTATTCTCACATGGGGTGGGGCTCTGCAATGGGGGTACCAAGCGCTGAGCTCCGTGATGAACAAGAACCTGGGCTTTGACCTCGTGCTGGTTGCATCGGTCGTGGCCCTGGTGGGTCTGCTTGACTTGCCCTTTGAATGGTGGCGGCAATTCCGAATCGAGCAACGCTTCGGATTTAACCGCATGACGCAGACCCTGTTCTTCGTAGACGCTCTCAAGTCCTTTCTTGTCGGCGCCGTGCTGGGTCTGCCTATGCTTGCAGCCGCATTGCAGCTGATGCGCTCCGGCGGCGCTTTCTGGTGGCTCGCGGCCTGGGGACTGTGGGCGGCTTTTTCGCTTCTTCTGAGCGTGGCCTATCCGTGGCTGATCGCGCCCATCTTCAACCGCTTCTTGCCATTAACCGACGAAGCACTTGGCCATCGTATCGGCCGCCTGCTCGAGCGCACCGGCTTTCGAAGCCGCGGCGTTTATACGATGGACGGTTCGCGCCGCTCCACGCACGGCAATGCGTATTTCACGGGTCTAGGTGCGGCCAAACGCATCGTGTTCTATGACACTTTGATCGAACGGCTGCATCCCGACGAGATTGAAGCGGTGTTGGCACACGAGCTGGGGCATTTTCGCCTTCACCACGTTATCAAAGGCATAGCCAGTAGCCTTGGGGTCGCACTCATTGGACTTGCGCTTCTGGCCTGGTTGCAAACGCGGCCCTGGTTTGCGTCCAGCCTGGGGGTCACCGCGGACCCCGAACTGCCCCGCGACGGTCTGATGCTTGTGCTCTTTGGTCTAGTGATGCCGCTCTTTGCTTTTTTGCTCGCCCCGTTACGCAGCGCGCTGTCGCGTCGTCATGAATTTGCGGCCGATAACTTTGCCGCGCAGCACGTTTCAGCCGACTCGCTTGTCCGGGCGCTTTGCAAGCTCTACCAGGACAACGCGGCGACACTTACGCCCGATCCGGTGCACTCGGCTTTTTACGATTCCCATCCGCCGGCGTCGATCCGGATCCACCGACTGCTCGCGAGTGCGCCAGCGACCGCGTCTGCGTAAAGGCGCTGATGAGCGCGAGCCGTCGCTTGCGGCGGGCGCGGCATCCGAGCGCGAAATGCAGGCGAGCGCAAGCTCCGACGGCGCGGAAACTTCGGGCCGCGTCGTTGCGCGGTTTGGACAGCGTTACATCGTCGCAATCGATACGGGAGATTTGGCTGGAGCGAGAGCCGTGGAAGTCGATGCGATCGCTCGGGGCCGACGGCTGCAAGTCGTTGTCGGCGACCAAGTGCGATGCTCGCAGGAGCATGGATCGCATGTCATCGAGGAAGTCGTGCCCCGGCGCAATTTGTTATTCCGGGCCGATGCCAGCCGCACCAAGCCGCTGGCCGCCAATGTCGATCAGATCGCCATTGTTTTTGCCGCGCAGCCACCGCCACAGCCGGAATTTGCATGGCGCGCGCTGCTGGCTGCCAGCGCCGCAGGAATCGCCTCGGTGGCAATACTGAACAAGACCGACCTAGAAAGCAGCGCGGCTTTGGCAGCGCTCGAAGAACTTGCCGGTTTGGGCGCTCGTGTCTTGCGGCTTTCCGCGCGCGCCGACCCCGCAGGGGCGAGAGCGCAGCTCACGGTCGTATGCCGTGACCGGGTAACGTTATTTGTCGGCCAATCAGGTATGGGCAAGTCCACTTTGCTTAACTTGCTGATCGATGCGCAACTGCGCACCGGTGCTCTTTCGCGGCGCGGCACGCACGGCCGGCAGACGACAACTGTGACCCGTTGGTTCGCGTACGGGCCGCAGGGGGCGGTGATCGACTCGCCAGGATTTCACGAATTCGGGCTCTCCCACCTGTCGGCAGCCGAATTGGCACGCTCGATGCCAGACTTCGCCGCGGATGCGCCCTCGTGCCGATTTGCGAATTGCCGCCATGCCGAGGAGCCCGATTGCCAGGTGCGCGCGGCGGTAGAGCGCGGGAAGGTTAGCCGCGCGCGCTATGAGTTTTATCGCAAATTATTGGCGCAGGACGAAAACGCGGTAGCTGCGCAGCTACGTCGCTAGCTCATTGCGCAATGGTCGGGTGCGCGATATCAGTGATCAGGCAAGCGCACTGGCGAGGGTAAGCAGCAACAGCAAAACCAGCCAAAGAACCATCGCACGCCACGCCAAGCCTACAGCCGAGCGCAAGGACTCTGCGCCCGCCTCGGCAAGTCCCGCACCCTCTTGCGCTGCGGGATCTAGATACTTGGCCGAGTCGATCGCACTAAGCAGACGAATTCCCATTGCGCCGCTGGCGGCGGCGAGGATCAGCACGCGGTCGCTTACCGCGTTGGGTCGAGATTCGACAGTTGTGTTGCGCCAACAATAGAGCGCGCCCTCAAAGTCACCAACGATAGCAAAACCCAGCGCAGTCAAGCGCGCGGGCAGCCAATCGATCCAGGCGTAGGCCAGTTGCGCAAACTGACCGAACAGATCGGGTGGAATACCGGCATCGCCTGCGGCCAACGGTCGATTCCAGTGCCGCGCAAGGTACTCGCTTAGGCGATAAAGCACCGCACCACTGGGCCCGGGCAGTACCAGGAACCAGAACAACACACCGAACACGTGCCGATGCGCGGCCAACAGCCCAAATTCGATTGACTGGCGGGCAATCTCGCTTTCGCTAAGTTCTGTGGGATCAAATGCTGGATCGGTATTGCGCCGCCAGCTGGCAAAAACTCGCCGCGCCTCGTCAACATCGCCCTGCTCCAAAGCCGCCTGAATCACGGTGATCGGGTGACTGAACTGCCGAAAACCCAGGGCAAAGAACAGCACAAAGACGTCAACGACCAAAGCCGCGAGCCAATTCCATGTGCGTGCGAGTTCGAAAACCACCAGCGTCAGAACCACGCCGGCGCCGACAACCAGCAACCAGCCGTAGACACCGTGCCGCACTTTGCCGGCGTTCAAGTTGCGTGCGACCTTGTCGGCCCACGCGGCGGCGCCCGCGTACACCGGATTAGACGATGGCATCGCCCGCACCTGTTCAAGCAATAAGGTTAGTACCAGGGCGATCCAACTCATGGTGATCCATTCCAGGTTGTGCGATTCCGCAAAAGATGCACTTAGAGGCTGCTGAAGGCACGCAGCGCGTCAAAGGCTATTTGCGCATCCCCAGATCAGTCGAGCAAGAAGCGATACAGGTTACGCAACATGGCCGCGGTGGCCCCCCAAATCAAATAGCGCCTCCGACCGAAGTATTCCATGGAGTACACAAAGCGACGCCGCGACTGCTGCACAACGACACGTCGCTGATGATTGGCGCCGTTCATCAAGAACGAAAGAGGAACCTCGAAGAACTCCTCGACTTCAAGCGGATCGGCGCGCAGTTGCACACCTGGCGCGATCAGACCCACGACGGGGACCACACGAAAACCACTGATCGTTGAGTATGGCGGCATCGTCCCGAGCACTTCGACCAGTTCGCGGTCAAGTTCGATTTCCTCTCGTGCTTCGCGCAGTGCAGCGTCAATTGCGCCGGCGTCGCCGGACTCGAGGCGGCCACCGGGAAAGCTGATCTGGCCTGCATGGTCCTGCAGTCGCGAGGAGCGCACCGTAAAGAGCACCTGCAGGCCGCTCGGCCGTTGTATCAGCGCAATGAGCACCGCGGCTGGACGAAGCGGCCGATCCGAATCCAACAAGCCCCCATCGCCCGATTGCTCGGCCTGCCAGGAGCGCGGCTGCATAAAACGCGAACGCAGCGCCTCGGGCGTCAGCCGAGCGGCGTCGATGGCCGGGCCGCGCTCCAGTTCGAACTGCGGATCAAAAGGAAGAGTATCGGGGTCGATCGAAGTGCGCATCTGGCCGGCTCGCCAGCACATTGTATGCCTCGGCGTCCGACTCCCGTCGCCGATCCACCCAATGGAAAACTTACGCTTCGCCCTTGGACTCGAGTTTTTCCCGGATCCGCGCCGATTTGCCCGAGCGATCACGCAAGTAGTACAACTTAGCCCGACGCACGTGGCCGCGGCGCTTGACCTCGATTGATGCGATCGAAGGCGAATAGGTCTGAAAGGTTCGCTCGACGCCCTCTCCGCTCGAAATCTTGCGCACGACAAAAGAGCTGTTTAAGCCGCGGTTGCGCCGTGCGATGACAACGCCCTCGTAGGCCTGAACGCGCTTTCGCGTTCCCTCCACCACGTTGACGTTTACTACCACGGTATCGCCCGGAGCAAAGTCCGGGATCTCCCGATTGGCGCTCAAGCGCGCCATTTCCTCTTTTTCCAATTGCGAGATCAAGTTCACGTTCGCTCTCCGATTGCCATCGTGGATTGGCTGTCCCTGGCAGCCGCAAGCGCTGATTGCACACTGCTGCCGCTGTTCTTCTTGCCAGCCCAGAGGATGGGGTTATTTACTCTGCACTTCCTCTTGCAACAAATCCGGACGCAGCCGTCGCGTCCGTGCAATCGCCTGTTCCTGTCGCCAGCGCGCGATGTGGGCGTGGTGGCCCGAAAGCAGTACCGCGGGAACCTCCTGGCCGCGCCAGATCTCGGGTCGAGTGTAATGGGGCACATCGAGCCGGCCATCAACGAACGACTCGTCTTGTACCGACTCGTGCTTTAGCGCTCCCGGCAGGTGCCGCACTACCGCGTCGATGAGCGCCATGGCGGCGATCTCGCCGCCGGACAAGACAAAGTCGCCGATCGAGACTTCTTCGTCCACGAAGGTGTCGACAAAGCGCTGATCAATGCCTTCGTAACGGCCACAGACCAGCACCAAACCGGTTCGCGCGGCCCCCAGGGTCGCCAAGCCGCGGACTCGAGCGTCGCCCAACGGCACACCGCTGGCCGACAGCACGATGACCTGCGTGCGCTCACATCCGGCGGTTCGCTGCGCGCCGCGCGCCGCCTCGACGCACTGCGCAAGCGGCTCGGCCATCAGAACCATTCCTGGTCCCCCGCCAAATGGCCGATCGTCAACTGTCCGATGCACATCAGTGGTGAAACTGCGCGGGTCCCAGCACTTGAGTTGCCACAGACCCAACTCGTGGGCACGACGCGAAATGCCAAAGTGCGTCACGACCGAAAACATCTCGGGAAACAAGCTGATGACGTCAATTTGCATGTTTGCCTCTAGCGCCCGCAGTGCATCGCCGCCCGCACCGCCCCTTTTTGCTGCTCAGCACTCTCGATGGCGCGCTACCGATTGGCCCACGGCTTGAAGTGGGCCGGGAATTACCAGTGCGCGTCCCAGTCAACGCAGATTAGCTTCTCAGCCACTTCCACCGTCTCGACATACGCCGCAACCATCGGTATCAAGATCGGGCTTGACGCCGTTTCTTGCGCGTCGGTCCGTTCCACCTCCAACAGGTCTTGCGCGCCGTTGCTGCGCAATCCCCGCACTACTCCCAGTCGTTGCCCGCTGCGATTGACTACGGCCGCGCCAATCAGATCCACCCAATAGTACTGTCCCGCGGGCAGTGGGGGAAACGCTGTCCGCGGCACCGCCACGCGCCAACCTTTAAATGCTTGGGCCGCCTCCCGGGCCTCGCAGCCCCGCCATTTGGCAACGAGACCCGCACCTTGCGTGCGCACCCCGGTCACCTCGACCGGACCCCAGGCACTATCTGCGCGCGCTGCCGCACCTGGACGCAATAACCACCACTGCCGCGTCGCGCGTAGTACCTCGCCCTCGCTCGTATACGGTTGCACGTGCGTCCACCCTCGCAAACCGTAGGCGCCCCGCAACCAACCCAGTTCCACCAGATCTTGGGCAACCCCGGGGCCTTGGCATGCCGCGTCGCGCTCCTTGCCCGCCGCCACCGAACTGGGACCTGCGCAAGCGCGCGCAAGCCGCGCGATTACGACGCCTTCGGAGCCTTGCCAGCGGCGGCTTGCGGGGCGCTAGCCGCGCCGGCAGCAGCCACCGCGTCTTGCCCGCCAAACTGCTTCACCAGCCGCGCCACGGTCGGGCTCAATTGCGCCCCGACACCGCTCCAATAGCTGAGCCGATCCGATGCGACGCGAAACTTTACGTCCCCTTCGGCTGCAACCGGGTTATAAAAGCCCACGCGCTCAATGAAGCGGCCGTCGCGAGCACTGCGCGAGTCGGTCGCAACAATGTTGTAAAAGGGGCGCTTTTTGGCACCGCCCCGGGCCAACCGGATCACAACCATAACGTCATCTGCCTTGCCAAATATCGCTAAACTGCGCAGTTTAGCTTGACAAAGGCGCGCACGCAAGGAGACGGCCGCGACCAAGGCCGCCGGCGCGTGCGCCCGGCCACGCGATTAGTCCAGGCGAGGTTTGAGCCCGCGCACGTCGTGGTCGGAAACCACCCCTAGCAGCCGTCGTTGCTCATCGACGACCGGGATCGCTCGCAATCCGTAGCGGGCAATTGCGTGCACGGCATCGCGCAGCGTCTCATCGGGATGCAAGGTGATGATCTGTTCGGTCATCAGGCCGCCAAGCGTCTGTTTAGGATCGGCTGCCACCAACTCGCGCAATCCGACGACCCCCTGCAAGCGCTCTTCCTTGTCGACGATATACATGTATGTCAGCACGTCTTTATCGCGAGCAAGTTCCCGATAGTCGGTCAACACCTGGTGCACTACGGCCTGCGGCGGCAGGCGGATGTATTCTTGTGTGGTGAACAGAAGGATGTTTTCGTCATGGTGCTCGACGATGCGCCGAACTTTGCTGGCGTCCTCGGCGTCCATGAGGGCCAAGATGCCGTCGGCATCGGACGCGGGCAATATCGCCAGGACGTCGGCCGCCTGCGCCGGACTCATCTCTCCGACGAGGCGCGCGGCGCGGTCGTGTTGCATTGTGGCCATGAGCTCGCGCTGCACCCTGGGCTCGATTTCCTCAAGCGTCTCGGAGGCATGTTCCGGATCGAGTTGATTGAACAGCGCCTGGCGCTGGCCGCTGTCGAGTTCTTCCAAAATATCGGCTAGATCGACGGGGTGCATCTCGTGGAGCTTGGACTTGAGCACGTTGAGCCGCACATCGCCGGAGAAGCTACCCAAGTCATCGGGCAAGCGCTGCACGTACAGCCACGATACCGTCGAGCCGCCCCGCTGCTGCGCGAAGAAGTTCGACAGATGACGCAAACCCAAACGGCGCAATAGACGGTAGTGACTGAAGTCGACTTCGCTTGCGTACAGTTTGCCCGCCTGAAACGCCAGCTTCACGTCGTACACCACCTCGACTTCACGCCCATCCAGATCGAGAATTTTCTTGTCCAAAATGTAGTCGCGAAGCAAGATCGCGCCCGTCGCCGGCGCTTGCGCGAGAGCTTCAAGGCTATCGGCCTCGATGGCGATCTCGTTGGTCGAGATGACCACGACCTTTTCCCAAGGCACGAGCAGCGGTGTTTGCCCGTAGGGGCGCTTGATGAGCAACTGGCTGACCTCGGGCAACTTGCCCGTCTCGACGATGACCAGATCCTGCAGGCGACCGATGCGCTGCGAATGGTGGTACACGCGGCGCCCGATGATTTCGCTAAGGAAAAACTCGGGCTCAACGACAGCAACCATGATTACCTCTTCGCCTCCAAGCGCACCGCGATCGGCACTGCCACGCCTCAGGCCAGGAGTAACGAGACAAACTTGTAGAGCATCAGCGCCACTAAAAACAGCAGGTACGCGCGCAATGTCATCAAAGAAATCCGAACGGCCGGGGACATACCGATGCGCGGGGTGCGATATCGCACGTTGATTGAATCGAATTTGCGGACCAACCGTGAGAGGCTACGCATCAGAACCGGCCTCCTACCCGAAAAGGCCCGGAAACAGCACGCTCATGCCATAGAGCGTCGACAGCACCACAATCACCAGGACGATCGTTCCGCCAAGCGCGTTTTGCAACGGCGTATTGGTGAATTCACCCATGTTTTCCTTGTCGTTGAGCAAAAGGATTAGGAAAACAAGCGCGGCGGGAAGAAGGGTCACAGCGATGACCTGCACGAACAGCGTAATGAGCACCAGCGGTGCGCCAGGTATTAATACCACCGCGCCGGCGCTCAGGAGCATGAAAAAGTAACACGCGTAGAACCACGGCGCTTCCTTGATATTTGTATTCAACGAATGGGCCCAACCGAAGATCTCGCCAAATGCCCACGAACTGGCAAGCGAGATGCAGATCGCCCCGAGCAGACCTGCGTCGAACAGGCCAATCGCCATGAACGTGCCAACCCAATGATGTGTTTCCTGCAATTGCGCAGACGCCTGGGCAGCACTTACGATATCGACGCCCCGTAGCACGGTACCGGTGACCACGACAATGAAAACAGCAACGACCACGGTCAGGACGGAACCAAGCCAGGTGTCGAACTTGCCCCAGGGGATGTCCTTTTCGAGCAGACCCTTGTCGACGACGGCACTTTGCTGAAAGAACAGCATCCAGGGCGCGATCGTGGTCCCGATGTTGGCCATCAGGAAGAAAAACAATTGACCGTCAAATCCCCCGGGCAAATTCGGCATTAAACCCTGGCGCACAATGTCGTGCATTGACGGATGCACCATGAATGCGCCGGGGATGTAGACCAGGTTCAGGGCGCAAAACAGCAGGGCGATCTTCTCCCAGGTCCAGTAGCGCCCGTTAAGCACGATCGTGCCCAGCAGCAGCACCACAGCGGCGAAGGTGAACCACGGGGGAATTCCGAAGATCTCCAGCGCCGAGGTCATCCCAATGAACTCTGTGACCAGCGTGAGCCAGTCGACAATCATCAGGTCGATCAGCGAGAACCAGCCCCAAAATGCTCCAAACCCGGCGAAAATCGCTTCGGCGTGCCCGCGCTTGGTAACGGCACCCAGGCGCACCGTCATTTCTTGAACGTAATACGCGACGGGTATTAAGAGCAACAAAAACCAGATCAAGTTATAGCCGTACTTCGCCCCCGTCGCGGCGTACGTCGTGATTCCACCTGCATCATTGTCCGCAACCATGACAACAATGCCCGGTCCGGCAATGATCAGGTACAGCTGCACCGCTTTGGCCCCTTTGGCCAAGCGGTAATACAGTTTGGCAAAAACGTTCATGGCAGACGGTGTTGAACAAAACGGCAGCGCGCTGCCAACGATGTGGCGCGAGGGCTCGCCACCGCGTGCGTGGCCCTTGCGCTGCGCGCGCCCGCCGCAGTCTACAAGTGAAGCACGGCGGCCGCGTCTCCGGCCGTCAGCCGCTTAGGCCCAAGTGCTCGATGCCGCGGTTGATTCCGGCAACGCCGCCGTAGAGTTTGGAGTTAAGTTTGATTTGCAGGCGCAGATCGTTCACCGAATCGGCATTGCGAAGCGCATCCTCGTACGTGATCATCTCGGCCTCGTGCAGGTCGAACAGCGCCTGGTCAAAAGTCTGCATGCCTTGATCGCGCGAGCGCTTCATGACTTCCTTGATCTCGTGGACCTCGCCCTTGAAGATCATGTCCGAGATCAACGGCGTATTGAGCATGATTTCTACGGCCGGAACCCGCCCCTTACGGTCCTTGAAGGCGACCAGACGCTGGGAAACCAGGGCGCGCAGGTTCAACGACAGATCCATTAGCAGCTGTGGTCGCCGGTCTTCCGGGAAGAAGTTGACGACCCGGTCCAGTGCCTGGTTCGTGCTATTGGCGTGCAAGGTGCACATCACGAGGTGCCCCGTCTCGGCAAACTCGATGGCGTGTTCCATCGTGTTTCGGTCACGCACCTCTCCGATCAGTATCACATCGGGTGCCTGACGCAGGGTGTTTTTCAGCGCGACGTGCCAATCTTCCGTGTCCACACCGACTTCACGCTGCGTGACGATGCAGTTGCGGTGCGGATGCACGTACTCGATGGGGTCCTCGATGGTGATGATGTGTCCTTGGCTGTTTTCGTTGCGATAGCCAACCATTGCGGCCAGCGTCGTGGACTTGCCCGACCCGGTGGAACCAACGATCATCACGATTCCGCGCTTGGCCATCGCCAGGTCGTTGATCAGCGCCGGCAACGTGAGTTCCTCGCAGGTGGGAATCTTTTCCGCAATCACCCGCAGGACGATTCCAACCTTGCCCTGCTGCACAAAGGCAGAGACGCGAAAGCGGCCGATGCCAGTCGGGCTGATGGCGAAATTGCACTCCTTGGTGGATTCGAAGTCCGATGCTTGCCTATCGTTCATGATCGCGCGCACCAAGTCCGCAGTGTGCTGTGCAGTCAGCGGCTGATTGGACACCGGCAGCACGCGTCCGTCGACCTTAAAGGCCGGGGGAAACTCCGCCGTCAGGAACAGATCCGAACCTTTCTTCGAAATCAGCAATTTGAGTAGATCGTGGACAAACCGTATGGCCTGATCGCGTTCCATGCCCGTTGCTCAGTCGTTGATAGAGAATGCTTACCCGGGGAAATTCTCGGGGCTCTTGGCGTACAGGCGCGCCTCGGCCGCACCGATGACATTGCGCCGCACGAGTTCGATCATGCACTGATCCAGCGTCTGCATGCCAAACTGGCTGCCGGTCTGAATCATTGAATACATCTGGGCAACCTTGTTCTCGCGGATCAGGTTGCGGATGGCCGGCGTGCCGACCATGATCTCGTGCGCCGCCACCCGCCCGCTACCGTCCTTGAGCTTGATAAGCGCCTGCGAGATCACCGCCACCAGCGACTCGGAGAGCATCGCGCGCACCATCTCTTTTTCCGCGCCAGGAAACACGTCGACCACCCGGTCCATGGTCTTGGCCGCAGAGGAGGTGTGCAGCGTGCCAAACACGAGGTGACCGGTTTCGGCAGCCGTCAAGGCCAAGCGGATCGTCTCCAGGTCCCGCAACTCTCCTACGAGCACCACATCGGGATCCTCGCGCAGGGCTGAGCGCAGCGCATTGGCAAAGGACAGGGTGTGGGAGCCAACTTCTCGTTGGTTGATCACGCATTTGCGTGACTCATGAACGAACTCGATCGGATCCTCGATCGTTAGCACGTGGCCGTAGGTGCTGTTGTTGACGTGATCGACCATGGCCGCGAGCGTGGTGGATTTGCCCGAGCCGGTCGGTCCGGTCACGAGGACCAGTCCGCGCGGCTTGAGCGCGAGGTCGGCGAACACTTTTGGGCACTGCAATTCCTCCAGCGAAATGACGCGCGAGGGAATCGTCCGAATCACCGCCGCGGAACCGCGATCCTGGTTAAACGCGTTGACACGAAATCGCGCCAACCCCGGCAGGTCGAATGAAAAATCGCACTCGAGATGCTCGTCGTACTGCTTGCGCTGGGCGTCATTCATGATGTCGTACACCATCGCGTGCACTTCGTTGTGATCCAGCGGCGGCAGGTTGATGCGACGCACGTCGCCGTGTACGCGAATAAGCGGTGGCAGACCCGAGGACAGGTGCAGGTCAGAGGCCTTGTTCTTGACCGAAAACGCCAGCAGTTCCGAAATATCCATGATTCTTTGCTTCCGAACGGTTACCCATCCACGGCGGCGACGGCGCCTCCTTGGCGGCTGGGAGCATACGCTACGCTACGCGTTGTGCGAGGTGGCCGTGCCGGCCGCGCCCATACCCTGCGCGGCGCAAGCGGCGCGCAACGGCCGGTGGCTGCCATGTCGGACCCACCATACGTTACAGAAGCGGCGCCTGTGTAATCGAAAAGATACCGTCTACTTTGGGTCCTTCCAGATAATTTCTCATCGCCAATATGATGCCGACGCAAGCAAAAGATTGGGAATCCTATCGTCCGGGCATGCCTGCGCCGCTAGGGCTCAAGCGCTCGCTCGAGCAACTTTGGGCGCGCATCCACGAAGCCGAGCAGCGCTATGGGCGCACGCCGGGTTCGGTCCAGCTGCTGGCGGTTACCAAGGCCTTCGGCCCGCAAGCCGTGGCGGCGGCCGCAGCGCTCGGGCAGCGTGCCTTTGGTGAGAACTATGCCCAAGAAGCCGTTGCCAAGATGACGGAGCTAAGGCAGTGGCGCGAGCTGCCGGCACTCGAGTGGCATTTCATCGGGCCGGTCCAGAGCAATAAGACGCGCCTGATTGCCGAGCATTTCCATTGGGTGCAATCGATTGACCGCATCAGCGTGGCCCGGCGATTGTCCACGCAGCGCCAAGCCACTCAGCCGGCGCTGCAAGTGCTGCTGGAAGTAAACATCAGCGGCGAAACGAGTAAGGGAGGTGTAACACCGCCCGAGGTGCCGGAGCTTGCGTTGGAGATGGCGATCTTGCCGCAGCTGCAGCTGCGCGGATTGATGGCGATTCCGCAACCCGGATTGCCTTTTGCGGGGCAGCGCGCGTCATTTGCAAAGCTGCGCGAGATCTTCCAGAGCGTACGCCGGCAATTGCCCGAGGCTCTTGGGTCTGCAAACCCGGTGGTCTCGGGCGCCGGCCTAGCGGCGCCGCCCGCCGCGCTTTTCGACACCCTGTCGATGGGGATGTCAGCCGATTTTGAAGCGGCGATCGCCGAGGGTTCAACCATGGTACGCGTGGGAAGCGCAATTTTCGGAGAACGACCATGAAGCTTGGCTTCATCGGGGGCGGCAACATGGCCGCGGCCTTGATCGGCGGACTTCGCCTTCGAGCACAGCCAGATGACGAGATACTTGTCGTCGAACGCGATGCCGCGCGCCGCAGCCTTCTGGAGCGCGATTTCGGTGTGGCTACGCGGGCGTCGGTCGACGCAAGCATTCAGGACTCGACAATTGTCCTGCTCGCCGTCAAACCCGTTGACATACAGCCGGTGTGCGAATCCCTTGGTCGGCTGCCTGGCCGATATCTGGTGCTGTCGATCGCGGCCGGCATTCCGAGCACGGCGATTGCTCGCTGGTGTGGCACCGAGGCAGTAGTTCGCGCAATGCCTAATACGCCGGCGTTGATTGGCCAGGGAATAACGGGGCTATGCGCACGCAGCGGCGCGTCGGCGGAACAGCGGATCGCGGCTGCCCGCACAATGCAGGTGATTGGCGAAGCCATTTGGTTTAACGACGAGGCGATGCTCGATGCGGTGACAGCGATCTCTGGAAGCGGGCCGGCCTATGTGTTTTATTTCATTGAAGCACTGCAAGATGCGGCAAAACAGATGGGGATGGACGCGCAGCAGGCGCGACACTTCGCGGTACAGACCTTCGTCGGGGCCGCGCAACTGGCGGCGCGGTCGACGGAAGACATCGCTGTGCTGCGCGAGCGAGTCACCTCAAAAGGCGGTACCACCGCTGCTGCGCTTGAGAAGCTGGGACAGGCAGATGTTGGCGCAACGATTATCGCCGCGGCGTTTGCGGCGCTTGAGCGCAGCCGCGAGCTGGCACGCACGTATGCGGGCTAAAGTCACGGTCGGCTTGCGCGCTGCACGCGAGCAGGCCAAGTAACGGCTAGCGCAAAGCGAAGTCCCCAACGATTCCGGCAAAAATCGACAGGCCGAGCCAATGGTTATGGCGAAAGGCCCGAAAACACTGCTGCGGATCGCGACCTCGAATCCATGCGACGTGAGCAAGGGCACAGGCAAGCGCCCCGATCCAGCCTATTGCAAAGCCCCATCCGAGCCCCTCGGAGCGGGCGATCGCGGCTAGCATCCCGAGATAAACCGCGTAGCAGGACGCCACCGCCAGCACATCGGCGCGACCAAACAAGATGGCCGAAGAGCGAATACCGATGCGCAGGTCATCTCGCCGATCGACCATCGCGTATTCCGTGTCATAGGCCACCACCCAAAAAAGGTTTGCGCAAAGCAGCAGCCATGCCCGCGCGGGCACATATCCCAAAACTGCGGCGAAGGCCATTGGGATGCCGAAGGAAAAGGCGATTCCCAGGTAGGCCTGCGGCATCGGGAAGAATCTCTTGGAGTAGGGATAGCTTGCTGAGATGACTACCGCAATCAGCGCCAGGGGAAATGTCGCCGGATGCAGCAGCGGCAGCGTGAACGCGGCACACGCCGCGAGCACAATCGCCACCGCGATGGCCTCCCAAACCGCAATTTCTCCTCGAGCCAGGGTTCGCCCTGAGGTTCGCGCAACCTGCAGGTCAAAGCGACGATCGGCCACGTCATTGATTGCGCATCCTGCCGATCGCATGAGCACGGTCCCCACCGTGAAGATTGTCGTTAGTAGCATGCCCGGCCATCCGCGCGCCGCCAGCCATAATGCATCCAGCGTAGGCCAAAGCAACAAGGCGATGCCGATGGGCTTGTCAAGGCGCGTGAGGCTGACGTAGCACGCAAGGCGCGAGCGAGCACGCGGCCCCTCGTTGATGACGGGATCGGGAGCCGAGGGCGACGGAAAATTACTCATCCAAGAGCGCCAACCCAGCCTCAGTTACGAAAAAACGCGCCCAGGCACTTCAAGCTTGCGCGCCCCGGGCAAATTGCAGCGGCTGACGGCCGCGCAAACAGCGACAACTGCCGGCGCGCGCGTAAAGCTCTTTCGCCATGCGAGCACCACACGTCGGCTGGGCACAGGACGACGAAAGGGAATATAGGCGATAAGCGAATCGCGGCGCACCCGTTCTGGTACTGACGTGCAGGGCAACACCGCTACGCCGATTCCCGAGGCGACCATCTGGCGGATGGTCTCCAGGGACGAGCCTTCGATCGATTTGCGGCTCTCATCGGCCGCGGAGTTGCGCTCTAGTTCCGGACAGGCATCAAGCACCTGATCGCGAAAGCAGTGACCCGCCCCGAGCAACAAGGTCGTCTGGCCAGCCAGTTCCTCGACTGCCACGGTCTTGCGCCCTGCCCAAGGGTGGTCGCGCGGCACTGCTACCACAAATGGTTCGTCGTACAAGGGCTGCACGGCAAGTCCCGCCTCTGGCAAGGGCAGTGCCATGACCGCGGCATCAATCTCGCCATTGCGAAGCAGCTCCAGCAGGCGAACTGTGAAGTTCTCGTTTAACAGCAATGGCATCTGCGGCACGTCACGCTGCAGCTGCCGAACTAACGCGGGCAGCAGATACGGCCCAACCGTATAGATCGCGGCCAAACGCAAAGGGCCGTGCAGCGGATCTCGTCCCTGGCGCGCGATCTCGCGTAGCGCCCCGGCCTGCTCCAGCACGTGCTGCGCCTGGGCGATGATCTGTTCGCCGATGGCCGTCGGAGTCACTTCCGTTACACCGCGTTCGAACAGGCGCACGCCCAGCTCCTGCTCGAACTTTCGGATCGCCACCGACAAAGTGGGTTGGCTTGCGTGGCATGCCTGCGCAGCGCGTCCAAAATGGCGCTCGCGCGCCACCGCCACGACATAGCGCAACTCCGTTAATGTCATGTTCGCTGCCCGCGCTGCTTACCGCGGCCTGCAGTTGCTTGGACCATGCTGACCGCTTCGATTTGCACCATCAATCATCGTCTCGCGATCCTGGCATTATGGACGTAGGGTTTCGGGCCTCG
Source organism: Burkholderiaceae bacterium (assembly GCA_035621895.1). GTDB lineage: Bacteria > Pseudomonadota > Gammaproteobacteria > Burkholderiales > Burkholderiaceae_F > GJ-E10. Next base: position 4,576 of record DASPWJ010000192.1, on the reverse strand, counting down.
AGGCCGCCGCCGCGCAAGCTACGCCCCCAAGTACTGTGCGGCACCGGCAAACCAACGCTCGATGATCGTCGCCGCGCGCCGCGGATCGTACTCGAGCATCTCATCAGCCGTGCGACGCACAATATCGAGCCAACCGACATCGCGCTCCAGATCCGCGAAACGCAGCATTGGCAGGCCCCATTGACGCGCGCCGAGAAATTCTCCCGGGCCGCGCAAACGCAGGTCACGAGCCGCGATTTCAAATCCGTCGTTCGTTTCGTACAAAACCTTAAGTCGCTCGCGCGCCAGATCCGACAGCGGCTCATCAAATAGCAGCACGCAAGTGCTTGCGGCCACGCCCCGCCCGACCCGCCCGCGTAGCTGATGCAAAGTGGCCAAGCCAAAACGCTGCGCATGCTCGATCACCATCAGGCTGGCGTTAGGCACGTCGACGCCAACCTCCACGACGGTGGTAGCCACGAGAACATCAATTTGACCCTCTACGAACGCGTCCATCGCCGCTTTTTTTTCCGCTGCGCTCATTTGTCCATGAAGCAGCCCTACCCGCAATTCGGGCAGTAGGTTTCGCGTCTGCTCGGCCATGCGTATGGCCGCCGTGGCCTCGATCTCATCGCTTTGCTCAACGAGCGGACAGACCCAGTATGCCTGGCGGCCCGCAGCCACTTCGGAGCGGATTCGTCTTAGCACCTCGTGGCGCCGCGCACCCGAAATGAGCTTGGTTCGAACTGCTTGTCGACCGGGCGGCAAGCCGCGGATCACCGACACGTCCAAGTCACTTAGGTAGGTCATCGCCAGCGAACGCGGGATTGGCGTAGCGCTGAGCATAAGCAGATGCGGCATGTCCTGCCCCTGACGCAGCGCCAGGCGTTGCTCGACTCCGAAGCGATGCTGCTCATCAACAATTGCAAGACCGAGGCGAGCAAAGTGAACGGGCTCCTGAATCAACGCGTGTGTACCGATCACCAGGCCCGCAGCGCCGGAGGCAATGTCCGCAAGCGCCGCACGTCGCAGCGCCTCACGTGGCCGCCCTCCCAGCCACGTGACCTTGACGCCCAGCGGTTGCAGCAGTCGACTCATACGTTGAAAATGCTGATCAGCGAGAATCTCCGTGGGAGCCATCAACGCCGCTTGAAAGCCTGCTTCCACGGCGCGGGCCGCCGCGAGTGCAGCAACGATTGTCTTGCCGCTGCCGACATCGCCTTGCAACAGACGATTCATTGGCACAGGGGCCGCCAGATCCCTTTCAATCTCCGACCAGACCTTGCGCTGATCTGCAGTTAGTGCAAATGGCACTGCGCCTAGCAACGCTCGCGTAAGTCGACTATCGCCGCAAAGTGCAACGGCTCCGCGACGTGCGCGCCGCGCGCGCGCCTGGCGCAGGGCTAGCTGCTGCGCCAGCAATTCGTCAAACTGCAGCCGCTGCCACGCTGGATGTTGCCGCTGCTCCAAAGCATTTGCATCGACCTGAGCCGGTGGCTGGTGCAACAACCGTAGCGCGGTGCCCAGTTCCATCAGATTTAATGCGCGGCGCAACTCGGGCGGCAGAAGATCCTCAACGCGCGTCTGCGCGAGCGCCTTGGCAATGCGCCGGCGCAACCAGGATTGGGGCACGGCCTCGACGGTCGGGTACACGGGGGTCAAATGGACCGGCAACGCCGCATCAGCCTCGATGAGGCGAACTTGCGGATGAATCATCTCCTTGCCCGCCAGACCACCTCGGACCCGTCCTAGCACGCGCAGGCGGCGCCCGGCAACGAGTTGGTTTTGTTGTGAAGCATAAAAGTGCACCCACCGCAAAAGCAGCTCGCCGGTTTCATCTCGCAAGCGCACCAGAAGTTGCCGACGTCGACGCACAAGAACTTGCACCTCGGCAATCTCGCCTTCGACCTGACCCTGCGCACCTACCACCAGCGAATCGATGGGAACGATGCGTGTTTCATCAACATAACGAATTGGCAAGTGCAGCAATAGGTCCCAATCGCGCAAAAGTCCCATTTGGGCCAGACGCTGCGAAAGAGAGGCTTTGGCCACGCGCACCGTGCCCGGCGCGCTCGCCTGGGTAACCACTGCTTGCATACCTTTTTGTATTTGGCGATTCCAATCCGGTCGGCGTCGGAGCCACCGGGGATCTATGGCCTACAGAACCAAGATGGCATCGACCTCGAATTTTGCCCCACGTGGCAGACTCGTCACACCGACGGTTGATCGCGCCGGGTACGGCGTGGGAAGCAGCTCGGCCATGATTTCATTGACTTTCGCAAATTGCGCAAGGTCGGTAAGAAACAGGCTGAACTTAACAGCGTTGGCAAGTGTCCCGCCGGCAGCGCGCGCTACGGCATCGAGGTTCACAAACGCCTGCCGTACCTGAGCCTCGAAATCCTCGCTGACCAATTCCTTGGTAGCCGGATCAAGACCAATCTGACCCGAAAGAAAGACCACGAGTCCGGTTTTTACCGCCTGCGAATACGGACCGATCGCAGGCGGCGCCGCAGACGTGGAAACAATTTCCCTGTGCATATACGCCGCTCACTTTGAAATTTTTGGCATCCGTTGCCTTGCACCGCGCGCCCGCCGCACGGCCAGCGTCCGGAGTCCAAATCCCGATTTTATAGACGACCAATACATGCCCGCTGGCAATGCATGCGTTTGCAAAACTTGAGGGCGCTAGACCATCGCAATTGAACGCAAAAAAACCCCATATTCACGCTACTCCTTGAGCAGGCAGCGCCTGAGAATCGCACGCAGCTGGGTCAGCGCCATCGATTTATCGCCGGACAAGCCCACTTGGCGAGGCTGCCCGGGCAAGTTGGGCCGCCTGCGCAGATGCAGTGCAACACGCAAACGAGGCTTGCTCTGATCCCATGAAAACCCCCGCTTACTTCGCATTGCACCGCCAGGTACCCCGCCATCGGGTTCGCGGCTTCACTTTGGTCGAGTTGCTCGTGGTGGTCCTTTTTCTTGTCACGGTCGTTGTACTAGCCGCACCGCGACTCTTGAACATGGGCTCGGAGGCTCGTACCGCGAAGCAACAGGCAATTTTCGGATCGGTACGCGCCGCAGCCCAAATCACCCGGGCGGCCGCACAGGTGCATGGAGAATTGGCAGTCACAGGCAACGTGCTCGTCGACGGCATAAAGATCAGCACGGTGTATGGCTACCCGACAGCCAGCCCCGCAGGAATCATTGCTGCAACGGGACTGGATCCGGCAGCCGATCAGGTATCCGTGAGCGGAGGCGGAACGCAGGCGGGAAATGCGATTACCGTTTCCTTAAATGGTGCCCCAGGCACGTGCACCGTGGTTTATGCAGCACCGACGTCCACGGATGCCCAGCCCAGCGTCACTTTCGTCAATTCCGATGGCAACGGCAGTACCGGTTGCTAGATCTTGCATGGATCACAGCCCATCGGCGCTCCAACCCCAAAGCGGTTTGGCGGCGCACGCCGAAGAATTCCGCGTCGTTGCGCGCGACTACGCTCGACCCTTCAGCTGGATTTACCCCTGGCTGCTTGCGCTGACCGGGATTACGATTACCTTACTGTTAGCCAGCTGATTTCTTTGACCCGGCCGCTCCGCAGATCGTAGATCTGACACGCCGCACTCGAATCAACTCGCTCATCTTCTCGGCCGTCAGCGGACGGCCCAGGTGAAAGCCTTGCCCTTCTGTGCAGCCTGCCCGCAAAGCAGCGCTAACTTGGCTGGAATCCTCGATGCCCTCGGCAATGACGGTAGCGCCAAACTGCCGAGAAAGCGCTGAAATGGCACGGACCATTACGAATACGTCATCGGCGTCAAGTGCGTGGATGAGCTGGGCGCTGATCTTGATGTATTCGGCGCGGCAGCGACGCAGCAGGTCCAGATTGCAGGGACCGATGCCAAAGTTGTCCAGGACCACTCGCACACCGCGCTCACGCAAGGCCGCCAAGCGCGCCAGGGCGACGTCGGTGCGATCGAAGTCGCGCTGCAAGCTGGCCTCGGTGAGCTCCACAAGAAGACGGTTTGGGTGCAAACCGGACTCGGCCAAAGCGCGATCAATGATGCCTTCCAGGTGGTTGCCCCGAAATTCCCGTGTGGAAAGATTGACCGAAAGACCTACATTCTGCGGCCAATGCGCGGCGTCGGCACAGGCCTTACGCAGAACGGACTCGCCGATCAGGCTAATCAGACCCGTCTCCTCGGCTACCGCGATGAATTCGCCCGCCGCAACGGTTCCGCGCTCGGGATGATTCCAGCGCAACAGCGCTTCGACGCCAACGATCCGCCGACCGCCCCGCAGCTTGCAGCGTAGTTGGTAATGGACCGTAAATTCGTCCCGATCGATCGCGCCGCGCAACTCGGATTCCAAGCGCAGGCGCCGCGTTGCGCTTTGGCCGATCGAGGCGCTGTAAAACTGGTATAGGCGCGTTCCGTTGTCCCGCGCAAATCGCATTGCGGCTTGCGCGCAGCCCAGCAGCACTTCAGGTTTCGAGCCGTCTTCGGGCAGGCGCGCCACGCCGATCGTGGCCATCATGCGCAGGTCAAATTCGCCCACACGCATGGGCCCGTCGACCATCTCGATGAGCCGCCGCGCCAAAGCC
>DASPWJ010000191.1:0-5290 GCA_035621895.1 Burkholderiaceae bacterium | reverse complement strand
CTGCGGCCGCGCAATCCGCTTGCCGTGGTTGCGCGCAAGCGCGCCGCGGGCGTTCACCAAAAATCCTCCGGTGCGCTGCGTCAACAAGCCAAGCGTCGCCTGCGTCGGCTCATCGAATCGCAGTGAACGGTGATAGAGTGCGCCTTTTTTCGAGCCCGACGGGTTCAAACCCGACGACGTCACCTGCGATGGACCGTGCGACGATTCCCCCAGAACTGAAGGCCGCAATCCTTTCCGAAGCGTTGCCGTACATTCAGCGTTTTCATGGCCGCACGATCGTCGTTAAATATGGCGGCAACGCCATGGTTGACAAGAGCCTAAAGGAGAGCTTCGCGCGCGACGTTGTTTTGCTCAAGCTCGTCGGAATGAAGCCGGTGGTCGTCCATGGCGGCGGTCCCCAGATCGACGATGCCCTTGGCCGGGTAGGAAAAAAGTCAGAATTCGTGCACGGCCTGCGCGTAACGGATGCAGAAACGATGGAAATCGTCGAATGGGTGCTGGCGGGCCAGGTGCAGCAGGAACTGGTCATGCTGATCAACCAATTCGGCGGTCAGGCGGTAGGTTTGACCGGCAAGGACGGTGATCTGCTGCGGGCGCGCCGGATGCAGGTCGCCGATCCGCAGGCGCCGGGGACGTTGCACGACATCGGTCAGGTCGGGGAGATCGAGTCGGTGAATCCCGCCGTGGTAAAGACTTTGCAAAATGACGCCTTCGTTCCCGTGATCTCCCCGATCGGGGTCGGGGCCGACGGCCTGTCCTACAACATCAATGCCGATATCGTCGCCGGCCGGATCGCCGAGACACTGGCCGCGGAAAAACTCATTCTTCTGACCAACACGCCGGGGGTGCTCGACAAAGCCGGACGCCTGATCACCGGACTGACCGCACAGCGCATTGATGAATTGTTCGCCGATGGCACGATCTCCGGTGGCATGCTGCCCAAGATCTCCTCGGCGATCGATGCGGCCCGCAACGGGGTCAACTCGGTGCACATCATCGACGGGCGCGTCGACCATTGCCTGCTGCTGGAGATCCTGACCGACAAGGGCGTGGGCACGATGATCCGGCGCAATTGAATTTGCCGCAGATCAGCCGGGAGCAAGACGCGCGGCCGAACCGCAGCGGCCTGGTCTGGTTTTTTGACCTGGACAACACGCTGCACGATGCCTCGCACGCGATGTTTCGCGCGATCGACACTCGAATGACCGACTTCGTGCAGCGCAACCTGCAGCTTGACCGGGATGCCGCGGACGCGCTTCGCCGCACGTACTGGCAGCGCTATGGCGCAACGCTGCTGGGCCTGATTCGTCACCATGGGGTTGATCCCGTGCGATTTTTGCGAGAGACCCACGACATTGATGTGACGTCGCTGCTGCGCGCCGAACGGGGCTTGGAGCACTTGGCCCGTAGACTCGCGGGCCGCAAGGTGCTGTTGACCAATGCGCCGCTGGCCTACGCCGGGCGCGTTCTGCGCGGAATCGGCTGGCACCGGTACATCGGCAGTTGTTATGCGGTTGAACAAATGCGGGTGCATGGACAACTGCGGCCCAAACCCGCCCTGTCTATGCTGCGCGCGATGCTGGTGCGCGAAAAGCTGTCGGGACGTTTTGCAGGTGCCCGCGCGGTACTGGTGGACGATAACGCGGCCAACCTCAAGGCGGCGCGCACGGCGGGTTTTGCAACGATCCTGGTAGCGCGCCACGTTAAAGACCGCCCGCGGCGCCTTGCAGGCGGCTCCTACGTAATGGGCCGTATTCGCTCAGTAAAGCAGCTTCCCGCCCTGGCGCCACGGCTGCGGCGCTCGCGGCGCTGATCGACGGTCATCTGCCCCCGCTACCATAAGCCGCCAACCAACTGGGAGTCCACTATGTCCGCCAAGCCTCCGGGAGTCGTGCGCCGAACATTGGGTGCCTTCTTGCGCACGGTAGATCTCGTGCGACGGGTCGTGGTCAATCTGATCTTCCTCGTGCTCGTGGCGCTGATCGCCGTGGTTTGGTTCGCTGGGGAGGCAAAAACCAAACTGCTGGAGGGCACTGCCCTGGTAATCGATATCAAGGGCGATATCGTGGAACAGTTCACCGGTAGCGCGCGCGAAGCCGAATTTGCCGAGGCGTTGGGGCAGGAGCCGCGCGAGACGCAGTTGCGCGATCTGGTGGCCGTGATCGACGCCGCTGGCAAGGACCCCAAGATCGCGCGCATCGTCTTGCTGCTCGACGACATGGGCTCGGCGGGCATGGCCAAGCTGCGCGAGATTGCAGCGGCGATCGAGCGCTTTAAAGCCAGCGGCAAGCAAGTGATCGCGTGGGGCGCAATCATGGAGCAGCGCCAGTACTTTTTGGCCGCGCACGCCTCGGAAGTGTACTTGCATCCGTTCGGAATGGTCGTCCTAACCGGCTTTGGCGGCTACCGCAGCTACTTTCATGATGCGCTGGAGCATCTCGGTATATCGGTTCACGTGTATCGCGTGGGCAAGTACAAAAGCGCCGTCGAACCTTTCACCAGTAACGGCCCCTCCAAGGAAGCGTCCGAGGCCGAGGCCTTTTATTTGAACGACGAGTGGTCCGGCTTTACGGGCGAGATCGAAGCCTTGCGCCGTCTGCCGGCCGGGGCCATTAACCTGCAGATCGCCCAGGAGCCGGAACGGCTCGCCGCCGCGGGCGGCAGCCTCGCGCAACTTGCGCTGGAGGAAAAACTAGTCGATGGCCTGAAGACTCGCGACGAGCTGCGCGCACTCGTGCTGCAGCGGGGCAAGCCCGATGCCGAACACAAGACATTCCGCCAGATTTCTTTTGCCGATTACCGCTCGAATATCGCCGAAAGCGGCGACCGCAACCGGCAGGTCGGCATCGTCGTGGCCGAGGGCCTGATTTCCGACGGCAGCGAACCGCAAGGCGCAATCGGTGGCCGCTCGACCTCGGAACTCATTCACAAGGCCCGCGAGGATTCCAGCGTCAAGGCGCTTGTGTTGCGGGTGGACTCGCGCGGGGGCAGCCCCTTCGGCTCCGAGCTCATCCGCCGAGAGCTGGAACTTACCCGTGCCGCGGGCAAACCCGTCGTAGTGTCCATGAGCGATGTGGCGGCTTCCGGTGGTTACTGGATTTCTACGGCGGCCGATCGGGTCATCGCCGATCCGGCGACGATCACGGGCTCCATTGGTGTGTTTGGTGCCTTTCCCACGGCCGAGCGCACAATGGACAAGCTCGGGATCCACACCGGTGGGGTGACAACTGCCTGGCTGGCTGGTGCGACCGATTTACGGCGTCCTGTCGACAGTCGGCTGGGGTCCGTCATTCAAAGTACGGTCGAACACATTTACCGCCAGTTCCTCGCCCATGTTTCCGAGGCGCGCCAAATCACACCCGAAAAAGTTGATGAAATTGCACAGGGCCGAGTTTGGACCGGCAAGCAAGCGCGCGAGCGTGGCTTGGTCGATGATCTGGGCGGTTTGCGCGCTGCGGTAGAGCGGGCGGCATCCCTGGCGAAGCTGGAGGAGGGCTACCGTACGACCTACATCGAAACCGAACCAAAGGGTTGGAGCCAATTTCTGCCCTCGCTGCCCGGAGTGGCGCTGCGCTGGGCCTTGGCCCAGGAGGCGGGTTTGGCCGTTCCGTTCGACGGTGCAGTTCGGGCGGCCTCGGAGCAAGTGCAAAAAGATCTGTCCTGGCTGTTGGCAAAGACGCCAGGAACGGGCTCCGTCCTTACGCACTGCCTCTGCCGGGTTCCATAACGGCCAAGCCCGGCGTCCCGGGGTCGGTTGGCGGCCCTGGAGGCGCGCGCTGCGAACAACTGCAGGCAATCGGCGTCTTGCCGTGTAAGTAACTCCCCACGTTTTTCGTGTTTCCGGTAGATTCTTGCCCTCACCCTGGCGCAGTTCACATGCAAACCGGCGTTAGCAAAGACTCGAACCTAGAAGGTGGAAAGCTTCGTCGCCGGCCGGGCGCGCGCAAGCTGCAGATATTGCAGACGCTTGCGGCCATGCTCGAGGATCCGCGCGCCGAAAAGATCACCACAGCGGCTCTTGCAGCCCGCCTTGAAGTTTCCGAAGCAGCCCTGTATCGGCATTTTGCGAGCAAGGCGCAAATGTTCGAGGGGCTGATTGAGTTCATTGAAACCACAGTCTTTAGCCTCATCAACGACATTGCGAACAAGGAGAGCTCGGGTCGCCAGCAGGTGTGCAAGACGATTCAGATGCTGCTGGAGTTTGCCCAGACCAACCGCGGCATGACGAGGGTGCTGACCGGCGACGCCCTGGTTAACGAGAACGAGCGCTTGCAAGAGCGCATGAACCAGCTCTTCGACCGCATCGAGGCCTCCATCAAGCAGGCGTTTCGCGTCGCTGTCACCCAGACCGAGCTGCCCGCCGAATTTGACACCGCTGCCCGCGCTTCCATGGTAATGGCGTACGTCCTTGGCCGCTGGCATCGATACTCCAAGAGCGGTTTTCGCAAATCACCCGTGGAAGCGCTCGAGCAGCATCTGGTCGCACTCCTGGCCTAGCAAATCAACGATTCGGTGGTGATTTCGCCTGCCCCGGGGCGCGGCGCTTGCGGCCTTGCCAAGGCGCGCGACCACGGGTTGGCATTGGGTCCCCGGCCCTTTAGCGTGCGCACACGGCGCAGCGAGGGTCGCGTCGAAACTGCAGTCGGTGAAACTGCATTTCTAGGCCGTCGAAACTTAACAGGCGTCCGCTTGCCGGCTCGCCAAATCCACACAGCAATTTAATTGCCTCGCCGGCTTGGAGAGCTCCGATCACTCCGACCAGGGGCGCAAACACGCCGGTCGTGGCGCAGCTATCGTCCTGGCCCGTAGCCTCGGGAAATAAACACGCGTAGCACGGCGTATCGGGATGGCGGAAATCAAAAACGGCGAGCTGGCCCGCAAAAACACTGGCCGATGCCGATACGAGGGGAATGCGTGCGTTCAGGCAGGCGCGGTTTACGGCATAGCGCGTCGCGCGATTGTCCGAGCAGTCAAGCACCACATCGATTCGGCCAAGCAGCGATGCCAGATTTTGTGCCGTGACGCGCTCGGTATGCGTCTCGATGCGCACCAGCGGGTTAAGCGCCTGCAGGGTAATAGCCGCCGATTCCGCTTTGGGCTGCCCGATCCGCTGGGTCGTGTGCAGCAACTGGCGTTGAAGGTTGGTCAGGTCGACTCGGTCGTCGTCAAAAAGAACGAGCTCGCCGACGCCGGCGGCAACAAGGTACATCGCCGCGGGAGATCCCAGGCCACCGGCGCCAACTTGGAGCACGCGCGCTTGAGCGATACGCTCTTGGCCCTCCACGCCGAT
>DASPWJ010000190.1:0-3640 GCA_035621895.1 Burkholderiaceae bacterium | reverse complement strand
GCGCTCAAGGCGATAATGGGCTAGGTGTGAGCCAGCGCTTGTGCACCGAATGATCCGGTTTTTTCGCGATCGGCAGGCTCAAGCGCCGGCAAACGGGCACTTTCAGATGCCGGCGAAGCCGCGATTTGAAACGCTAAGAGGCGGCACTGCCTTCTAAAGCAGGCACTCCTCTGGCGTTCTTGCGCAAGCCGCGCCGAAGGGTGATGATCGAGCATCAGTGGATGCTGCAATGCCTTATGTGCGGTTCTTCCAAGGCGACGGCGTGCTGCGCACGTTGTTCGGAAGCGTTGTGGCCCTTCTCGGGTGCGTGCTTGCGTGCGGGATGGACCCACCCGCTTGGGCGCAGAGTTCGCCGCAGCGCGAGGCGATTGAGGTCTTGCATTACGACGGCGTGATTGGGCCGGCGACCACCGATTTTTTCCGGCGAGGACTCGAACAGGCGCGTGCGAACAATGCCGCACTGGTGGTCCTCGAGCTTGACACCCCGGGTGGACTCGATAGTTCGACGCGGGAAATCATCAAACAGATACTGGGTTCGTCAATTCCTGTGGCGACCTGGGTCGGGCCTTCAGGGGCGCGCGCGGCAAGTGCCGGCACCTACATCTTGTATGCGAGCCATATCGCGGCGATGGCTCCCGCATCGAACTTGGGGGCGGCAACGCCCATCGCAATTGGCGGGGGAATGCCGACTGATGAGCCGCAGGGCAAGTCATCACCATCGGGTGAAGCCGGTACGATGCACAAAAAGGTCGTCAATGACGCCGCCGCATACTTGCGCAGCCTTGCACAGCTGCGCGGGCGAAACGCTGATTTTGCCGAACGCGCCGTGCGGGAGGCGCGCAGCTTGTCGGCCGAGGAGGCGCTGAAGGCGCATGTGATCGATCTGATTGCTACTGATGTTGATGATCTGGGGCGCAAATTGGACGGTCGGACGGTTGTACTCGCCAACGGGAAGGTGCAACTGCACACTGCAGGCGCCTCGGTGATCCGCGTCGAACCCGGTTGGCGGACCAAACTACTTGCCCTTGTCTCCGATCCAACGATCGCGGTTGTACTGTTGATGCTCGGTGTGTATGGTTTGTTCATCGAGGTATTGCACCCGGGAGCGGCGGTGCCGGGCGTTGCGGGTGGGATCTGCCTGCTATTGGCGTTGTATGCCTTTCAACTGCTGCCGGTGAATTGGGCGGGGGTCGCTTTGATTTTGTTGGGATGTGCGCTGATGGTGGCGGAGCTGTTTTTGCCGACATTTGGCGTGATTGGCGTAGGTGGCATCGCCGCTTTGGCGACCGGTTTGCTGATGCTGATCGAACCTGAGGTTCCCGGATTTGGGATTCCGCTAGGGGTTATAGCCGCACTAGCGCTTAGCTCGGCTTTGGTTATTTTTGGAGCAGGCAGTTTTGCTCTGCGCGCACGCCGCCGCCCGGTTGTCAGCGGAAGGGAGGCGCTGGTGGGCACCGAAGGGACTGTAATGGAAGTGGTCGGGGCCGAAGCCTGGGCACACGTTGCTGGGGAATCGTGGCGTGTGCGCAGTTCTTCGCCGCTAAAGCCCGGAGAGCGCGTGCGTGTGCTCTCGGTACAAGGGCTGACGCTAGAGGTGGTCGCACTCAGCGCCGAGGCGCACTGAGGCGCATCGATCGAAAGGGGCTCGTGATGTTCTTTTACTTTCCACTGGGCTTTGGCGCCGTGCTGCTGCTGGTGGCCATCGTGCTGGTCATTATGTCCCTGCGTGTGCTGCGCGAGTACGAGCGGGGGGTCGTATTTCTGCTCGGCCGCTTTTGGCGCGTCAAAGGGCCTGGTTTGGTCATTCTGATGCCTGGTGTCCAGCAGATGGTGCGGGTCGATCTGCGCGTCGTCACGCTGGACGTGCCGCCACAGGACGTCATTTCGCGCGACAACGTCTCGGTGAAGGTTAGCGCGGTGGTTTATTTCCGCGTTGTCGATCCGCAAAAAGCGATCATCCAGGTCGAGAAGTTTCTGGTCGCAACAAGCCAGCTCGCTCAGACCACCTTGCGCGCGGTGCTAGGCAAGCACGAACTCGATGAGATGCTCGCCGAGCGGGAGCGTTTGAACATCGATGTGCAACGGATTCTTGATGCGCAAACCGACGCGTGGGGCGTGAAGGTGACCAACGTGGAGATCAAACACGTGGATCTAAACGAGTCGATGGTCCGCGCGATTGCGCGGCAGGCCGAAGCCGAGCGCGAACGTCGCGCAAAGGTGATTCATGCGGAAGGCGAGAAACAAGCTGCGCAGACGCTGCTTGAAGCAGCACAAACTTTGGCACGTCGTCCGGAGGCGATGCAACTGCGCTACTTGCAAACGCTAACTCAGGTCGCAGGCGATCGGAGCTCGACAATCGTCTTTCCGGTACCAATGGACCTGTTTAGAGTCATAGCGGCCAGCAGCAGCGGATCGGGGGAAGCACGCGATTAGGAACTAAATAAGAGCAAGCAAAGTGCCCAGCTGCAGGGTTCACTGCGCAGCAAGTGATTGGGCATCTATCCAAGTCAAAGGCGTAATGCAACCCCAATTCCCAGGCAGGTGGCCGTCCAGGTGGCCAGCAATTGGCCGCAGCGAGAATTTGCGTGTTGTCCACACGGGCCGCCGGCAATGATTGGGCCCTTCATGTGGCGCGTTGCGATTTCTAAGCGCGAATCTACTCGAGGTCACAAGATGGGCTCGTTCTAGCCCATTGCTGCGCGAGCAGCCGGGCTCCTTGGCTCACTGCATCGGATTCGAGCGAACGAACTGAGCGTATCCGCGCAAAAAGTCCTGCAGCTGTTTGCGGACCAGTTCGTCAGTCATGGCACCATTTTCATCGAAAACATGATTTGCCCGCGACACCATAAGGCGCCCCCCGGCCCAATGACGGGCACCGAGAGTTCGTAGCACGGGGAGCCAACTGGTCTGCGCCAAGATCGTGCCAAAGCCGCCAGGAGAGGCACCGATTATGGCAACGGGGCGATTGGCGAAGACTTTCGGAATATCTGCTGGCGGCCGTGATAGCCAGTCAATTGCGTTCTTAAAGACACCCGGAATCCCATTGTTGTATTCGGGAGTGGCCAGAATCAGGCCATCGCTGGCGCGTATTCGCGTCTTAAGATCGTTGACGATTTGAGGAACTCCATCGCGTTCTTCCAGATCGCCGTCGTACAGTGGAATTCCATGCAAAGTGGCGACCTCGAGCGTCGTCTCCGGGCCCGCTAGCGATTGCGCGGCGCGTGCAAGCGCGGTGTTGTAGGACTTAGTTCGCAGGCTACCGGATATGACCAAGATCTTGATCATGCTCCTGCTCCCATTTTGGTAGGCTCCAATGGATCATACGACCGCGCGTCGTTGCAAGGGTGCGCTTCTTGGGCGTTCACCCTTAGCCCACAAAGTTCGAAGGTTGACCGGAAAAGTGCGAAAATTCCTCGACCTACGTACTCGGGCGTTAAGCGACGATTTTTCTGTCTTTGCTTTTTTGCTCGACCTCGTGTGACGGACATGAGATCGAATTGAATAGAGCAAAACCGCACGCGCAACGAGGCATCCCTTCGCCCTTGTCTGCGTAAGGATATGGCGGCAATCTGTCCTCCTCGGCGCCACGCCAATGCCGGTTAGGATAGGAGCCTTGACCGCGCCCATTGAGCAGATGCCA
>DASPWJ010000189.1:0-9868 GCA_035621895.1 Burkholderiaceae bacterium | reverse complement strand
CGAAGCCGCGCTTCGCGGTCGGCGACCTGGTCGCCGGAACGAATCAGTGGCTCTGCGCTCGGTCCTAGAATGCGTAGCAGCTCGGCTTGGTCGTCACTGCGCATCGCCCCAACCAGTGCCTGTGCAGCTTGCTCGGCAGTTGCAAAATCCTGCTGGGCCTTATCGGCTGCAAGTGCGCAACTCCCAAACCCAATGGCCCCGATTGTCAGGACAACCGTCACGACGCACCGAGGCCAACAACGCTTGGGCTCGCCGCAAGCGTGGCCGTTGTCAAGGCGTGTGTGCAGACCGGCGCTGCTCATCGGCGCATCCTTCCGCCGCCAGTGGGCGCAACAGACATCCGGCTGCCCGCTCCGCGCTGCTCTTGCGTTCGCACTTGTGCGCCACCGCCAAAGGATTCGAACGCCGGCGGTGCCGGACGTTCCACAACACCGGGTGAAAACCGCGGCTCGGCCGTGCGCGCCGCCGGCGGCATCGCGCTAGGAGCGCGGACCACTGGCGCTGGAACGCCGGCGCGCGGCTCGGGTACGCCGGGTCGCTCCGGCGCGCTGATCGCTGGGAAGTACCCGCGAAAATTCTCCCGACCCGAGCGCAGCTCAGCGGCATCGCCAAAGCGTACCTGCGCACTGTTGCTTCGGTAGGGAACCCCCGCGCGCCGGTCCGGATCGTGATGCCAAGGACCGGGATGCAGCGGCAGTGGCGGACCAGCCATGCCAAAGCCCGGTCCTGGGCCGATGTTTAGACGGTGATGGTTCCAGTCCCAATGGTTCCATCCCCACAGCGGGGCAATGATGGCAAAGGCCATAAAACTGCCCAATGGGTAACCCGGCACGTCAAAGTAATAGGGCAGATAGTCGGGATACGGCCACTCTCCGTAAGCGACGTTCGGGTCGTAGACGGGTACGTACAGCGTATCCGCGCCGGGCGGCGCGATCTCGATGGCCTGGTCATTGCTGGAGACGGTCTGCTGCGGCGTTGTGTTTAGCGTGCGCGCCGCCTGCGCGCGGGTGCGCAGCTGTTGCACGTGATCCATCACGTCGGCCTGTTGCACCAAAAACGCCTCGCCGAGATCTTCGGTCCACTGCAAGTTGTTATCCATGACGCTTAGGATCTGCGGAAAGGCAACGAGCGCCTTGACGCTTGCATCCCACGGCTGCTGTTGCAGCGCTTGCGCAAGATCAACTCCCCGCAAGCTCGCGTTGGCGGGGACCTGCAACCAGCGGTCGGCTTGGACCACCTCCAGCGGATACGTTGCGGCCATCAGGATCTGACCGAGCAAATCGTCCGGATACAAGGCTATGGGCGCGAGCATTTGATCGAGCTGCGCAGCGGAATAAACCGGTGTGCCTTGCGGGGCAGACATCACCGTCTCTTGTGCACGGACCTGTGAATAAAGGAAGATTGCGGCACAAATGGCGGCGCCCGCGCTAAGAATGGCAGCCATACCACCGAAGGTAGGTAGCGCCGAGGCAATAACGCGCGTTGCACGCTCTAGCGGGCCGCGCCTCTCGTGAGAACAAAGTCCGGGTTGCTGGTGCATCTTGATCTTGTGTCGGTCTGTCTCCAAGCAAATTGAGACGGTGCCGACGCACCATTGTGCTACATCTTTCAGCTGCGTGCAGCGCGCAAACCCAATGGCTCCGTTCCTTGTCACGTTAGGCTGAGGACGCGGCGCAGATCGCCAAAAGCCCGGCGGTCGTTGTCGAAAAAACTTGGCGCCCACAAAACATTGCGCCGCGCACCGCCCACAATCGTTCGGATCAAGTCCTCACACCCTCAAAAGGCTAGTCTCGTGCGCCCAAGTCGTTCACGCCAACCCTTGCCAGAGGGCAAGCCGAATTTGTCTAAAGCAAATATGCGTCGCGAAAAGTACGTACCACAAGTGCACCGACCACGGCCAGAAAGGCCCAGCGGATCAAGCGATTGCCATAACGCAGCGCGATGCGGCTGCCGACTTGCCCTCCAATGAAATTCGCTACTGCCATGCCTAGGCCCAGCTTCCAGAGCACAAGTCCGTTGACCGCAAAGATGAGGATGGCAGCCAGGTTGGATGCCACGTTCGCGAGCTTCGCAGGCGCGGCCGCGTTGAGAAAATCAAAGCCCAGCGCGCGCACGAAAATTAATTTGTAGAAGGTGCCCGCTCCCGGCCCGAAGAAGCCGTCGTAAAAGCCCACCGCGGTGGCTCCCGCCGCAGCAACGGCCGCCTCTCGATGTTTGGCGTAACGGGGCGCATGGGCAAGTCCCGCGCTGCTAAAGGCCGTGTACAGCAAAAGCGCCAAAAGCACGAACGGCAAGGATTTGCGCAATGGATCCGCCGGTACGCGCGACACTGCATATGCGCCCAACAAGGACGCAACGAAGGCCGCCACGACCACGGGTGCAACCGTTGTCCATCGCGGCGCAATCGCCCGCGCGTACTGAAGCGCCGCGCCGCTTGTACCTACGGAGGAAGCCAACTTGTTCGTGCCTAGCAACAATACCGGCGGCACGCCCGGAAACAGCGCAAACATCGCGGGAAGCTGCAGCATGCCGCCTCCGCCCATGACGGCATCGACAAACCCTGCGCCGAAGGCAACGACGGCAATTTCGAACCACGCAGTCATGTGCTTGCGGCAGGCGGCAAGCGGACGCAATCGACTGGGGGACGAGCGCGGGCAAGAGCACGACCTTCATCAGGTCGCGGCCCGGACCAAATATCGTTCTTGCGCTTGTCCCACGACATGGCGTCAGGGTACTAAGGTTGCCTAAGCGTCGCCATTGATGGCCAGCGGCAGCGCGCGAGGCGGTGTCTTTTTCGCGCACCGAAAAACAAAGCTGGCGCAGGCAGCTTGCAAAGGTGAACCTTCACCAGACCCACCGCGCTAAGGCGGGCAATGCCTGAGAAACGCAGCGCCGCTGCGCGCGCGCCGCTCCAACGGCGGCAGCGGCCGCGGCTCACGCCGCGGCCGCTACTGCACAAAGATTAGATTGCGCGAATCTGGGTCGCCTGCGGGCCCTTGCTGCCTTGAGCCACGACGAACTCTACGCGTTGACGCTCCTGCAGGGACTTAAAGCCGGTCCCCTGGATCTCCGAGAAATGGGCGAACAAGTCTTTGCCGCCATCGTCGGGCGTGATAAATCCAAATCCTTTTGCATCGTTGAACCACTTGACGGTCCCAGTTGCCATGAAAACTCCATGTGTATTGGTGAGAAATTACGCCGCGCATCGCACGGCGTGCAGACGATCAAGCGACGCAAGCTGGCAAAACCGCAGGAACGCGAGCGACGCGACCAGCTGGAAGGACCAAGGGCAAACGAGACTTAAACGAAAGCGGCGGACATCATACCCGAAACGCAAACCCCCAGGCGAAGGCACGTTGTCTCCTGCGAGCAACTAACCAAACCGTATGGCGCTCAATGCCTTACCGAGCAAGATATCGCGATAGGCGATTTGTCCTGGATCGTTTCGCGCTGCCCCCGCGGCGACCATCAGTGGCAACAGATGTTCGGCGCGCGGGTGGCACTCGCGGGCACCAGGCGCCTTTTGCCAGTCACCAAGCGCCTGGTCGCGCTCTGCAGTATTTGGCAGACGCACCGTTGTTGCGAGCCATTGATCAAACTGCCTTGCCGCTTCATTGGCCCGAAAGTTTTGGTGGAAAAACTCTCGCAGATTGTGATAGCTCATACCGCTGCCGACGATCAGTACGCCCTGCTCACGCAATGGAGCAATTGCAGCGCCGACGGCAAGGTGCGCGCGCGCGTCCAGATCGTGGCGCAGCGACAGTGGCACGACCGGGACGTCGGCCTCGGGAAAGATGAGCTTGAAGGGAATGAAGACCCCGTGATCGATTCCCCGCGAGTCGTCGACGTCGCAATCGATCGCCGCCTGCGCGAGCAACTCTTGCACCTTTTGCGCCAGTGCTACCGATCCCTGCGCTGGATAAGTCAAGCGGTACGTGTGCTCCGGGAAGCCATAATAGTCAAAAAGCAGGCTATGGCGCTGCACTTGGCTTACTGTCGGTCGCGCCGCCTCCCAATGCGCCGAGATCACCACGACGGCCTCGGGACGCGCGGGCAAGGAGGCGCGTATGCCCCGCAGATAGGCGGCCATCTTGTCCCACAGATCGGGCGGCATGCCCGGCAGCGGATCCATAAAAAAACATGGACCTCCTCCGTGCGGGATATACAGTGTCGGAAGGCGGTTGCTCATGAATGTTCACCCCTTTGCTTTCTCTTTATGGTGCGCGGCGAGTGAGTAGCTCGCCAGCGGCCGGCGGACCCGCAAAGTGCCGTCCAACGCGGCAAACGACGATGGCCACCCGAGCGCCCACGACACCCGAGGCCCGCGGATGATAAATTCCGCGGTTTGCAGTTAACCACCGCGCGTGATGGATGCAATTGTGAAGAGCCGCTTTGCCATTTTATTGGCCACCGCCACCTTGGCCCTAGGCGGATGCCTGGGTAACTCCGGCGGCCCTACGGCGCCGCCTACTGGCGTGCAAACGTTCTCCGGCGACGGCGACGTTAGCATCACGTGGAGTTACGACCCGTCGATCGATTATTGGGTTTTTTTCGCGCAGGATCCAACTCTGACGACATTGAACTGGAGCACCCTGCTCCTTGGCGGCGTCCTGGTGAACGCCACTTCGCCAGCCATCTTGTGCAACGAAATCAACAACCCCTCTCCGACCTCGCTATTTCCCTCGATCTTTTTCACGATAAACGGGCGCACCGGATCCGCGCCCGGTGGCGCAGGTAGCGCTCTGGTCGCCGCCGCACCACGTGCGGCTGGCGGCCCGCTTTCCCCGTGGATTGTCGGCGCCTCGATTCCAGCGCCCATGAAGGGCCTGGGGTACGGCGCCATTACGCCCTGCGGATACGCAGGTCGACCGCCTTCGGGTATTTATGTCGCCGTCGGCCCTGCGGGAACGATCTATAGCGCCTCCTTAGCGCCTACGGTTGCCGGTCCTTTGGTGGCGTCGGAAGGAAACGAGCCCATGACTTGGACCCAAGGCAATCTTCCTCCCGGTTTTAGCGAGGACTTGGTCGCTGTCGCCGCCTATGCGGGCGCCCCCAATCCGGCTGCGCCGGTTCTGATTTTTGTGGCCGTTGGCACAAGCGGCACGATTCTTCGCAGTACCGATGGCCAAAATTGGGAACAGATTTCACGTGTGCCATCCTCCAACAACCTGAACGCCGTCGCCTGGGCTGGCTCCAACTTCGTTGCGGTAGGCGACGGTGGCATCGTTTTGACCAGTGCCGACGGAATAACCTGGTCGCTGAATCAGCAAGCAATTTCTGCCTCTTCCAGTACGCTTAACGCGATTCATTGCGTGGGTGCCGATTGTGTCGCGGTGGGCACATCGGGGGCGACGTTGTGGACGACTACGGGCGGAAACGAGTGGACGCTTTATACGCACGGGGCGAACAACTGGACCAGCATCGCATACGGCAACAACGACGCGAATGCCGATCCACCCGTCGTAAACCAAATCGGTGGGACGCTGACGATCAACCGCGCCGCTCAGTCAATCAATACGTGGGTGGTAGCTGACGCTCAGGGCAATTATGCCTTCACCAGTACGACCGGCAGCTGGCTCGATGGCAATTCACCAATTGCCAGTTCCGTGGTTGCGATCGATTACACCACACGCTTTCTCGCAATGGACGGTGCCGGCAACGTCTATGCCAGCGAGAACGCGCTCACCTGGACTCCCGTGGGGTCGAGCAATCTTTCTTCCCCAACAGCGATGGTTAGCAACGGGCAGGGTTTTGTTGCGCTCGATGCGACGGGGGCCAGCGCTTCGGCCTTCTAACGCTCACGGGCCCCACCAGCTCACCGGATCTGCGTTCAATCTCCCGCCTTGGCTACGATTTCGCCTCGGCGGTTGCGGCGGTGCAGCAGACGCACCGAAGCCGCTATGCACGGTTGCACAAAGCCGCCGCTCGGTGCCCGCGCTGACATCGCAGCGCAAGTTGCAGTTCTGCCTCTTGTGCTTGGGTCCCGAAGGCGATCCGCGGTTCCTGATCCGCGGCACGAGCTTTTTTCGTAGACCTGGGCACGAGCTTTGATAAACAAACGCCGCTGCCTTGCTCGGCGGTTGCCTTGTGCGTGCCGCCAACCAGGACGAGCCGCGAACGGGGTTTGGCTACTTCGAAGATGAAATTGATTCTTAGTGGCCCTGAGCCTGGGCCCGTGGTGGTGCCAGCGAACCAAATGCAATTGGCACTGTTGTCTTGGACACACATTAAGGCCCTTCCTCGAGGGGCAAGTCTGGCGTCTGGGATGACGGCGAGCACGGGCTAGCTACAATGCGAAATTGGGAGTAGTTCGTTCCCCCCGCGCCCGAATCAAGGAGTAGCGAGCCGCTACGCCGCCTATAAACCGATGCAACTGCTTGCTCTGGGTCTGAACCATCAAACAGCGCCTTTGTCGCTGCGTGAAAGAGTCACCTTCCTGCCCGAGGAGGTGCGAGGCGCGATTGCGCGCTTGCGCGCTCAGTTCGCACATGCGGACGCGGGCGCCTTAAGCGAGGCCGCAATTGTTTCGACTTGCAACCGCACCGAGCTGTACTGTGCCGTAACCGAGCCCGAGCGTGCCGGCGCTACGCTCGCCGAGTTCGTCGCCCAAGAAAAGGGCATCGGCCCGAGCGATTTGGCGCGCGTCTCTTACACCTTGCCCAAGGGCGATGCGGTCCGCCACGCCTTTCGCGTCGCCAGTGGGCTTGACTCCATGGTCCTGGGTGAGCCACAGATTCTGGGGCAGATGAAACAGGCCGAACGACTTGCCCGGGAAGCGGGTGGCCTGGGGTTGTTGCTCAACCATTTGTTTCAGCGCACCTTTGCGGTGGCCAAGGAGGTGCGCAGCTCTACCGAAATTGGCGTCCACTCGGTCTCAATGGCCGCGGCAGCCGTGAAGCTGGCCGAGCGCATCTTTGGCGATCTTGAGCAATGCCATTTGTTGCTCGTCGGTGCGGGGGAAATGATCGAGCTGGCGGCCACACATTTTGCGGCCCACAGACCCCGGTCGATCACGGTAGCCAATCGCACGGTTGAGCGAGCGCACAGCCTGGCAACGCGCTTTCATGGTCGCTCCCTTCCCTTGTCCGAGTTGCCCGACGCCTTGGCCCGTTTTGACGTGGTCGTCTCTTGCACGGCCAGCTCTCTGCCAATCATCGGCCTGGGAATGGTGGAGCGCGCCGTGCGTGCACGGCGCCACCGACCCATGGTGGTCGTGGACCTTGCCGTGCCCCGTGACGTGGAACCGGAAGTCTCGCGTTTAGACGACGTATTCGTATACACGATCGATGACCTGGGACACATGGTGCAAGTCGGCCACGAGTCCCGCCAGGCAGCCGTGGCGCAGGCCGAGGCCATTATCGAATCGCGTGTGCGTGACTTTGAAAGCTGGCTCGCGGGACGCGCAACCGTGCCGTTGATTCGCGACATCCGGCAGCGCGCCGAGGATATGCGCCGCTATGAAATTGAGCGCGCCCGCCGCCAGCTTGCGCGCGGCGAAGCACCCGAAGCGGTGCTGGAGAGACTCTCGCAGGCACTTACGAATAAGTTTTTGCACGCACCTATCTCAGTACTCAATGACGCAGCGGCAGCTCCGGACGAAGAACGCAAGCGCCAACTCGAATTAGTGGCGCGCTTTTATCGCTCGCATCTGCAGCAAGAAGGCCGCTAGCCGCGCGCCACCGCAACAATGAAGGAATCGATGCGGGCCAAACTGGCCCAGTTGGCGCAGCGCCTGATAGAAATCGACACGGCGCTATCCAAAGAAAACGCAACGGCCGACATGGACCAGTTCCGGCGCCTTTCGCGGGAGCGGGCAGAGATCGAACCTTTGGTAACCGGCTTTAGGGATTACCAGCTGGCGACCCAAGAGCTGGCCAGCGCCCAGCAAATGCTTGCCGATCCCGAGGTAGGTGAACTTGCCAAGGAGGAAGAGGCGCTGGCGCGCAAACGCATTGCGGTGCTCGAAGAGCACTTACAGCGCCTCCTGCTGCCGACGGACCCCAACGACGAACGCAACATCTTTCTGGAAATCCGTGCCGGAACAGGTGGCGAGGAATCGGCACTATTTGCCGCGGCTTTGCTGCGCATGTACATGCGTTTTGCCGAACGCCACCGCTGGCAGACGGAAATGATCTCCGAGAGCGGCTCGGACCTTGGTGGCTACAAAGAAGTCATCGTGCGCATCATCGGTCAAGGCGCCTACAGTCGGCTGAAATTCGAATCCGGAGTGCACCGTGTTCAACGCGTCCCGGAGACCGAAGCGCAAGGCAGAATCCATACCTCCGCCTGCACCGTTGCCGTCCTTCCCGAGGCCGATGAAATCAACGACGTACGTATCGACCCAAGCGAGATCCGCGTCGACGTGTTTCGCTCCTCGGGCGCTGGCGGGCAGCACGTCAATAAGACCGAATCCGCGGTGCGCATCACCCATCTGGCCACGGGTATCGTTGTCGAGTGTCAGGACGACCGATCCCAGCACAAAAACAAGGAGCGCGCTCTCAAGGTGCTGGCCGCTCGTCTGAAGGATGCCCAGATGCGCGCGCAGCAGCAGCAGCAAGCCTCCGCGCGCCGCTCCCTGGTGGGCACGGGCGATCGCTCGGAGCGGATCCGTACCTACAACTTTCCCCAGGGCCGCGTGACGGACCATCGCATCAATCTGACGCTTTACAAAATCGACCAGATCATGGACGGCGACCTAGATGAGCTCACTCAGGCGCTGACGGCAGAACATCAGGCCGAGTTGCTCGCTTCGTTAGCAGAAGTCGCCTAAATGGCACCGATCGAAGCCTGCGAATTTCAGCTCTCCAGCGCCCAGGCGCAGCTTCGCGATTGCGCCCTGCCGCTACAGCAGGCACGTGCACTGCTTGCCCATGCGCTGGGAGTATCGCGCGAGCGGCTTATTGCGCATCCCGAATACTCGATCGACGAGCACACACAGGCAAACTTCGCGCGCCTGGTGCGTGAGCGCGAGCGCGGCATGCCGATGGCCTACCTGCTGGGCGTGCAGGAGTTTTATGGGCGCCCGATGGGTGTAAATCCCGCGGTTTTGATCCCGCGTCCGGAAACCGAGCTCTTGGTGCAGACGGCATTACGTTTGCTCCAAGGCCGCGCACAGGCACGGGTGCTCGAACTGGGTACCGGCTCGGGTTGCATCAGCATCACCATGGCGTTGGAGCGGCCCGACTTGTGGATCCTCGCTACTGATCGCTCCACGCAAGCATTGTGTGTTGCGAGACAAAATTGCCTTCGCCTCGGTGCAACGCTGCAGCTACTTGCCGGCGACTGGTATGCGCCGGTGCAGGGCCGTTTTGATCTCATTGTGAGTAACCCGCCCTACATCCGTGTCACGGACGAGCACCTGGCGCAACTTCGCTTTGAGCCACGTATGGCTCTTACCGACGAGGGCGAGGGCCTGACCGCAGTGCGCACCATCGTCGCCGGGGCTGCGGAGCACCTCTGCCCGGGGGGTCACTTGTTGGTTGAACATGGCTACGATCAGGCAGCGGCCGTGCGCGAGCTCATGTTGTGCCACGGTCTGGCGAGTGTTGGCACTTTGCGGGATCTTGCGGGACACGAGCGCGCCTGCCTCAGCCAAAACCCCGGCTAAGCCGCGCTGGGCAAGTTGCTGGCGGCAGCGAGGGAGGCGCGCGCGGGAGGGTCCGGTTCTACATCCTCGCCCTCCCGCACTTCTTCGCAACGCCCGCGCGCAGAGGCATCAGGCATCTTTTTATCTGAGGCCGAAATTGGCGCTTACCGAATTTGCGTGACGCGAAAGGTACATAACGCCTGATCTGGGCCGCTAAAGTTTTCGATTCCTGTGCCGACACCGGCGTCGGAGCGGTGCCCCGGGAGGCGCTGGTTATCCAAG
>DASPWJ010000188.1:0-2955 GCA_035621895.1 Burkholderiaceae bacterium | reverse complement strand
AGCATGGGGGTGCGCAAAGTGTCCTGCGAAGCGCAACTTAGTTCGGCGGCAAGAGCGCTTGGGCTCGGCGCTCATCGCGTACTCATCCAGGTCGCCGCAGTCGGAGAGCTTGCCATGGTTCAGGCATTGGCCGATGAAGGGCGACTGATCGCGCATCACGCGTGCCTGCGCATAAAGGAGGGCATAGGTGGCGGCGCATCGATCAAAGAGAGTGTTACTTTACAGGATATTCGCGCTTATCTAGAACAAATTGTCGGCAGCTTGCGCTGGCATGGACCGTTGTCGATGGATGTCATCTGCACCGCGCGCGGTCCGGTTGTGATTGACGTGAACCCCCGGTTGGTTGAACCGATGAACGCGTATCTGGCGGGTATCGACTTGGTTGGCGTACTTCTTGAACTCGCATCCGGACGTCATCCCGAAGCACAAGCGCCAAGTAAGCCGGGAACCCGTACATGTCAACTGCTGCTAGCGGTCCTGGGTGTTGCCGAGCGGGAGCAGGCAAGATTTGCAGTTGCGCGGGAACTTTGGCACGCGTTGGCGCACCGCGGCGAGTATGCCAATGCCACCGAAGAGTTGACATCCATTGCCGGGGATCCGCTGGCGGCGATTCCTGTGCTTGCCGCAGCCACGGCGACGCTGCTTTGGCCGTCGCTGTGTCGCGTGTTTCATTCGGGTGCAGTCGCAAACTATTCTCTGACGCCAAGGGCTTGGGAAGAAATTCTGTCCACAGCGCACCGCGAAAGGACCCAAGCAGCGGGCTAGAACGAGATGTCGGTTCTGTCCGCTGGCAAGCGAGACGTTCACAACGCTGAAAGTCTGCGACCACTAGCGTGCGCTAAGTTGCAAACGCTACTGATCGGGGCACCCGCATCGCTGGTTCAACCCGCTGCAAATGCGCACCGAGCTAACGACTTGGTGACAAATTCAGAGCCTGTTGTCGCCTAGACGTTTGTCTTGTCTTTTTGGGAAGGCAAACGCCATGGATCGGCTTGCACCAATGTTGCGCGGCGCTCAGCGAACTTGGCCTTTTCTGCTGCGGCGCCACAGCAGTGACCTCTGGCGCAGCCGGGCTTTAAAATTTGTTTCGACTGATCGCACCCGGGCGGGCCCAGTCTAAGATTAGCTCGGCCGCTCTTGCGGCTGTAGCCTTCGTTGCTGGCCGCGTGTCTTTGATAATAGATCGAGGCCGGTACGGATCGGACGCGCAGGTGGGCGCCTGCGTCTTTGATTGCCGGGTGCGAAGTGTTCGAGAAACGGGTACATGCTACAGCTCGCCTCCCGATCGGAAGCGCGGGTGTCGTTTGCCGTGAAAGCATCCGTCCCTTCGATCTTTCTTTTCTCACAGGCCTTGTAAATAAGCGTCACATCGCGAGCGTTGGCCCACGAGTCGCGCTGCTGGAACGCGCGGATTTTTGGCGGATGCATCGGCGACTTCTTGCGAGGATCTCAAACCGTACTCGGGCATCCGAAGCTGAAGCGCATGAGCGACACCGCGGTTTGTGGCGCGCGGCGATTTTTGGTGGATTTTTCTTTGGGCTGGGTTGGCTTGAAATTGATCGATCTTGGCTGGAAGCGCAGATCGTTCCTTGGTTGGATGCCGGTCTGAGCTTCCAGATTGGCGCAGGTCCGAGCCGTTCTATTCGGTTTCCGACATACGGCCCATACGACAAGCGCTTGGGCTATGCACAAATACCGCTCATGATCGAGCGGCTGAACGATCGAAATTTCGCACTCGAAGAGCAGGCGCGCATGTCACCGCGGATGCTGCACTTGCTCGATCTGGGTGGTTACGCGGTTTTTCATGAGAAGGCACAAGCGGGACTTGTTGTGCGTGACGGTTCGGGCAGAGCCTTACAAGAGGCTGCGTATCCCACTCGCGCTTTTCAAAACTTCGAAGAAATTTCGCCTCTCTTGGTTCAGACGCTGCGCTTCATCGAAGATCGCGAAGTTCTGGATCCAGGGCGCCCGAGTCGAAATCCGGCCGTCGATTGGAGTCGATTTGCCCTTGCCACAGTGGGGCAATTGGGCGGCGCTATTGACCGAGATTGGCGACAAGGGGGTGCAAGCACTCTGGCTACACAATTGGAAAAATTCCGCCATTCCCCTGACGGTCGCACCGCGGGTGTCACGGAGAAGATTCGGCAGATGGCGACTGCTACTGCGCGTGCCTATCTGGCTGGCCCCGATACCCACGCCGCCCAGGAACAGATCCTTACAAGCTATCTGAACTCGACGCCGCTGGGCTCTCGACCGGGCTTTGGAGAGGTAATTGGCTTAGGCGATGGGCTGTTCGCCTGGTATGGCGTTGACTGGGCCCAAGCGCGCCGCTGCTTGTTCTTGCGCGCTTCGGCCCCAATCCCTGAGCCTCGCTGTCGCGCGCTGGTCTACAAGCAGGCGCTAAGCCTGTTGATCGCGCAGCGGCGCCCCTCGTTTTTTCTTGGGGAGGGACGCGAACAGCTCGAAGGGCGAACCAATGCCTATTTGCGCGCCTTAGCGACTGCCGGGGTAATCGACCAGCAGTTGCGCGACCAAGCGCTGGGCCTAAAGCTCGAGTTCGTTCCGCGGCCACCAGCCTTGCCGCAGGTCTCGTTCGTCGAGCACAAGGCCGCCGATGCAATACGCAGAGAACTTTTGGTAGCGCTTGATGTTCCGAGCCTATACACGCTCGACCGGCTCGATATTCAGGCCGAGGCTACGATTGATGCGGCAACCCAGCGCCGGGTTGCGACGGTACTTGAACAACTAAAAAATCCGCGAGCTGTCAGGGCCTTGGGTTTGGTTGGAGAGCATTTGCTCGGCGATGCCGATCCGGCCCGTGTCGCCTGGAGTTTTGTTTTGTGTGAGCGCGGGCCGGACCGCAATCGTGTTCGCGTCCGAGTTGACAATCTTGATCAACCGTTCGACGTGAACTCGGGAGCCAAGCTGATGCTTGGCTCGACAGCAAAGCTGCGC
>DASPWJ010000187.1:0-7712 GCA_035621895.1 Burkholderiaceae bacterium | reverse complement strand
GGTCGCAAAACCCGATCAGCAGCGTCGGCATTCTCGGTGGCAAGTGGGCGGCGCGGGTGCGACCCCGCGCCACTTGCGTTGGAATCCCGGCCCGAACCATCTGGTCCACTTTGCGTCCAATTCATACGTAGCCCGATGCGCAACGTCTGATCGTTGCCGTTGGCACCGCAAAACGAGCATCTGTCATCGACGAAGAAACAGGCGTACGCTGGGTGGTGCGAACAACTACGAAGAGTAGCGAAAAGCTTTCACCAGGTAACGCAAAGTCTGCTAGTCAGGTGTCCAAATGAATTCACTCAAGAAGATTATTGTTGCGAGTGATCTATCCCAACGCACCGTACCCGCACTGGCTCGGGCAGCATTGATTGCTCGACACCATGGCGCCGAAGTGCACCTTGTGCACGCAATGTCGCAGTTCTCGCTAAAGGACCTCTCCGAGTCCTATCGGCCCTACCACATACACATGGAAGATGGCGATCACTGGGTCGATGCTGCGCGGGCGCAGATGCATGCACTGGCACAGACCGCCTCGAACGAATTTGGCATTAACGTGCACGAGCACACCGTGGTGGGCAGTGCGGTTGCCGAAATCGGTTCGCTCGAAAAATTCCTGCACGCAGACCTCGTGCTCGTGGGCGGGCAAGAGGAGAGTTACCTGCGCAGCACGCTGATGCGATCGATGGCCGGAGCGCTTGCGCAACGCGTGGGCCATCCTTTGCTGGTCACCAAAAGCCAGGAGCTCGAGGAGTACAAGGAGGTTATTGTTGGTATCGACTTTTCAACCGCCTCCCACCGCGCGCTCGATTCGGTGGCGCAGATTGCCCCCGGCGCCCATGTTTCGGCCTTGCACGCAGTACATTTTGATCGCGAAGGCGGCTTTGCGAACCTGCCGGTCCACCTTCAGGCTGCCGAGGAGCTGCGGCAAGAGGCGCTGAAAGCTTGTCGCGAGGAGTTGGACGAATTCCTCGGTGTTTCGCAAGACACGCAGGCGATCGACCGCAGCTGCGAAGTGGGCCACGCCGGGCGCGTGCTACTCGAGCGTGCGAAGGCGACGCACGCCGACTTGATCGTCGTGGGAAAAAGCGATGCGGGTCCAGCCGACGCCTTTTTCGGAAGCGTCGCCAAACGGGTGATGAGCAACTCGCCGTGCGACGTGCTCGTTGTTCCCTAAGTTCGAAAGTCTTTGTCAGGCGCTCGGCAGCGCTGACAACAAGCCCTACGCAAAGGCCCCTGGCCGCCGATCGGCGGATCGCGGCCCTGCCTGAAAACCGACAAGGGACGGCTCGCGGCTTGCTGCGCGCTTACCTCACGTGAAGGCGGTGGCACGAAGCCGCCGCGCAGGTTTCCTAACCTGATTGCGCGGGCGTTTTGATTAACGCTTGCCAAAGAGCTCCCCCTACCCAAGGGTTTGGGGCCCGAAGCGGCCGAGCAAGCCGCCTGAATTTTCCGTGCCTTGCTGCGCTTGACTTCTTGACGCTAACGGTGGGCCGAGAGGATACTGCGCCACCGCGCGTGCATGGAGGAGTCCTCAATGAAAAAGTCCAACGTTGTTCGCTGGGTCGTCGGCATCATGATCTTTGGCTGTGGGGTTGCAACGGGGCTGCTTGCCGAAGTCCTAACCGATTCGCCACAGCGGATGGAGAAAATGCGCACGGATTTAAGCGGTGCGTCCGGGATGGAAGTTATCGTCTCGCAAGCCGAGTACAAGCCGGGTGACAAACTGGGTCGGCATTTCCACCATGGCGTCGAAGTGCTGTACGTCATTCAAGGCGCCCAAGTGCAGGCGCCCGGCAAGGAACCTCAAACACTTGCAACGGGCTCATCGGCAGTGAATCTTCGCGACATCAAGCACGCCGGATGGACGGTAATCGGAGACTCGTCATTGAAGCTTTTCACGGTGCACGTCGTCGACAAGGGCAAACCCCTTTACGAGTACGCCGAATAAGGGCGCACGCAAGAGCGAGGCGCGCTAGGGCCGGCGTTGCCTTCGGGGAAAGATCCCATGGTCAAGCAGATGACGGAGTACTTCTCGGCGGAAAAGCAAGAAAGCCTGCTTTTTATCGCCGTTGGCCTGCTTGCCATCGGAATCGCGGTCTGGCTCTGGGTAAGTGGCCATCGGCTCAGGTCCATGGCCTTTCCACTTATCGGGGTCGCGCTGATCCAGATTGTGGTGGGCGCAACCGTGTACCTGCGCACCGACGGTCAGCTTGCACAGCTAACCCAGCAAATTTCTTCGGCCGCGCAGGCCACCCGCCAGGCCGAGCTCACGCGCATGCAAGTGGTGATGAAAAACTTCACGGTCTATAAAACGATCGAGATCGTGCTGCTGGGAGTTGGCATCGCCTTCATTGCGTTTTTGCAGCGCCTTGATTGGGCAACCGGCGTCGGCGCAGGTCTTGTGCTGCAGTCAGCTTTCATGTTGACGCTGGACATGTTTGCCGAAGCCCGTGGCCAGGACTACGTAAAGGCGCTCGGCGCGCTCACGGGCTGACGGCAGGGGAACGTTTTGGCAACTTGTGTCCTGAGGAGCGCGCCGCTTTGGCATGGGAAGTGTGCAAGGCGCGGGCCTGTGCGAGGAAGGCGGCTGCAAGAAGGCCTTCGCGTCGGGCAAGTGGCTGGGCCAGAGCCCCGCATGCTGGCATTTGGCTTATCGATGGCCCAAGCAAAGGGTTCGGTAAGTCGCGTGAACTCGGAGGCGAAAATTGCGCCCTGCCCTTGCCTTTCACCTGCTCGCCCGGTTACCTTTGGCCGGCGAACTTCAACCATTCAGTGATTATGGGTACTCAGAGGAACTTCAAAGGCACGAGAATTTCGCACCGCCCCGGTTGCCCGCCTGCGGGGAGCCTTTGCACACTTTTTATCCGCAAGGTCAGCAATATTCCAAGAATTTGACGGAGCTTGTATAGCATTTCCGATGACTAAAGAGGTACAGGAATCAGACACCGGAACCGTAGAGCAAGTATTAGGAGTCCGAGATTTAAGGCGTCGATATGCATTTTGCTCACTTCCCCCGCATCGCTTCGATCTTTGAGCACGTCTCTGGCGTTGCCCATGGCTTCGGGCAATCGGGCGGCGGGCCGAGTCGCTCGACAGTCATGATCGGCTCGCTACTTGCGATCGAGGACGTCTTGCTCGACGTAGTTTCCGGTAGCAAGGTCGATCTGATCGACGAAATCGGCAAGCACGTCGAGTCCGTGCACGAGATGATGCGCGGCTCGGTGGCTCCGGCGTTGCTCCACCGCGAGCGCATTGGTTCCACCGCACTGGGCCACGGCGTTGCCCTTCCCCATGCTCGCGTAACGGGCCTTGAGCGCATACTGCCGATGTACCTGCGCCTGAAAACCGCAATTCCTTTCGATGCGCCCGATGGTGGCCTGGTAACCGATGTACTCGTACTGCTGGTTCCCAAGGTGGCCACGCAAGAGCATCTGGACGTTTTGGCACAGGCCTCACAGATGCTCTCCGATGGGAGCTTTCGCGAGCGCCTGCACGAATGCAAATTGCCGCTCGAGGCCAAGCGCCTCTTCGAGCACTGGCCGAAATTGCCTGCCTAGGCGCGATCCCAGGCACCACGCACGATCGCGTTGCCGCGGCGCTGGCGAAAAGCCAACGAGCGCCCGGTGCAAATTCCCGACAAAGCGCTTTCTTGCCGATCAGGTAGGGCACAACCTGGCGCGGGCGGCGCCAAGGATTTACACCGTCACGACGAAGAGCGCATCCTCGATCAGGGATTGTTCTTCCGCCTCACGCGCCTTGCGTCTGGTGAGCCGGCGTATCTTGTGCTCTGATGCAGTGTTGGGCAAGCAGCTGCGCAAGACCCATCGAACCTCGTTGATTTTCCGGCCAGATACCTGCGCCAACAAGGAGCAAAGCCGTGCCAGCCAAAACAATCGTGTTCGTGCACGGCATGTACATGACGCCACTTTGTTGGGAGCACTGGGAAGAGTACTTTCGCGCCAAGGGCTACGAGTGCTTAGCGCCTGCCTGGCCCGGTCGCGGCGAAGCGGTGGAAGTTCTTCGACAGCGTCATCCAGATCCAAAGCTGGCAAGCCTCACGCTCACGGACATTCTTGAACACTACAACAAGGTAATCGCATCGCTGGATCAAAAACCCATCCTCATCGGTCACTCGATGGGGGCACTGGCAGTGCAATTGTTACTGCAAAAGGGTGTGGCAAGCGCTGGCGTTGCAATCGACTCGGCGCCACCGATGGGAGTGTTCACGACCCAATGGTCGTGTCTCAAATCCAATTGGCCCCACATAACGCCCTTTGCTTCGCTCAAAGAGCCCATTGCAATGTCCTTTGAGCGCTTTCAGTACACCTTCGTCAATACCATGCCACTGGCCCAGCAGCGCGCAGCCTTTGATCGATACGTCGTGCCCGAGTCGCGTCGCGTCCCGCGCGAGTCACTGACGGCTTGGATTGACTTTAAAAGACCGCATGCGCCCTTGCTGTTCATCGCCGGCTCCGAGGACCACATCATTCCCGCATCGTTAAACCGGACAAACTACAAAAAATATCAAGACGCAGGCTCCGAGGTCACCTTCAAGGAGTTTTCAGGTCGCAACCACTTCATCATCGGCCAGGATTACTGGCAGGAGGTGGCGCAGTATGTCGATTCCTGGATCAACCGGATCAAGATGTGATTTGTTTTTCCTAAGCACCCTCGATTAGTCATGCCGGTGTGGCGCAAGGCGTGGGCTAAACAATGCCGAACGCTTCAAATCAATTTCGGTTTCGGTGCCAATACCTACCAATCACCATAGGGAGCCGCCGACATGTTGCCTCCGATCAGCGTTGTGCCCGATCCTAAGCTCGACCTTTTGCTTGAGCGTGTCGTTGATGTTCCAAGGGAACACGTATGGGCGGCTTGGACAAGGCCGGAGCTCATCAAGAAGTGGTTCACGCCCGCGCCATGGCAAACGGTCGATTGCGAGATCGATCTTCGTCCCGGCGGAATGTTTCGCACCGTGATGCGCGGGCCCCAGGGGCAGGAGTTCGCCAACACGGGTTGCTATCTCGAGCTTATCGAAAATGAACGGCTTATTTGGACCGGTGCGCTGCAACCGGGGTACCGGCCGCCTGCGCGCAACGCTGTGCCCGAAGATTCGTTTTTGATGACCGCAGCGATTTTGCTTCAAGCGCGCGGCAAAGCGACCCAATACAAAGCGCTTGTCTTGCACGGCGATGAGCCCTCCCGCATCAAGCACGAAAAGATGGGATTTCACGAGGGCTGGGCAAAGGCGCTGGATCAGTTAGTTGCGCTGGCCAAGACCTTCTAACCATGCGCCCGAATACTTGGCGCGTGAGGGCGAAACACGTGTTCGCATCGCGCGGCTAAGTACAGTGCGACAAGCGATCGGGCCTTACCAGCTGCTTGTAAGCGACTTTCAGACGCTATGAATTCGGCAAACGCGGCCCTTACTCGCGGGTCTGTGGCGCGCCTCAGACGCCCGGTTCTTCTTTGGGAAGTTGCGTGAGAACTTCGCCGGGTACCGTGTCGCCCATGATGACCGTGTCGCCCTCGCTCCATGGAGAGACCTGGTAGTCGAACTTTTTCACGATGCGCGGTTTGACGACTTCAAAAAAGGGCGAGATGTCAAAGTCTCGCGGCACGTACAGGCTGTAATGGCGGATGCGCCAGAGTTCGCGCACCTGGTCGGCGCGGGCCGGGTTGCCGTCGTGCTTGCGCGAGATGATGGGCAAGATCGGATAGCGCACGGCGCCAAAGGCCTGCGCGATCAGTGTTGAGCAAATCGCGCGTGTCGGATCGCCACTGCCAACCGACATGAGGCGTCGGCGAAATCGCGCCGGTACGGGTATCGGAAAAAGATAGCGTGCCAGGTCAAAGACATTCTTTAAGTCGTATCGATGGTT
Organism: Burkholderiaceae bacterium; assembly: GCA_035621895.1. Classification (GTDB taxonomy): domain Bacteria; phylum Pseudomonadota; class Gammaproteobacteria; order Burkholderiales; family Burkholderiaceae_F; genus GJ-E10. Next base: position 1,833 of record DASPWJ010000187.1, on the reverse strand, counting down.
CAGTCGCCGAAGTACGAACTGGATCAGGCTTTCCCGATCCTTTGCGGTCAGGTTGACGGGGCGGCAGATGCGCACGCGAAACGCGCTGTAGCACGACAGCGGAACTGCGCGCACGCCCTCGAGCACGTCGGCCTCAACGAGTGAAGCCGCTTCCCCCTGAACGGACGGAATTTCCGGACGCGCTCCGATGTACAGCGCCGCGTGCGACCAGGTTGATTGCGTCAGATATTTGATTGCCGCACTCATGCGGGTGTTGCCTTCGATCAGCAACACATCGCCGGGCATCACCGTTTCTGCAACCAGCTTTGCGTCGATACTGTTGCCGCCGGGTTTGCCGATCGGTTTACAAAGATACGACGCAATTGCCCTGCCGACCGACTCAAACACGCTGCCCCTCTTAGGGATTCCAAGCAACCTGCGCTCATATCTACCATAAGGCACAGGCGCCTCGCTCGCCAAGCATGGGGCGATAACCGTCTAATTTGTGCTTTCAGAGCAACGCTTTTGGGCGTATGCAGCACAGGCGGCAAGCGACTAAAACGATTGCCTTGCGTCTCTTGCGGAGCAATGACTAGGGCAGTTCAGCCAACCACCCAAATCGGCGGCCTGCCAAAGCAAAATCAATCCGAATCCTGCGCACAATCCCGCGCCGGCCATGGCTCTTGCCGCCGTTGCGCGGCGCAAAAGAGCTTGGAGCGACAAGCGGTTTTGGCATTTTGCAAGCAGTACTATGCCTTTCAGGCATCGCAAGCTGGGGAGACCCATGCCGCGCACCGTCACACAGGCCGTCACTCTTCCGCGCTCCCCTGCGCGCTTGTATGCGATGTATGTGAGTCCCCGCGAGCACGCGGCCATTACGGGCTCCCCGGTCACGATTGCCGGGCGCACCGGCGCACCATTTGTGGCTTTTGGCGGCGCGCTCACCGGACGGATCTTGCAGCTTATTCCCAACCGCTTGATCGTCCAGTCGTGGCGCTCAACACACTTTTCCAAGCACGATCTGGATTCGACGCTGATACTGTCGTTTTGGCCTGATCCGGCGGGAGGCCGTATCGAACTCACGCACGTGAACGTGGCCGACGAAGACTACGCAGGGGTATCCGAGGGTTGGTCCAAGTATTACTGGGTGCCGTGGCGCGCCTATCTAGAACGATCGCCCCCACCCAAAGCAAGTCGCGCCCGCGGGTACACGCGCTGAATTGCTGATCAAATGCCCCCGGTAGCACAAGAGTGCTTGCTTGACCGATTCATGCTGCGCAGCAGCTAACGATGCGTCGGTCGACAGGCCTGCTCTTTGCCGGCCAGCCCAGCTTGCTGCCCTGGCCATGGCCTGCTTCACCAACTTGTGCGTTAGCGCGCCAAACACGCGTGCAGCACCGGGGCCCTAGGCAGCGCAACGGACTTCAAACCCGAAAATCCTATTCGCGCAAACCGCGGATTGCGGTCTGCGCGATTGCTTTATCGCTGCGTGGTCAACGCGGCGGAACGGTGCCGTTTGGAGTGAGCTTGTCGATTGCCTGCGGCAAGACGGCCGAGAGCTTTTCTGCCAGCTCTTGCGGCGAAACGCCCGCCTTTGCCGCCAATTGCTGGATGACGTCGGCGCCAAAAGCCTGGTGCACCTGCGCAGCCGAGATGGCCTGATTCACTCCTGTGCCCACCCATGACTGCACTGTTGCGCCCAAGCCCTGACTCTCCATTTGCTGAACGATGCCCTGCACACCCCCGTGCTGTTGGATTAGATCGTTGACCACGGTGGCCATCTCCACCCCGATCGCGCTGCCTAACATCCCGCTCAAAAAGCCCATCGCCGCTCCCCTTTTTCCTCACGCCGCG
>DASPWJ010000186.1:0-5196 GCA_035621895.1 Burkholderiaceae bacterium | reverse complement strand
GACCAAGGGCTTTGGATTCATCAAACCCGATGACGGCGGCAGTGACGTATTTGCCCATTACAGCGGGATCAAGTCCAAGGGGTTCCGAACGTTGAAGGAAAACCAGCGGGTGGAGTATCAGGTCCAGCAGGGCCAAAAAGGCCCGCAAGCGGTCGAGATCAACGTACTTTCCTAATCAGGTCCGGCAAAGCCTGTAGCCAGGGCCGGTTCTCCAACCGGCCTTTTTTCTTTTGGCCCCACCACGGTAGTTAGTAGCGATCCGGGTCGCGAAATTTGGCCCGCGCACCGTATACTGCGAGCCGTGCCACAGCGCGGGGCGCCGACCAACGCCCAACCCGCTCGGTGTTGGAAGTAGAACAAAGCGGCCAGCCAAATCCAGAACAAGAGGAATAGCGGTCGGGTTGCGCGATCGCAAACGCTTCCGTGGGCAACGAGAACCTGATTCTTCACACGCGGAACCTTGGCAAGGACTTCCGCGGCTTCACTGCCGTCAACGGCGTGGACTTGCGCGTTGCGCGTGGTTCGATTCATGCGTTGATCGGACCCAACGGCGCAGGCAAGACGACCTGCTTTAACCTACTTACTCGCTTTTTGCCCGCAACCCGCGGGTCAATTTTTTTCAAGGATGCCGAGATCACGCGCGCGGCGCCTCAGGATGTCGCGCGCCGTGGCCTCGTGCGCTCGTTCCAGATCTCTTCCGTTTTTGCGCAAATGAGCGTGCTGCAAAACGTGCGCATTGCGCTGCAGCGCCCGACCGGGCTGAGCTACCAATTCTGGCGCAGCGACCAGGTGCTGCAGCGTCTCGACGACCGCGCCCGCCAGCTGCTCGAGCAGGTCGGGCTGGAGAAGGACGCTGAGCGGCGCACCGTAGAGCTGCCCTACGGACGAAAGCGGGCGCTGGAGATCGCCACCACGCTGGCCACCGAACCTGAGCTGATGCTGCTTGACGAGCCCACGCAAGGAATGGGGCATGAAGACGTGGGTCGCATTATGGAGCTCATACGTCGTGTCGCCGTCGGGCGTACCGTACTCATGGTCGAGCACAACATGAGTGTTATTGCGGGGCTTTGCGACCGCATCACCGTGCTCGCCCGCGGCTCGGTGTTGGCCGAGGGCACCTATGCCGAGGTCTCCGCCAACGCCACGGTGCGCGAGGCATACATGGGTGGCAGCGAAGGCCAATTGCAAGGAATCGGGCACTGAAATGGCCAGTGCGCTGGAGATCCGCGACCTGCATGCCTGGTACGGTGAGTCGCACATCCTGCACGGGGTTGACATTGAGGTGCAAGCCGGTGAGGTCGTAACGCTGCTCGGGCGCAATGGCGCGGGCCGCACGACCACGTTGCGCGCAATCATGGGACTGACGGGTGCGCGCCGAGGATCAATCCGGATCTTCGGCACTGAAGTCATCGGCATGCCCGCACACCGGATCGCATACCTTGGCGTAGGTTACTGCCCGGAGGAGCGCGGCATTTACGCCAGTTTGAGCTGCCTGGAGAATTTGCTGTTGCCCCCGCGCGTTGCCGCCGAGGGCGGGATGAGCGATGCAGAAGTGCTGACCATGTTTCCGAATCTGCGCGAGCGCGCACGCAGCCCCGGCACGCGCCTTTCGGGCGGCGAGCAGCAGATGTTGGCGGTTGCGCGGATTCTGCGTACCGGAGCGCGGATCTTGCTGCTTGACGAGATCTCCGAGGGCCTGGCGCCGGTGATCGTGCGCCAGCTCGCCGACGTTGTCCGGTCGCTGCGCGAGCGCGGCTTCACGATCGTCATGGTCGAGCAAAACTTTCGCTTTGCGGCACCGCTCGCCGATCGCTTTTACGTCCTGGAGCACGGCAAAGTGCTGGACACGTTTTCTGCTGCTCAGCTGCCCGCTCGCGCGGATCGGCTCGGCGAACTGCTGGGAGTCTGACTCTGGAGGGAGAAAGAAAAATGAAACTCAAGGCATTGTTGCTGGGATTTTTCGCTGCCGGTCTGGTCGGCGGCGCGCAAGGGCAAAAGCTCTCGGACAACGCGATCCGTATCGGCTTCATCACCGATATGTCGGGTCTTTACGCGGATTTAGATGGGAGCGGAGGTGCAACAGCCATCCAGATGGCGATTGACGATTTCAAAGCCAAGAACCCTGGCTGGACAATCGAACTGCTCACGGCGGATCACCAGAACAAAGCCGATATTGCTTCCGCAAAGGCACGCGAATGGTTCGATCAAAAAGGCATGGACCTATTGATCGGGGGAACGAACTCGGCCGCGAGCTTGGCCATGAAGACTGTGGCTGCGGAGAAGAAAAAGCCCTTCATTTCCATCGGCGCGGGAAGCTCAGCCCTCACCAACGAGGAGTGCACACCCTACAGCATCCACTATGCGTACGACACCTACGCTCTTGCGACTGTGACCGGTGGTGCAGTGGTTCGCGCCGGTGGCAAAAGTTGGTACTTTCTTACTGCCGATTACGCCTTCGGCAAGCAGCTTGAGGGGGACACGGCCGCGGTTGTTACGGCGAACGGAGGCAAAGTGCTGGGCGATATTCGTCACCCGCTCAATGCTTCGGATTTCTCCTCCTTCATGCTTCAGGCGCAGGCCAGCGGCGCGCAGATCCTTGGGCTTGCCAACGCCGGCGGCGACACGATCAACTCGATCAAAGCTGCCAACGAGTTCGGTGTAACCAAGACAATGAAACTGGCCGGGCTGCTGATGTTCATCAACGACATTCATTCGCTGGGCTTGCCGCTAACCCAGGGCATGTACATGACATCGGCCTGGACTTGGACCCAATCTGCTGAATCTCGGGCTTGGGCTCAGCGCTTCTACCAAAAACTTCAGCGCGAGCCCTCGTCCTTGCAGGCCGCCGACTACTCGGCGACGATGCAGTACCTAATGGCGGTTAAGGCAGCGGGCACCGACGACGGCGATGCAGTAATGGCCCAACTTAAAAAGACTCGTATCAACGACATGTTCGCGAAGGACGGCTACATCCGCGCAGACGGTCGCATGATTCACGAGATGCGCCTAGAGCAAGTTAAGACACCCCAGGAATCAAAAGAGGCATGGGATTACGTCAAGGTCATCGAAGTGGTCCCGGGAGAAAAGGCTTTTCGTCCGCTTTCCGAATCAAAGTGTCCGCTAATCAAGAAGTAAGCGTTTCGCGCGGCACGCTCGGTGGTCCGCGCAACGGCGAGCGTACGGCGGCCTTGCCGCCGTATGCCGCGGCCGCCTGTGCAGCGCGGCGTCGATCGGAGATAGCTAAATGATCACGGTGCTGGGCGTTCCGCTGGCGGCGCTGATGGCCCAGCTGCTGCTGGGTCTGGTCAACGGATCGTTCTACGCCTTGCTGTCGCTGGGGCTCGCGGTGATCTTCGGCTTGCTCAACATCATCAATTTTTCCCATGGCGCGCTGTACATGATGGGTGCCATGTTGGCCTGGATCGGAGGGGAGTACTTCGGGCTGGGCTACTGGTCGATGCTGCTCATTGCGCCCTTGCTCGTTGGTGCTTTTGGCATGCTCTTCGAAGTGCTGCTACTGAGAAGGCTCTATGGGCTCGATCACCTCTACGGGCTGCTGCTCACCTTTGGCGCAACCTTGTTGATCGAGGGGATCTTTCGGTCGTTCTACGGTTCTTCCGGGCAACCCTACCAGGTTCCCGACCTGCTGCGCGGCTCCGCCGACCTCGGGTTCATGATCCTTCCCATTTATCGCGCGTGGGTCGTGGCGGTGTCACTGGCCGTGTGTTTTGCGACTTGGTTCGTGATCGAGCGCACGCCGCTTGGGGCACGACTGCGCGCGGGCACCGAAAATGCGCCCTTGACCAAAGCCTTTGGCGTCAACGTGCCGCTGATCACGACGCTTACATACGGTTTTGGCGTGGCGTTGGCGGCTCTCGCGGGAGTGCTCGCAGCGCCTGTGCTGCAAGTGCAGCCCCTTATGGGAAGCAACCTGATCATCGTCGTATTTGCCGTGGTCGTGATCGGTGGCATGGGGTCAATTGCCGGCTCCATCGCTACAGGTCTAATGCTCGGCGTTGTCGAAGGCCTCACCAAGGTCTTTTATCCGCAGGCCTCCTCCACCGTTGTGTTCCTAGTGATGGCTATCGTGCTGCTAGTGCGGCCGACGGGCCTTTTTGGACGAGAACAATGAGCGCACGGCGCGTCGGCTACGCCCTTTTGGTAGTTCTTGGCATCGCGCTGCCTTTTTTGGGCGCCTACCCCGTCTTCCTGATGCAGGTGTTGTGCTTCGCGCTTTTTGCCAGCGCGTTTAATTTGCTGCTGGGCTACGCGGGTTTGCTTTCCTTCGGACATGCCGCATTTTTTGGTGCGGCCGCGTACTTCACGGGCTACGCACTGCATGATCTCGCTTGGCCGACCGAGGCCGGACTGCTCCTAGGGGTTGGTGCCGCGGCGTTTCTGGGCCTGATCATCGGGGGTTTGGCGATCCGGCGCAGCGGCATCTACTTCTCCATGATCACTCTTGCGCTTGCCCAAATGCTTTATTTCGTGTTTTTGCAGGCACCCTTTACGCATGGCGAAGATGGCTTGCAAGGAATCCCGCGCGGCAGCCTGCTCGGCCTGGTGTCGTTGCAAAGCGATCTCACACTGTATTTTGTCGTGCTCGCGCTCTTCATCGGCAGCTACTTGTTCATTCAACGCGTCGTGCGCTCTCCCTTTGGCCAGTTGCTCAGTGCGGTGCGTGATAACGAGGCGCGTTCTATTTCTCTTGGATACGCGCCGGCCCGCGCTAAGTTGCTGGCATTTGTGCTCTCGGCCGCGCTGGCCGGACTTGCCGGCGCCTTAAAGGCCCTGACGCTAGGATTTGCGTCGCTTACCGATGCGCACTGGTCCACCTCGGGTCTGGTCATTTTGATGGTCCTGGTCGGCGGTGTCGGCAGCCTGCTTGGGCCGCTGGTCGGAGCGCTGATCATTGTCGGTCTGGAAAACAAGATCGGAGATATCGGAGCCGCCTTGGCCAAGATAACCGGCATTTCGTGGTTTTCGGGGCTGGGTGAGGCAGTTACGATAGTCACCGGCCTTATTTTTGTTGCGTGCGTCATGGCCTTCCGACGTGGGGTCATCGGCGAGTGGACGGCGTGGTTGCAAAGGCGCCGCGGAGGTTTGTCGGCCTGAGGATAGAAAATTTGCTAGCGCTTAAGCCGAACCTTGTGATAGTTGGTACCCGCTATTGCGGAGATCGTTATGTCGTACGGT
>DASPWJ010000185.1:0-5198 GCA_035621895.1 Burkholderiaceae bacterium | reverse complement strand
GACCAAGGGCTTTGGATTCATCAAACCCGATGACGGCGGCAGTGACGTATTTGCCCATTACAGCGGGATCAAGTCCAAGGGGTTCCGAACGTTGAAGGAAAACCAGCGGGTGGAGTATCAGGTCCAGCAGGGCCAAAAAGGTCCGCAAGCGGTCGAGATCAACGTGCTTTCCTAATCAGGCCCGGCAAAGCCTGTAGCCAGGGCCGGTTCTCCAACCGGCCTTTTTTCTTTTGGCCCCACGACGGTAGTAGCGATCCGGGTCGCGAAATTTGGCCCGCGCACCGTATACTGCGAGCCGTGCCACAGCGCGGGACGCCGACGGACATCCTGCCCGCTCGGTGTTGGAAGTAGAACAAAACGACCAACCAAATCGAGAACAAAAGGAATAGCGGTCGGGTTGCGCGACCGCAAACGCTTCCGTGGGCAACGAGGACCTGATTCTTCACACGCGGAACCTGGCCAAGGATTTTCGCGGCTTCACCGCGGTCAATGGCGTGGACCTGCGCGTTGCGCGCGGCTCGATACACGCATTGATCGGGCCCAACGGGGCGGGCAAGACGACGTGCTTTAACCTGCTCACGCGCTTTTTGCCCGCAACCCGTGGATCAATTTTCTTTAAGGACGCCGATATCACGCGCACGGCGCCCCAGGATGTCGCACGCCGCGGTCTGGTGCGCTCCTTCCAGATCTCGTCGGTGTTTGCGCAGATGAGCGTGCTGCAAAACGTGCGTATCGCCTTACAGCGCCCCACTGGCTTGAGCTTCCAATTTTGGCGCAGCGACCGGGTATTACAGCGTCTTGATGATCGGGCTCGACAGCTGCTCGAGCAGGTCGGCTTGGAGAAAGACGCCGAGCGGCGCACCGTAGAGCTGCCCTACGGTCGAAAGCGAGCGCTAGAGATAGCCACCACGCTGGCCACCGAACCCGAGCTGATGCTGCTTGACGAGCCCACTCAAGGAATGGGGCACGAGGACGTGGGCCGCATTACCGAGCTCATCCGGCGTGTCGCGGTCGGGCGCACCGTCCTCATGGTGGAACACAACATGGGTGTGATCGCCGGGCTGTGCGACCGCATTACCGTGCTCGCGCGAGGCTCGGTGCTGGCCGAGGGCACTTATGCGGAGGTTTCGGCCAACGCCACCGTGCGCGAGGCATACATGGGCGGCAGTGACGGCCAATTGCAAGGGATTGGGCACTGAAATGGCCAGTGCGCTGCAGATCCGCGACCTGCACGCCTGGTACGGTGAATCGCACATCTTGCACGGAGTCGATATCGAGGTCCAAGCCGGCGAGGTCGTGACGCTGCTCGGGCGCAATGGCGCGGGCCGCACAACCACGCTGCGTGCAATCATGGGACTGACGGGTGCGCGCCGAGGATCGATCCGGATTTTCGGCACCGAAGTCATCGGCATGCGCGCACATCGGATCGCGTACCTTGGCGTAGGTTACTGCCCCGAGGAGCGCGGCATATACGCCAGTCTAAGCTGCCTGGAGAACTTGCTGCTGCCGCCGCGCGTCGCCGCCGAAGGTGGGATGAGCGATGCAGAAGTGCTGACCATGTTTCCGAATCTGCGCGAGCGTGCGCGCAGTCCCGGCACGCGCCTTTCGGGAGGCGAACAACAGATGTTGGCGGTTGCGCGGATTTTGCGCACGGGGGCGCGGATCTTGCTGCTCGATGAGATATCGGAAGGACTAGCGCCGGTGATTGTGCGCCAGCTTGCGGAAGTCGTCCGTTCGCTACGCGAGCGCGGCTTCACAATCGTCATGGTGGAGCAGAACTTTCGCTTCGCGGCGCCGCTAGCCGATCGCTTCTACGTCCTGGAGCACGGCAAAGTGCTGGACATGTTTTCTGCCGCGCAGTTGCCGGCTCGCGCCGATCGGCTTGGCGAATTGCTGGGTGTTTGACTCTACAGGGAGGCTACAAAATGAAAAAGCTCGGTGCGTTCTGGTTGTTGGTGATGTGCGGGGGCGGGCTGATTGCCAGCGCTCAGGCGCAAAAGCTTTCGGATAACGCAATCCGTATCGGCTTTATCACCGACATGTCCGGTCTGTACGCCGATTTGGATGGCAATGCCGGCGCTACGGCCATCCAAATGGCGATCGACGATTTCAAAGCCAAGAATCCTGGCTGGACGATCGAGCTGTTCAGCGCCGACCACCAAAACAAGGCCGATATTGCATCGGCGAAAGCGCGCGAATGGTTTGATCAAAAAGGCATGGACATGTTGATCGGTGGAACCAATTCGGCCACCAACTTGGCCATGAAGACCGTGGCCGCGGAGAAGAAAAAACCATTCATTTCCATCGGCGCAGGAAGTTCGGCACTCACCAATGAAGAGTGCACACCCTACACGATCCACTACGCCTATGACACCTACGCTTTGGCGACGGTGACGGGCGGCGCGGTGGTTCGAGCAGGCTACAAGACGTGGTACTTCTTGACGGCGGATTACGCCTTTGGCAAGGCGCTGGAGTCCGACAGCGCCGCGCAGGTTATTGCCGACGGAGGCAAGGTGCTCGGGGAGGTCCGCGCCCCGCTGAACGCATCGGACTTCTCCTCATTCATGCTGCAGGCGCAGGCTAGCGGCGCGCAGGTTCTGGGACTTGCCAACGCCGGTGGCGACACGATCAACTCCATCAAGGCAGCCAACGAGTTTGGGGTGACCAAGACGATGAAGCTGGCGGGACTGCTGATGACAATCATTGACGTCAACAGTCTCGGTCTACCGCTCACGCAGGGCATGTACCTCACGGAAGCCTGGAATTGGAACCAATCGCCCGAGGCGCGCGCTTGGGCGCAGCGCTTCTATAAGAAAGTCAACCGCATGCCCTCGTACATTCAGGCCGCGGACTATTCGGCAGCGACGCAGTACCTGCTAGCGGTCAAAGCAGCCGGCACCGACGAAGGCGACGCGGTGATGGCGCAACTGAAAAAGACCCGCATAGATGACCTCTTTGCGAAAAACGGCTATATCCGGGTCGACGGTCGCATGGTGCACGACATGTTGCTTGAGCAGGTCAAGACACCCCAGGAATCAAAAGAGCCGTGGGACTACCTCAAAGTCGTCGAAGTCGTCCCCGGGGAAAAGGCCTTCCGTCCTTTGTCGGCGTCCAAGTGCCCGCTCGTCAAAAAATAGGCATTGCGTGCAGTGCGCTCGCTAGCGCCCGAGGCGGTAAGCACACGGCGGCCCCGCCGGCGTGCTGTGCGCTTTCGCGTCGACCGCACTTGCGATTGGAGATAGCGCGATGATCACAGTGCTGGGCGTTCCGCTTGCGGCATTGATGGCCCAGCTACTGCTTGGGCTGGTCAACGGATCGTTCTACGCACTGCTTTCTCTGGGGCTGGCAGTCATCTTTGGCCTGCTCAACATCATCAATTTCTCCCATGGCGCGTTGTACATGATGGGCGCCATGCTGGCCTGGATCGGAGGCGAGTACTTCGGTCTGGGCTACTGGTCGATGCTGTTCATCGCGCCTTTAGTAGTGGGCGCATTTGGCATGCTCTTCGAAGTGCTGCTGCTGCGAAGGCTTTATGGACTCGATCACCTCTACGGGCTGCTGCTCACCTTTGGAGCAACCTTGTTGATCGAGGGAATCTTTCGGTCGTTCTACGGTTCTTCCGGGCAACCCTACCAGGTTCCCGAGCTGCTGCGCGGCTCCGCCGACCTCGGGTTCATGATTCTTCCCATCTATCGCGCGTGGGTCGTGGCGGTGTCACTGGCCGTGTGTTTTGCGACTTGGTTCGTGATCGAGCGCACGCCGCTTGGCGCACGGCTGCGCGCGGGTACCGAAAATGCTCCGCTAACAAAGGCCTTTGGCGTCAACGTGCCGCTGATGACCACGCTTACCTACGGCTTTGGCGTTGCGCTAGCCGCGCTGGCGGGCGTGCTGGCTGCGCCCGTGCTGCAAGTGCAGCCCCTTATGGGAAGCAACCTGATCATCGTCGTGTTTGCCGTCGTCGTCATTGGCGGCATGGGTTCAATCGCCGGCTCGATCGCAACGGGCCTGTTGCTTGGTGTGGTCGAAGGACTAACCAAGGTCTTCTATCCTCAGGCATCCGCGACCGTCGTGTTCCTCGTGATGGCCATCGTGCTGCTAGTGCGGCCCACCGGCCTGTTCGGACGAGAACAATGAGCGCACGGCGCGTGGGCTACGCCCTGCTGGTAGCTCTTGGCGTGGCGTTGCCCTTTTTGGGCGCGTACCCCGTCTTCCTGATGCAGGTGCTGTGCTTCGCGCTTTTTGCAAGCGCGTTTAACCTGCTGCTGGGTTTTGCGGGCTTGCTCTCCTTCGGACATGCCGCATTTTTTGGTGCGGCCGCGTACTTCGCGGGGTACGCGCTGCATGATTTGGGCTGGCCGACTGTCGCGGGCCTGCTCTTGGGCGTGGGCGCCGCGGCACTTTTGGGTCTGATCATCGGAGGTTTGGCAATTCGGCGCAGCGGCATCTATTTTTCGATGATCACTCTTGCGCTCGCCCAAATGCTTTATTTCGTGTTTTTACAGGCGCCATTTACCCATGGTGAAGATGGCTTGCAAGGCATCCCGCGCGGCAGCCTGCTTGGCATTGTGTCGTTGGATAGCGATCGCACACTCTACTTTGTCGTACTCGCTTTCTTTGTCGGCAGCTATTTATTCATTCAACGTGTTGTACGGTCTCCTTTTGGCCAGTTGCTCAGTGCGGTGCGTGATAACGAGGCGCGTGCCGTTTCGCTTGGATACGCCCCGGCCCGGGCCAAGCTGCTTGCCTTCGTGCTTTCGGCCACGCTGGCAGGCCTTGCCGGTGCGCTCAAAGCATTAGTTCTCGGATTTGCTTCGCTCACCGATGCGCACTGGAGCACTTCTGGACTCGTCATCCTCATGGTTCTTGTCGGCGGCGTTGGCAGCTTGCTCGGGCCGCTCGTTGGAGCGCTGATCATTGTTGGCCTGGAGAACAAGATTGGCGATATCGGTACGGCCCTGGCCGAGATGACCGGCATTTCGTGGTTTTCGGGCTTGGGCGACGCGGTTACGATAGTCACGGGCTTTATTTTTGTTGTGTGCGTCATGGCCTTCCGACGCGGGGTCATCGGCGAGTGGACGGCGTGGTTGCAAAGGCGCCGCGGAGGTTTGTCGGCCTGAGGATAGAAAATTTGCTAGCGCTTAAGCCGAACCTTGTGATAGTTGGTACCCGCTATTGCGGAGATCGTTATGTCGTACGGT
>DASPWJ010000184.1:0-4822 GCA_035621895.1 Burkholderiaceae bacterium | reverse complement strand
TGCCTCCAGTGCCCAGATCCATGGGCTGCGCTCGGAGTAATTGGCAATGAAGGGTGTGACGAAGCTCGCCTGCAAAGTCACTTCCCCGCTCGGGAAGCTTTGTGCATGCAGGCCCCGGAACCATTCGTTCGGGTTGCTGGTTTGGCTGGGACGTTCGCGCCCAAACGCGTACTTGGCGCCTTGCGCCGCGAGCTGACCGAAGATCATCGCATCCGTTGTTTGCCAAAACGATTTACCGATTTCCGATTCGCCGCCGAGCCAGACTGCGCCGCCTATACCGACCGCGACGACTCCATACTCGAGACCCAGTGTGTATCGCCTCGCCCAAATCCCCGTATCCGTCGGCGGTACAGCGTGATCGATTCCGAGCAGACCACCCGCATACGCCGAATTGCACAACGCAAGCACAACGATGGCCCCAAGTGCATCGCGCTCGAACCGGATCATCGACCATGCTTTGTGCATCATGGGGCGAAGGCGCAATTGCGCGGTGCCTGCGATCGACTAAGTCGATCATACGAAAAACCCATGGCGTCGTCGGCGACATTCAGGCTGCATCAGAATCCGGCGATGTTGATGTACGCCAGAGCCGTCACGCAGCTTCGGTGCGGTCAAACTGATGCAACCGGTGATCGAGGGTAAGATCGTACTTGGGCACAGGTTGAGCCGCGGCCTACAACGGCTTTTTAGCAGACCCGGCAGGCGGGTCGTCGCATGGAAAATCGATCGTTAGCAAACGCCACCGCGGTCAACGCCTTCCGATATAGGGCTCCTTCCCGTGTACTTTACGCACCACGTCTTTTTCTGCCTTAACGAGCGCCCGGCACCGGAGGTATGTTGCGCCAAGCATCAAAGTGCCCAGATGCAGGCCTACGCCAAACAGCGTGTCAAGCAACTTGGAATCAGCGGGGTTGGCAAGGTGCGGATTAACAAGGCCGGGTGCCTGGATCGGTGCGAACAGGGCCCTTGTCTGGTCATCTATCCGGAGGCGGTCTGGTATACCTACGTCGATCAACGGGACATTGACGAGATTATCGATCAGCATCTTGTGGGCGGAAAAATCGTCGAGCGCCTGCGACTGCCGTGAGACCAATCAGTGAGCGCCGAACCTTGGAAGGTCCGGCCGGTCGAATTGAATGTGTTTTGGAGCGACCCGCAGGCAGTGTGCGTGGTTTTGCCTTTATCGGCCATCCGCACCCTTTGTATGGCGGTACTCTCGAGAACAAGGTGACGGCGACTTTGGCGCGCGCTTTTCTCGCGTTGGGCTGGGTTGCTGTGCGTCCGAATTTCCGCGGGGTCGGAGACAGCGAGGGCACACACGACAACGGCATCGGGGAGACCGAGGATTTTGTCTTCCTCGTTGAGCAGGTACCTCGCATGGCACAATGGAAAACGCTTCCTGCTACAGCGGTGCCAATCGCGCTTGCCGGCTTTTCTTTTGGCAGCTATGTGGCCGCCCGTGCCGCGCAGCAGCTCGCCGAACAGGCACGGCGCGTGCAGGCGCTGGTGTTGGTTGGTACAGCCGCTGGCAAATGGCCGGTGCCAAAGGTCGATGCATCGGCCTTGGTGATCCACGGCGAAATCGATGAAACCGTCGCGCTGGCCGACGTTCTTGCCTGGGCGCGCGAATCGGAGGTGCCGGTAATCGTGTTGCCGGGCACTGATCATTTTTTTCACCGGCGATTGACGACGCTCAAGAGGCTGGTCATGCAGAACTTGGCAGGCGCCGCGCAGCTCGCAACGTTCGGCAGCGAGGACGCGGCCCGGTCGCCCGAGTGGCGAGATGGCAATGAGTAGCGACGGCGATACTTCCGCGCCGGATGATCCACCCGCGCGCGGATTTGTTTTTCCAACCGATTTTCCCATCAAGATCATGGGCCCTAATCGGCTCGAGTTTGAACCGCAGATGATCGCAATCGTGCGCAGCCACGCGCCCGATCTTGACGTCAGCACGGTAGAAGTGCGTCAGTCGCGCGCCGGCAAGTATCTGTCCGTGACCGTAACGATACGCGCGCAATCTCGCACCCAGCTTGACGCCATTTATCTGGAGCTGACGCGTCACCCCTGGGTTAAGGTGGTGCTGTAATGCGCGTGCGCGAGTTGGGCCGAATGGACTACGTCCAGACATGGCAGGCGATGAAGGAGTTTACCGCCCATCGCGACGCGGCCAGCCCCGACGAGCTTTGGCTTGTCGAGCACCCGCCTGTTTACACTCTGGGACAGGCAGCGCGCCGCGAGCACCTTCGCTGGAGCGGCGCGACCCCACCGAGCGCGATCCCGGTTGTAGCAACCGACCGCGGTGGGCAGGTGACGTATCACGGACCCGGACAGGTTGTGGTCTACACCCTGATCGATCTGCGCCGCGCAGGTTATTTTGTCCGCGAGCTCGTGTATCGGATCGAGGAATCGGTGATCCAGGTACTGGAGCCCTATGGTCTGGACGGCATACGCATCCGCGCTGCACCGGGAGTCTACGTGCGTGCGCCAGCGCTTCGACCCCTACCATTCGATGTGGATGAGCGTTTTGCGGGTATGGCCAAAATTGCGGCGCTGGGAATTAAAGTTCACCGGGGCTGCTCTTATCATGGGGTTGCGCTGAATGTGGCCATGGACCTGGAACCGTTTTCGGCGATCGATCCCTGTGGTTATCGGGGCCTCGCCGCTGTTGACTTGACTACACTGGGAGTTTGCGCGGACTGGAGCGCGATCGCGCAACGCTTGATCGAACGGCTGTGTGCGCACTTGGCGCCCAATGCAAGGACTGATGAAAAGGTCGCAGGGACGGGCCGCGAGTTGGTAGTACCGGAAGTCGGTTAGGATCGGCACGCCGCGCGCCACCGTTAGCTACATAGGAGGCAAGTTGTCCGTTGCAGGAGAAGGTTCTGTTTCGACGTCTGCCCAAACGCCGGCTGCGAGCGGGGCCAGGCAAAAGGGCGCGGAGAAGATCGCGAAAATCCGCGTGAAGATCGAACGCGATGCGCAACCACTGAAAAAGCCCGAATGGATTCGGGTAAAGATGGGATCGGCGTCATCGCGCTTTTACGAGGTCAAACAGATCCTGCGCGCACACCAGTTGCACACGGTGTGCGAGGAAGCGACCTGTCCCAATATTGGCGAGTGTTTTGGTAAGGGCACGGCGACCTTCCTCGTAATGGGCGACCGGTGCACCCGGCGCTGTCCGTTTTGTGACATCGCCCATGGCCGACCTGATCCACTCGATGTGAACGAGCCGCAGCATCTGGCGCGGACGATCGCGGCGTTGCAATTGCGCTACGTGGTGATCACGTCCGTGGACCGCGACGATCTGCGTGATGGTGGTGCAAAGCATTTCGTCGACTGCATCCGAGCCGTGCGCGACGTCTCGCCAGCCACCCGAATTGAAATTCTGGTGCCCGACTTCCGGGGACGACTGGAGCGTGCCCTGGATGCCCTGGTTCAGGAGCCACCCGATGTGATGAACCACAATCTGGAAACCGTGCCGCGTTTGTACCGTCAGGCGCGACCCGGAGCCGATTACGCCCATTCACTGCGACTACTTGCACAGTTTCGCGATCGCGTACCGGCAGTTCCGACCAAAAGCGGACTAATGGTCGGACTGGGCGAAACCGACGAGGAAATCTTGCAGGTAATGCGAGACCTGCGCAGTCACGGTGTCGAAATGCTGACGATCGGGCAGTACTTGGCACCCAGTAATCACCATCTGCCCGTGCGGCGCTACGTCGCGCCGGAGGTCTTCACCCAATTCGAGCGCGAAGCTCAAGCGATGGGCTTTGCCCATGCCGCATGCGCACCGTTAGTGCGCAGCTCCTACCACGCCGACCAGCAGGCACAGGCCCTCGGGCGCGTTGACAATCACATGGATGTATCGGAGCGCGCACCGACAAATCGCATCGAGCACCGGTAGATCAACCGCGCAGCTTGACTGAACTGACGGCAAAGATCGAGCCCGAGTTATCGATGAGTGCGCCCGAGTGATTGCGTTAGAGCTACTTTTTCGGCCGCGTTGTGAAACCCAAATGTGAAAAAGTCGCAAGGCCGGGTCACATCGCGGGCCAGGACCCGTGTGGTAAGGGCGCAAAAGCTGATGCGTGTGCCAAAGCGCCGCCCTCGCAGATCGCAAGTCGCTGGTTTTAGCTCGAAGCGGGCATCTGTGCACAATGCGCCAGCAACCGGGAGGCGCACAGCGCGGTTACGAACGATGGCCAGGGTTTTTCGGTTCGGCGTCCCCGGGGTGTGCCGGCTTCAAGACAGTCGGTGGGGCCATTACCGCGGACAGGCAGGCCCTTGCATCCAGGCTTCCTGACAAAAATGAGTACGCAGGCCTTCGTGTCAAAAACCGAAGATCGAGGCATCGACCCGTTCGTGCGCCGCAGCGAGCACGTCGGGCCCGGCAAGCCGCGGCTACCGTGCGTATGTTCGCTGCAGCGCGCATCAGAATAAGCCCCGTGTCCATCGTGACGGGCGCCATCGGATTCGTACGCTAAGAAGATGGGCGCCACTGGCCAAGAAGAGACAGCATTAACGCAAGGGGCATTTGCTGTCTTTATGCCTGCATAGTTCGTTTTTGCCCGGAGCGCAAGAAACGCCGTCTCAGAATGGGGCAGGAAGGAGCCCGTCAATGTTGAACAACAATCCCTTCGCTGCATTGACATTTCCGCCGATCCTCATGAAGGCCTACTTGATCGTTATGGCACTCGCGGTGGTCGCGGGAACATTATTCGACGTTTATCACAAGGGTAGCGCCAAGTTTTTTGCGCTACGCAGCCAAAGGGCGCAGGCTGCAGCGCAGCGGCGGCTTGGTGCCGGCAAAATGTTCTTGCTA
>DASPWJ010000183.1:0-6269 GCA_035621895.1 Burkholderiaceae bacterium | reverse complement strand
TGTGGCGCGCCCGGCAGGAATCGAACCTGCGACCCTTGGCTTCGGAGGCCAATACTCTATCCCCTGAGCTACGGGCGCCTGCGGGCGAAGTGTACCCGCTGAAAAACCTTCCCCCGCCGCCGCCCCGATAACGCCGAGCTTTGACACAGTGCAAGCACGCAAGCGGACAGCCGCAAATATAATCGCGCAAAACAAGGCGCCACGAGTTCCAGGAGGGACCTTCGATGAAGAACAACAGCACCCTGGCAAGCTTTTTTCCGCCTCCGTTGTTGCGCATTTTGGCCGCGGCCGTACCGATCCTGATCGTTTGCTACTTTCTTTCAGGGCTGCACAACAAGACTGCGGCCGCCGGTACCATGACGCCGGAGGCGATTGCCGAGCGATTGCGCCCGATTGCCCACTTGGCAATGGCTGAAGCGCTGCCGGCGAGCGGCGCAACAAGCTCAGTTGCGCTAAAAAACGGCCAGGCGGTCTATCAGGAAACTTGCGCTGCCTGTCACGCGGAGGGCATTGCGGGAGCACCCAAGACGGGAGACAAGAAAGCCTGGGGTCCGCGAATTGCGCAAGGCTTTGACGCCTTGGTTAAGCATGCGATCGAAGGCTTCACTGGCAAGGCTGGGACGATGCCACCCAAGGGTGGCGGCAGCTTCGAGGATGTGGAAGTGGCCCGGGCCGTAGCTTTCATGGCCGACAAGGCGGGGGCCTCGTTTGGTGAGCCGAAAAGCACCGCAAAAAAGTAGTGCCTGGTGTTGGGCGGCACTCGCCTGTGGCGCCAAATCGCCTTATTGCTGCCAGCATTGATCGGAGACACTTGGAGCGGCGAGCACACCACCAATCACGGCTTGCTTCGTCCCGGTGTTATCGATCGTCAGCTGGCCGCAGGTAGGATCCTTAAAGCCGTTGTTGGCTGTCGCGGGGCATCCGGGACCGTCGCCACAAGGCGTGGCGGTAAGAAGGAAGCCGCCGCTCGCAGTATTTGCGCCCGAGACGCAATAGGTGATCAGATTCGAATCCATGGGCGCAATTGCGACACAGTTGGCGGTGCCAAGAACCGCCGTCAATGGGAAAACGCCCGCGTTTGAGTACGATCCGTTATTTGTATAAAAGCGCTCCATTGACTGTGCCGTCTGCAATAGAACGGCTTTAGCCGCCGAACGCTGGCCGCGAATGATGTACGCCGAATAGCTCGGAACGGCGATCGCCGCCAAGATTGCAACGACGGCGACGGCGATCAGCAAATCGATCAAGGTAAATCCGCGCACGCGCATCAAAAACTCTCGCCTCACTGATTGATGATCTGCTCGTGCCACGATATGCGGCCGGAATTGTTGAGATTTCCTGCGCCATGCTGGATCGCGGTGCTGGATGCTCCGATGGCAGTGTTGATGCCCACGCCCGTATTGCCGGGCCCACCGAGGGCGCCACCAGCAGTTGTCGTTGAACCCGAGCCGCCGCTGCTGAAATTCACGCCATTGCCCGATGCGTACCACTCCAGCGTCGAACCCTTGGTAATCAAGGTCAAGCCCTTGACGCAGCCCACCAGGGTCGCGATGGCGTCGTAGCTGACATTGTTGGCCGTATCAACAAGAAAGTTCAGACCGCCGTCGCCGTTGAATTGGTTCACGGCATAGATAAATCCCCCGCAACCGCCATTACACGGTTGTAATTGCGGAATCACGGTCGAGAACATCAGCATGCCACCGACGAGTTGGGGCGTGCTCAGTGCCCGCTCCCCAGCATTGGGAAGATCGATAAACCAGCCATCGCTTACCGTCAGGTCCACTGTCGCATAGGGCGTTTTGATGTTCTCGTTGCCACTGCCGTCCGTGGCAGCAATAACGCTTTGCTGTACCAGCGTGCTGCGCAGCGTTGCTGTGATCGGGCTGCCCTGATCTTGAATGGCGTACACGCTTTGAGTCGTCGTATTGGACGGGTCCCCGGTGGCAAACAAACGTCCCGTGACGAAATAAACGAGCAAAGCGTTGCTGTTGCCCGGGCTTGGACCCAGATTGGACGCGGCGATGATGGGTTGGGGCACACCGGTTGATGTTGTCGCCGTGAAAAGCGGGGCAGGCGCCGCACCGGTCGTATAAGCGACCGCCCAGTTGGACGGGTTCGACGAGCTCAGGTCGAACTTCCACATGTGACCAAACAGGTCCCCCGCATAGACGAAATCGGTCGTACCGTTCTGGTCAACGTCAAACAACGTGGGCGATCCCAGCCCGTTGGAATTCGTGCCAGCAGCATTCACGCACTGTGAGCCGGACGAGACACCGGAAGTGTCTATCGACCGCACGAGGCCGTCGGGCAGACGCACGATGTACAGCACCGCGCAGCCGCGATAACTGAGGTAGCCGTTGCCGAAAATCACGTCCCAACTGCCATCGTTCAGGCGCGCGATGATCGGTTGCCCGATGGTATAGCCCAAATCGGCATCGTAGCCGGTGGGTGGAGTTGTCGCGCCCGCGTTTGCGTCCATATCCCAAAGGACGTCCGCCGCATCGAAGGACTGCGGACTAGTAACGTCCAGCGCGAAAATTCCCGGGCCGCCAGCGCCCGTAGTTCCAATCAGGACACTGTGCCAGCCGTTGTTAAAGTACGCGTCACCAACAAATGTTGGGCCATCGACATAGAAATGGTGCAGGTAATTGGGGTCATCGAGTGCAGGCAAAATGGAAATCACGCTGTGTGGCACGTACGCGAAAACTTCGTTGCCACTTGCGCTGGTATTGTTGGTTGCATTAAAGCCATGGAGCATGCCGTCATTGGCACCGGCATAGACCATGGGCAGGCGGTTGGCCTTGCTTGCCAAAAACGTCACATAGCCATTGGGTCCCTGTCCCTCGGGTAGGATTTGATAACCAAAGTTCTCCTGCCAGGAATAGACCGGGTTCGAATCGACAAAGTCGCCTAGAACCGTCACGGGCCGGTTACGGTACGTTCCGCCGTTTCGCTGTTCATTACTCGCATCGCCGAGCAAGTAATTGACAACCGGGTTCGGGTTAACGGCTGTCGATCCCCAGCCGACGCTCGATACGAGCAGGCCTGCATTGTTCAAATCCGTCGTATCGAAAGGGATCCCAGGAGAGGCGGTAATGGGCGAGCCGGAGGTGGGCAAAGCGCTGTTCGCCGTGAAGACTTGTCGATTGGCAACGGAAGGAATGCTCGATGCGCTGGTCTGCCAAACCGCGGTGGGAATCACATTGCCCAGCGCGTCAAGGCCATAGGCCGTCATGATCCCATGCCAATCCGAGCCCTCATAGCTGGCAACGTACAGATCCGTGCTCGCCGTAAGCGAAGGCGAACTTCCGGCTGCCGCCGAATTGCCGTGAATCTGGCCCTGAATGCGAGAAAAGATGGTCTGCATCGCCGTCACAAGGTCCTGCGGCGTCTCCGAACTAAACGCGTTGCCGCGACTGTTTATCGCAGCGTGCCATAAGTCATAGACGTTGCCGGCGCCATCGAGTGCGCCGGTGTAGCCGTTGCCACTGCCGTTGACGTCAATGGGCGGCCAGACACAAGTCGGCGAGGCGGGGTTCAGCGCGGAGGTACAGTTTGGCGCCGCAGTCTGCAGGTTCGTGTACGCAGCGCCGGAGTGCGCATCGCCCGACCACTGCAATCCCGGATACTGAAGAAACCCGGTCAGCCCGACACCCACCGTGAAGTTGACCAAATGTGGCCACGTGGCCGGGTCGTTAATCGGGTTCCAGTAGGGCCAGGTCGGATCGTTCGGGTTGCCGGTCGTCGGATTAACGGTGCTCGGTATCGGGTTCGTTGGCGACTGCGGCGCGTAGTACGGTGGAACATAAAATCCCGTCAGATCCGGGCGCAAGTTCGTCGACCAGTAATAAAACGCGATATCGGAGAGTCCCCCGTCGGAGATCGCGCTGTCACCGCCGCCGTTGCCGTCGCCGTAAATCGTGGTCGAGGCAGACGTCGTCGAAGGCGTATAGATCGTTCCGTCGGGAAACGTCGTCGAGGTGTTGTCGGTATTGCCGCAATGTGCCTGTGTATTGTCGATCCCACAAAAGTTCGTTTGCCCGTTCTCGTTAAAGCGGTTCCAAAGGCCATCGGTCAGCGTCACGTTAAAGTTGTACGCACACAGCAGGTCATGGCCAGTCACCGTTGCCTGCAGATTGCTCGGATCGTTCGGATCGAGGCCGTAGGGTCCATTGGAGCCCAACGTCGGATCGCTGAAATAGTTGCCGACGCGCCACCAGGCCACGCGGGTCGGAGTCGATTGGCCCGCGGGCAGCTGAAACAGCCAATTATAAAAATCGATCTTGTGCTGTCCTGAGAATTGGCTGATCCGGTCGTCGAACTGGGTGCCTCGCCACCCTTGGCAATTGGTGTTGGTAAAACTGTCTGCGCAGGTATTTAATGCCTGCCAGGCGACGCGCGTATTGGCAAGACTCGCATTTTGCATGCCCTGTGCCGCCGCCGAGATCAACGATAAGTGGCGGATGCGGTAGAACGAAAACCAGTTCGCGAAGTTTTGTGTCTCATCCCATCCCGCCGCCACAATCTGGTTTTGTTGTCCCGCAGCCAGGGTGCTGCACAACACCGTCCCGGTAGCGGTTGCGCAAAGAGCTGGACCCGAAGTCGTACTGACAGTGACTTGCGTGTAGCAAGAGTCCGCCGGCGGCGCCTGACCCGGCGACGGAGCAACGCAATTGCCACTGGGAACAAACAGGTAGTAAAACGCCGGACTGGGATTGCCCGACGTGCCAGCGCTGGCCGGCGCCACGGTCACGGTCGGAGGGCTGCCACCGTTATAGTTCATGGTAAGTGTTACGGTGTAGTTCTGCGAAAGGTCGACCGCACCCAGGTCGGGATTAAATCCGTCGTAGTACGCGTTCTTAAACGAGGTCAGGGCGCAGCTCGCCGGATTGGGAGCGCAGTTTGTCGTGGGCACCGGGTTATTGTTCGCATCTGGCGGAATGTTGTACGTGATCGCCGGGTTGTAATAGATCGAGTTATAGGAGCTCGAGGCAAAGCCCGCGGCGCTCGGATACTGACCAACATAATCGGGCACGTACGCATACGTCATGCTGCCCGAATCATCGATGGTCAACACGATATTGGCAGGCGGAGGATTTGCAACGAGCATGGGCACCTGGGAGATCTTGTACTGCGCCCAAGCCGGCGCACCCAGGCCAACGACCAAGGTCGCGGCAACAACGATAGTAGATGCCAGCCCAAAGGTAGCACGCAACCACCGACCGCCAAGTCGGAGCAGGGCTGGATGCCTGGGCGATGCAAAGCGGGAAACGCGCCGGGCGGCTGGCCCATCTAGGAGCCGACATTTGCAAACGCGCACCGCGCGACCCATCACTGCCTCCACCTGCGCCAATCGGCCCAGCGTTGTTGTGCCATCGGAGCTCTGCTTCACCACCATGAGACGTAGGACACGAGCGTGACCACCGTGTTGGAATTAAGTCCATAGCCGCGTGCGGTGACATGCGCAATCTGCGGCGAACCGACTCCGCCCAGAGGCAGCCCCGCCGGCTTGACTCCCGGAATGGCGCCCGCGGGCAGCAGTTCGGCGATGCACTGCGGCTGGCCACCGAGCCAATCGGGATTGATCGCTTGGTAATTGGGAAGCAAGCGAGGATTCAAATTCGCCCACGATGTCTGGTCGCCGAGCCAGGTCGTCCCCGCCACGCTCGGCGCCAAATACATCCCCGGATCCGTGGTTCCCGTGCTATCGAAAGTGGCCCCGGTCTGGACGTGATACTCGCAGTCACGCAGCATCGTCTCGGCTGCAGCCATCGCGCGCGCATGGTCGCGTGCGTTGCCAGCGATGCGTTCGTCTTGCGTGGCCACGGAATACGCCGATGCCCCAAGCAGCGCCAGCAACACCAAAATGACCAAACCAATGATCAGCGCAACGCCACGTTGCCGCGCGGCGCTCGCAACGAGGGTTCGTGTTTGCATAGGTTCGATCCTTCCCTTATTGCAAACGGTCGCGCAGCGCCGCAGTGGCCGTGAAAAGCTGCCAATAGCGCGTGTCGGGAGGAACAAAGCCAGGCGGCGTATTGGGCGCACCGAACGCCAATGCCGGGCGCGGCAAATCTGCCACGCCCTGATCGTCCCCGGCGGTAAGCAGCTGCACGCGCACGCTCGTGACGTTGGCCCAGTTGCCAGCGCCGCCGTTAGCGGCCTGTACCTGCGCGGCACTTTGATATTGCACGGGCCCGCCGCCTCCCGGGTCAATGCCGTAATAAACGCTCATGCTTTGAACATGATCGATGATTTCTTCGGAGGCT
>DASPWJ010000182.1:0-17997 GCA_035621895.1 Burkholderiaceae bacterium | reverse complement strand
CCCGCGGCGAACGCCACGCAATTCGCGCGCGGCCAAAGCAAAATCGTCCAGCCGCAAAAGCAAATCCGTAGCCAACGCCGCCAAATCCCGACCCGGCTCCGTGATCTGCAGTCCTCGTCCGACGGGTTCAAAAAGCGAGAGTTGCAGCTGCTCTTCGAGTTGACGCAGCTGCATGGAGACCGCAGGCTGGGTCAGGTGCAAGGCGCTCGCTGCGGCCGTCACGCTGCCCGCGCGGCTCACCGCTTCAAGCACTTCGAGCTGCCGGACCGTCAGTTGGCGTCTTGGCATAAGATAAATTTATGCTGTTGGTCAAAATAATTTAATAGATCTTATCTAATTGTGGCAACACAATCTGCAGATTGCAAGCCGCCCGTTTTTGCTTGCAGTTCAAAATGACCTGCCCTCCTGCGAACCCAGGTAAGCGCCAAGGACCATGCTCAAAGCGATTTTGTTTGACGTCGACGGAACGCTTGCCGAGACCGAGGAGTTTCATCGCTGCGCGTTTAATTTGGCATTTGTCCAACACGGCATCGAAGCGAACTGGTCCGTCGCCGAGTATCGGGAGTTGCTCAAGGTTACCGGCGGCAAGGAGCGCCTTGACGCCTACTTTCGCGCTCGAGGTCTAGTGGTTAGCCATCCGGATCTGCAGCTTTTGCATCGGTCCAAAAACGAACTCTATGCCCAGAACCTGGCTTGCGGCCTAGCGGGCCTGCGTCCGGGGGTGTTGCGCCTGATGCAAGACGCGCGCGAGGCCGGGTGCATGTTGGCAATTGCCACCACGACGTCACTGGTTAATATCGACGCACTGCTACGCCATCAAATCGGGGCGGATTGGAAGGACGCCTTTTCGGCTGTGGTCGCGGGCGATCAGGTCGCGAAAAAAAAGCCTGCCCCCGACGTCTACGAGCGCTGCCTTGCGCTGTTGCACATCGCGCCACACGAGGCGCTTGCCGTGGAGGATTCACCCGCGGGGATCGCCGCGGCACACCAAGCGGGTATCCTCGTGCTGGCAACGCCAAGCGTGTACACCACCGGCGAGGATTTCTCCCAAGCCGACGCGCTGGTGCCCAATCTTGGGGATCCGCTCTCGCCGTGGCAAGACGCCGTAGCAGGCTTTTCCCGGCGCTGGGTCGAGTTGGCGGATTTGCAGCGTATGGTGGCGAGGGGGGAAATCGCGCCCAGGACTGAGATGGCGCAATAGTTCCGGGTGGCCCGCGTGCCAATATGGCGCCCGGGCCGGCGGTTTGCGAAAAGGGGAGACAGGGCAAATGCTGATAAAGACACGTACGCTGACGCAGTTCTTGATCGAGGAACGGCGTCGATTTCCGGAGGCTTCGGGCGCGTTTAACAGCCTGGTGCTTGCCGTTGCCTTGGCATGCAAGTCCTTATCGCGACGCGTGGCCTACGGCGCCTTAAGTGGAATGCACGGGGCGGCCGGGGAAACCAACGTTCAGGGCGAGGCGCAGCAAAAGCTCGACGTGCTCGCTAACGAAACGTTCTTGCATTGCCTGCAATGGGGTGGTGATGCCCGCGGCATGCTCTCGGAGGAAATGGAAGAGCCCTGGATTAGCGAGGTGCCCGGCCAGGGCGATTACCTGCTCGCGTTCGATCCTCTGGATGGATCTTCCAACATCGATGTAAATCTCTCGGTCGGTAGCATTTTTTCCTTGCTGCGCGCGCCCGCCGAGCGCAAGCGGGCCGAAACGCGTGACTTTTTGCAGCCTGGGACGCAGCAGTTGGCCGCCGGTTATGCGGTCTACGGACCCGCCACGATGCTCGTGCTGACAGTCGGACGCGGCGTCTACGGTTTTACGCTGGACCCCGAGATCGGCGAATTTTTGCTCACGCACCCGCAAATGACGATACCGGCGCAGACCAAGGAATTTGCGATCAATGCGTCCAACAGCCGCTTTTGGGAGCCGCCAATCCGCCGCTATGTCGAAGAGTGCCTGGCCGGCAGCAACGGCCCGCGCGGCAAAGACTTCAACATGCGCTGGATCGCTTCGCTTGTGGCCGAAGCGCACCGAATCCTCACCCGCGGCGGTGTGTTTATGTACCCGCGCGATACCAAGGATCCGACCAAGCCCGGGCGCCTGCGCCTGCTCTACGAAGCCAATCCCATCGGCATGCTGATCGAGCAAGCCGGTGGCCGCGCCAGCACCGGCTCGGTACCGATGCTCAAGGTGCAGCCCGAGTCGGCGCACCAACGCATTGGTTTTGTGTTCGGTTCGCGCGAAGAGGTCGAGCGCATCGAGCGCTACCACACCGAACCGCAGACGCCGGACCTGGACACGCCGTTATTTAACATGCGCGGCTTGTTTCGCTCCAACGCCTGAGTGAATTCAAAACGGCCGGCGCGCAATCTTCGCCGACGGTACATGAATCCGAATCCGCTTTAACGAGGAAGCATCATGTCCGAGAAACATCCGATCATCGCAATCACCGGTTCCTCCGGCGCCGGGACGACGTCCGTAACGCGTACGTTCCAGAAGATCTTTCGCCGCGAAAAAATCAACTCCGCTGTCATTGAAGGCGACAGCTTCCATCGCTTCGACCGCAAGGAAATGCGCAAGGCCATGGCGGATGCGGAAAAAGCCAATCGGCGCCACTTCAGTCATTTTGGCCCCGAAGCCAACCTCTTTGAGGAACTCGAGGGCGTATTTCGCGAATACTCGGAAACGGGCAACGGCCGGCATCGCAAGTACTTGCACGATGCCGACGAAGCTGCACCCTATGGTCAGGAACCCGGAACCTTTACCGCCTGGGAGCGCTTTGAAAACGAAACCGACCTGCTCTTTTACGAGGGCCTGCACGGAGCCGTAAAGACGGACAAAGTCGATGTCTCCCGTTACCCGGACCTTCTGATTGGCGTGGTTCCTGTGATTAATCTCGAATGGATCCAGAAGATCCAGCGCGATAAGGCGCAGCGGGGTTACTCCACCGAGGCGGTCACCGACACCATATTGCGGCGCATGCCCGATTATGTGAATTACATTTGTCCGCAGTTCACCCGCACGCACGTCAATTTCCAGCGTGTGCCGGCGGTCGACACCTCCAACCCGTTCATCGCGCGCGAGATCCCGACGGCCGACGAGAGCTTTTTGGTGATCCGATTTGCCAATCCCAAGGGCATAGACTTTCCTTATCTGCTCAACATGCTGCACGATTCGTTCATGTCGCGGCCCAATACCATTGTGGCGCCCGGCGGCAAAATGGAGCTTGCCATGCAGTTGATCTTCACGCCGTTTATCTGGCGGATGATGGAACGACGCAAAAAAGCACTGGGCCGCCACTGAGGAGAGCAGCAAAAATGACGCAAGCAAAACCGACCGGCGAGGCCCTCGCCGCCAACGCGATTCGCATGCTGGCGGTCGATGCCGTGCAGCAGGCTAACTCCGGCCATCCGGGCATGCCCATGGGCATGGCGGAGATCGCCATCGCGCTTTGGCAACGTCACCTAAAGCACAACCCCACGGATCCTGCATGGCCCGATCGTGACCGCTTTTTGCTCTCCAACGGTCACGGCTCGATGCTTCAGTATGCGCTGCTGCACCTAAGCGGCTATGCGTTGCCGATGGAGGAAATCAAGCGCTTTCGTCAGCTGCATTCCAAGACGCCAGGACACCCGGAAGTGGGCGTTACTCCGGGCGTGGAGACGACGACCGGCCCACTCGGACAGGGCCTGGCCAACGCGGTAGGGATGGCGCTGGCCGAGCGCGTGTTGGCGCAGCGCTATAACAAGCCCGACGCAAAGATCGTTGATCACTACACGTATGTGTTTTTGGGCGATGGCTGTCTGATGGAGGGCATCTCGCATGAGGTCTGCAGCCTGGCCGGCACGTTGCGCTTAAACAAGCTCATTTGCCTGTACGACGACAACGGCATCTCGATTGACGGCAAAGTCGAGGGCTGGTTCATGGACGACACAATTGCGCGCTTTCGTGCCTATGGCTTTAACGCCGAGCGGGTCGACGGCCATGACATCAATGCGGTGGCCGAAGCGATTGCGCGTGCGCGCCGCTCCGATCGCCCCACGATGATCGCCTGCAAGACCATTATCGGCAAGGGCAGCCCCGACAAAGAGGGCACCGAAGGCATACACGGTGCGGCCCTTGGCGCCGAAAGCGTAGCCAAGGCGCGCGCGCAGCTCAATTGGCCCTATCCGCCATTTGAGATCCCCGCCGAGGTCTATTCGCTGATGGATGCGCGAGCGCGCGGCAAGGCCGCGCAAGATGAGTGGAAGGCGCGCCTGGCAAAGTATCGCGCCGCCTATCCGCAGGATGCCGCCGAGTTCGATCGGGTAATTGCCGGTGAGCTGCCGCGCTCTTTTGCCGCGAACTACCAGGCCTATGTCGAGCAGACGGTGACAAAGGGCGAGAAGCTGGCCACACGCCAGGCATCACAGCGCGCGATCGAGGTACTTGCCAAGGAGTTGCCCGAGCTACTGGGCGGCTCGGCCGACCTGACACATTCGAACCTCACGCACTGGAAGGCTGCCGTCACCTATCGCCCCGAGCAACCGGGCAACTACGTGAACTTTGGCGTGCGCGAGTTTGGCATGACGGCGATCATGAACGGCGTGGCGCTGCATGGCGGCTTAATTCCCTTTGAAGCGACGTTTTTGACATTTGCCGACTATTCGCGCAGCGCAATTCGCATGTCGGCGCTAATGCACCAGCGGGTGCTGCATGTGTTTACGCACGACTCGATCGGACTGGGTGAAGACGGGCCGACTCATCAAGCCGTTGAGCATGTGTCCAGTTTGCGACTGATTCCGGGACTCGATGTCTGGCGGCCCTGTGACGTGACCGAAAGCGCCGTTGCCTGGCGCTGCGCCGTTGAAAGGCGTAACGGTCCCAGTGCCTTGCTCTTTACCCGCCAGGCGCTGCCTCCGCTGGTCAACTCCGACAGCCTGATTGCCGGCATTGAGCGCGGAGGCTACGTGCTGCGTGAGCCCGCAGCCAAGGCGCAGATTGTGCTGCTGGCCACGGGCTCGGAAGTGCAACTGGCGGTCGATTCGGCGCGAGAGCTGGAGGGCCGCGGAATTGCTGCCCGTGTGGTCTCGATGCCATGCTGCGAGCGCTTTGACCGGCAAGACGCCCAATACCGGCGCTCCGTTCTGGGCGATGGCCTTCCGGTGGTTGCCGTCGAGGCCGGAGTTACAAAGCTCTGGCACCAATATGTGGGCGCACGCGGTCGCGTCATTGGAATTGATCGCTTCGGTGAGTCCGCTCCGGGGCCCGAGCTATTTAAGTTTTTTGGCCTAACCACCGAACGCGTGACGGCGGCGGCGCTGGAGTTGCTCGGCGCGCGATAGCTTTCGCAGCTATGGGAGGGGGAGGGGCGCTGGGGCCCCCCTCGGGTGGCGCGCTTGGCGCCGCCCGAGGCGTAGGGGGCTAGCGTCGCCGAGGCACTTCGCGCCAAGGATCGGGCGCGGGGCTCGAAGAGGTTTGCTGCCAGCGGTTGTTGCTCAGTATCGAGGCCATGTTGCGGCCGGGGCGCTGGGGCGTGATCGCCTGATGTAAGCGCCCCAAGAGCATGAGTTCGCTCATTGCATCCGGATCGATGGGGGCGTGAAAACCGTCGGCAACCCAAATTCGCTCGAAATACTCGTTCATCTCCGGGTATCCCCACAATAAGGTAATGGCGCGCGCAATGTCCGGATGGCGCGCCTCGATGATGGATAGATCATCGAGCGGATCCAGGGGCGATTCGAACTGCGGTTCAGGTCGTGAGGAGCCGCTACCCGTTGTCGCAGGGCGCTGGCGCGCGGTGATGATGTCGGGTACCAGGGGCGGCAAACTGCCATAGGCCGACTCGGCCGCAGCAAGTGGCGGCCGAATAGCAGTGCGCGCGCTTCGAGGCGGGTTAGCCATAAACGCATTGTAAGGACTAATCCCTCCGACCACGCATATAGGGGATGGTGGATAACCTTTGTGTTTTGGGCGCAAATCGACGATCGGCTGAATTTCTCCGACAAGCGGGTTTTCAATCGCGAAAATTGTCAAACGATAGGGGTACATCTTTGATCGCGGCGCGCAGCTGCGCCATGCACTGCTGCAAAGCGTCCTTTTTTGCGCCGCTGATGCGTACCGCGTCGCCCTGAATGCTCGCGGTGAGCTTGGTGCGGCTGTCTTTGACCAGTTGCACGATTTGTTTGGCCAAGGCCGATTCGATGCCCGCGCGGATCTTGATTGTCTGCTTGCGCTTTTCCATGCCAACTTTCTCGGGTTCGGCATCGCGATCAAGAAAGCGCAAATCGACCGAGCGCTTGGCCATCTTCGCAAGCAGGACGTCGCGAACCTGTCCGAGCTTAAAGTCGTCGTCGGCAAACAGCGTCAGTTCGCACTGCTTGCCTTCGTCGTGCGCTTCGATTCGTGCATCCGAGCCCTTAAAGTCGAAGCGGTTGGAGATTTCTCGATTGGCTTGGTCGACGGCGTTGTGCACTTCGACCAAATTGGGCTTGCAGACGACATCGAAACTTGGCACAGCAATCCTCCGCTAAGAAAGGCTCCGCAAACTTTGCGCCTGGGCGCTGGCCAAGGCTTTTTATAATCGTGTATGGCGTTGATACTCGAGCAGCGCGTTTCCCTCAAGCCGTTTAATTCCTTTGGCGTCGACGCTCGCGCGTCCTGGTTTAGCCGCGTCCAAAGCGTAGCGGATCTTCAGCGGCTGCAAGATGATGCGCGGCTGCGGCACCTGCCACGGCTAATCCTTGGGGCCGGCTCCAACGTGCTGTTTGTGGGCGACTTTGACGGTCTCGTGATTCAAGCGGCGCTGCCGGGCATCGAGCCAGGGGGACGTACCGACGATGCCGAGCTGCTGCGCGTTGGCGCCGGCCAGAGCTGGCCCGAATTGGTCGAGCAGCTCGTGCGCTCGGGTCATCCGGGGCTGGAGAACCTGGCGCTCATACCCGGCTGGACTGGCGCGGCGCCGATCCAGAATATTGGCGCCTACGGGCTTGAGCTCTCCGAGCGACTGCACTCGGTGCGTGTCTGGGAGGCCTCCAGCGGCGCGTGCCGCGACATGTGGCCCGAGCAGTGCGCGCTGGGTTACCGAGATAGCATCTTTAAGCGCGATGAGGACGGGCAGCGCATCATCGTATCAATCACGTTGCGCTTGCCCCTGCACTGGGAACCGATAACGGGCTACACGGAGCTGGAGCGCGAGTTGGCCCTGCGCGGTTGCACCCGCCCGACCGCGCTGGACATCTATGAGGCGGTGTGCGCACTTCGTCGGCGCAAGCTGCCGGATCCGGCAAAACTTGGAAACGCGGGCAGCTTTTTCAAAAACCCGGTCGTGGAGCGCGCACGCCATGCCGAGTTGCTCGAGCGGCATCCATCGATGGTGAGCTACGCCTTGGCGGGCGGCCGCTACAAGATTGCCGCGGGTTGGCTCATCGAGGCCTGCCAACTGCGCGGGGTGCGCCGCGGGCGGGTTGGCACGTACGAGCGCCAAGCGCTGGTCCTTGTAAACCAGGACGGTGCCAGCGGCGCCGAAGTGCTAGCGCTGGCGCACGAGGTGCAAGAGCGCGTGCACGAGAAATTCGAGATTTACCTCGAACCGGAGGTCCGTATTGTTGGCGCCTGAGCAGCGCCGGCCCGAGCGCCTCGAGGCGCTTGGCGCCTTACCTTCGCCGGCGGGTGCGAGCGCGGGCGGCAATGCGCATGCGCAGGGCATTGAGCCGGATGAAGCCTTCGGCGTCCGCCTGGTTGTATGCACCTTTGTCGTCGTCGAACGTCGAGATCGCCGGATCAAACAGCGAATCGCGCGGCGAGCTGCGGCCCGTAACCATTACCGTGCCCTTGTATAACTTCAGGCGAACGGTACCGTTGACGTGTTGCTGTGATTGGTCGATGAGCGTTTGCAGCAATCGGCGCTCCGGACTAAACCAGTAGCCGTTGTAAATCATGCGCGCGTAGCGCGGCATCAGGTCGTCTTTTAGCGCCAGCACTTCGCGATCAAGTGTTATCGATTCGATTGCGCGGTGCGCCTTGAGCATGATGGTGCCGCCGGGCGTTTCGTAGCAGCCGCGCGATTTCATTCCCACGTAGCGGTTTTCCACCAAGTCCAGGCGTCCGACTCCATGGCGGCCGCCGACGCGGTTTAGTTCGCTGAGCGCTTGTGCGGGCGTAAGACGCCTGCCGTCGACAGCGACGATATCGCCGCGCTCATAGGTCAACTCAATGGCCTGCGCACGGGCGGGCGCCTTGCTGGGCGAGACGGTCATGCGCCACATGCTCTCCTCGGGTTCAAAGTTGGGGTCCTCCAGCACCCCGCCTTCGTACGAGATGTGCAGCAAGTTGGCGTCCATCGAGTACGGCGCCTGACCGCGTCGCTTTTTAAAATCCACCGGGATGCCGTGGGTGTCGGCGTAGCGCAGCAGCTTTTCGCGCGACAGCAAATCCCATTGGCGCCACGGCGCGATGATGCGCACGTCGGGCATCAGCGCGTATGCGCCCAGCTCAAATCGCACCTGGTCGTTGCCTTTGCCGGTGGCTCCATGGGCAATTGCATCCGCACCGCACTTTCGCGCCAGCTCGATCATGCGTTGCGCGATCAGCGGCCGTGCGATCGACGTTCCCAACAGGTATTCGCCCTCGTACAGCGCATTGGCGCGAAACATCGGAAAGACGAAATCGCGCACAAAAGGCTCGCGCAGGTCCTCGACGAAGATATTTGCTTTGGGAATCCCCATCTGCAGGGCCTTGCGCCGCGCCGGCTCCAGCTCCTCGCCCTGGCCGATGTTGGCGGTGAAAGTGATGACTTCGCAGTGGTAGTTGTCTTGCAGCCACTTTAGGATCACCGAGGTGTCGAGCCCGCCCGAGTAGGCGAGTACCACTTTTTTCACCGGACCCATTGTTTTTCTGCTGGTTTGCCTTGCCGATGTTGCCAAAATATCTCCCCGTCTTTGCTAAGTTGCCTGCGCGCGTTACTGGACATCGAGGCCGAGCAGCAAATACTCCATCAGCGCCTTTTGAACGTGCAGCCGATTTTCGGCTTCATCCCACACCACGGACTGCGGACCATCGATGACTTCGGCCGTCACTTCCTCATCGCGATGGGCGGGCAGGCAGTGCATGAACAAAGCATCGGGCTGGGCATTGGCCATAAGGCGCTGGTCCACTCGCCAGGGCGCAAACGCCTGCCGGCGTTGCTCGTTTTCCGCTTCGTAGCCCATACTGGTCCACACGTCGGTCGTCACCAGATCGACGCCGCGTGCTGCTTCGGCGGGCGCCGCAAACTCTCGGTAATGGGGCCCCGGCGGGGCCAGGCGCGCATCGAGTCGGTAGCCTGGCGGCGTGGATACGTGCACGGTGAAGCCAAGCAGTTGCGCAGCCTGCAGCCAGGTGTAGGCCACGTTGTTGGCGTCGCCGATCCACGCGACCGTGCGCCCGCTGATCGATCCACGGTGCTCGGTAAAAGTAAAGATGTCCGCCAGAATCTGGCAGGGGTGATACTCGTTGGTAAGCCCGTTGATCACGGGTACGCGCGAGTGCTGCGCGAAGCGCTCGATCTTGGTCTGCTCGAATGTGCGGATCATCACCAGATCGACCATTCGTGAAATCACACGGGCGGTGTCCTCAATTGGCTCGGCGCGACCGAGCTGCGAATCGCCCGTTGTCAGGTGGATGACCGAACCGCCCAGTTGGTACATCCCGGCCTCGAAGGAGACGCGGGTGCGCGTTGAGGCCTTCTCGAAGACCATCGCCAGTGTGCGGTCGGTCAGCGGCTGGTACGTCTGATAGCGCTTGAACCGCTCTTTGATGATCCGCGCACGCTCGATCACGTGCTCGATTTGTTGGCGCGTGAAATCGGAAAACTGCAGAAAGTGCCGGAGCACCGGGGTGGACTTGGGCATTGCCAACCTAGTGGTGAACAGAGCGTTTGCGGCCCGTGGACTCTTTGGCAAAGGCGGCACACAGGCGCCGCTGTTCGTCGGCTCGTAAGACGCGTATGGCCGGAAGATACCCTTGGAAAACGACCCCGTGCAACTCCATCTTGCCGTGTACGCGTAGCGTACGCACGAGAAACTCGACCGCCTTCTCGTTAATCAACTGTCCTGGCACCAGCACCGGGATACCGGGTGGATAAGGCACGATCTGGTCCGCGCAAACGCGCCCAACGAGCCGGTAGCTGACCTGCTCGTTTTCATCGAGCAGCCCGACGAGCTCCCCACCGCTGTAGTAGGCATCGCGCGGCAGACAGCGCAGTTCGGTGAAGGCGGGCAGCACCGGCGCGCGGTACAGGCGCCGCGGTGCACGCCGCTCTAGGGCGATGCGCCGCAGGGCATCGTACAGGCGCGAGCATTTTGAGCGCGTCGTTCCGATCGTCAGCAACAGCGTGATCGTGTTGAAGGTGGACTTCTCGACCGTGATGTTAAAGCGATAAAACAGCTCATCGCGCAGTTCATCAACTGTCAAACCGCAAGCAGAGATATCGACTGTGACCTTGGTCGGATCCAGGCGGATGCCATCCTTTCTTACTTCGCGGGGTAACAACTCCTGCAGCGTGAGCGCATGAAAGGCACCCGTCGAGTCGATCTGCTTGCGCAATTCGCCAGCTAACGCCAAGGTGCGCTCCAGCAGCTTATAGCCCTCCATCACCGCCTGGCGCCGACCCACGTCCAGGCTCGCAATCATGCTGTACATGGGACTGGTCGATGTGTGCATGTTGAAGTTTTCGCGAAAACTGTGCTCGTCGAGCTCCGGATCGTTGACGTGGATAAGAGCGCCCTGGGAAAACGCCGACAGCGTCTTGTGTGCGGACTGCGTGACATAGTCGGCCCCGGCCTCCAGGGCCGTGGGCCGCAAATCGGGGTGAAAGCGTGCATGGCTGTACCAGGCCTCGTCAATCAGCACCTTGATCTTGCGCGCGTGCGCCGCCTCGATGATGGGCTGCAGGTCGTAGCGCAGGCCGTCATAGGTGCACGAGGTCAGCGCCAGAAGGCGCGCGTCGGGATTGCGCGCGATTGCGTTTTCGATCGTGGAGCGCGGGACCGGGCCGAAGATGCCGTACTGGCGATTGACGCTCGAATCGAGGTAGATCGGACGCGCGCCGGACAGTAGCACCCCATGATGGATGGACTTGTGGGCGTTGCGGTCCAAAAGCAGCTTATCGCCGGGCTTCAGTAGCGTTTGCAAAATCACTTTGTTGGCGGTCGAAGTCCCATTGGTCGCAAACTGCGTGCGTCGTGCACCAAAGGCCTTGGCCGCGATCTGCTGAGCGTCGGCAATTACCCCGGTGGGATCCATGAGCGAATCGAGCGTCTTGACCGAAACGGAAAGGTCCGTGGTAAAGACGTTTTCACCCATGAACTGGTAAAAATCGTCAACCCAGGGGCTGCCCCGCAGCGCATCGCCGCTAAAGTGCCCCGGGGTGTGCCAGGCATCCTTGGCCGATGCGACATAGGAGCGCAGCGCATCGAAAAACGGCGTGCGGGCGCGCTCGGCGATCTGGGCGTTGAGGATCCGAAACATGCCTCGATAGTCATGCTCTTCGCGGTAAAAGTAGCCGTGCACGGCTTCGGCAAAGAGCGTATCGACGACCTGGTCGGCCTTGGCCTTTTCGATCAGCACGTAGATCTCAATCTCCGGCCGCAGGGCCGAGATGCGCTGCGCGAGGTTGCGTGCGCCAGCGGCCGAAGCGCCGTGCCGACGTGCGCGCCGTTGTGCGGGCTCCGTTGCCGCGGCCAGCTTGTCATCGACGATCACGAGCTGCGTGTCGCCATCCTCGCGGATCAGACGCAGCCCCTCAGCCGGCGTGGGCGCGCCGACAAACGAAATTCCAAACGGGTTAGCCAGCGCGCGTGCCGCCGCGTTTAACCCTTTGAGCAGTTCTCTGAGAATTAGCGGGTCATCGTTGATGACGACAACCCTGGAAGAGGGCTTGGGCATGCGGTCGGAAGACGCGGCCGCGCGAAAGACGCACGCCGTCAGCGCATCAAGCCATCGCCTTTATCGCCGCAGCAAGGCGGCTTTTATTGCGCGCAGCAGCGTTCTTATGCACGATTTGCTTGTCGGCGATCGAATCGATCACGCTCGTCGATTGGCGCAGTACCTGCACCGCCGCAGTCTTGTCGCCTGCCGCGATCGCCTTGCGCACCGCTTTGATGGCCGAACGCAGGCGCGAGCGTTGCGCGGACGTCTGCACGTTGCGCGCGCGTGCTTGTAGAGCGCGTTTTTTTGCCTGTTTGGTGTTTGCCATTGCCCGATCCTTAGTACACGGGCTGCGCTCTCGCTAGCACATGCAGGCACCTCGCTCGATGCCTAGCGGCATGGCAACGGCGCCGACAGCTCGCGATCTCTTGCGATGCGCAGCAAAGCTTTACACTGTAGCACAATGAGCACACCAAAACCAGTGCCGCACGCCTTGGCGCAGCGTGCCCTGCGGTCGGCGTGAATCTGCTGCGCGCTGCCGCCGGAATCAGCGGCCTGACGATGCTCTCGCGTGTCACTGGCCTGCTTCGTGATCTGCTGATCGCGCGCTTTTTCGGTGCCGGCCTCGAGATGGATGCGTTCACGGTGGCCTTTCGCATCCCCAACTTGCTACGGCGGCTGTTTGCGGAAGGGGCCTTCGCCCAGGCCTTTGTTCCCATTTTTGCCGAGGTAAAGATTCAGCAAGGACCCGAGCGCACACGTGCGCTGCTCTCGCACGTTGCCTCGGCACTGTTTTGGGTGCTGCTCACGCTTTCGATTCTCGGTGTCCTGGGCGCGCCCTTGCTGGTGGCGGTGATTGCCACGGGCTTTCGGCACTCGGCGGCCTTTGATCTTGCGAGCCTGCTGACACGCTGGATGTTCCCCTACATCCTTTTTATGTCCCTGATCGCCTGCTCCGGGGGCGTGTTAAACGCCTTTGGCCGCTTTGCGGTTCCGGCTTTCACGCCCGTGTTGCTTAACGTTTCGATGATTGCGCTCACGCTGCTGCTCGGTCGCGCGATGGAGCCGCCGATTTTGGTGCTTGCGGTGGCTGTGCTGTTGGGCGGGGCACTGCAGCTTGCGATCCAGGTGCCGGCGTTGGCGCGACTGGGGATGCTGCCAAACCTTTCGGGGCTGCGTCAGTCTTTTGCCGATTCGGGAGTGCGACGCATCTTGCGTCAGATGCTTCCTGCGGTGTTTGCGGTTTCGGTCGCTCAACTGAGTCTGATTATCAACACCAACATCGCTTCGCACCTGGCTACCGGAAGCAATTCGTGGCTGTATTACGCCGACCGCCTCATGGAACTGCCAACGGCACTGCTCGGCGTGGCGATCGCCACGGTACTGCTGCCCACCTTATCGAGTGCCCACGCGACGGGCGATACGCAGCACTACCAAAAGCTTCTTGACTGGGGCTTGCGCTTGACTTGCCTTTTGGCTTTGCCCGCCGCCCTAGGCTTGGCCCTTCTTGCTGAAGGGCTTATTGCCGCTCTTTTCCAAGGAGGACGATTTAGCGCGCTGGACGTGGCGCAATCGGCTGCGGCGCTACGCGGATACGCCGCAGGTTTGCTCGGGCTGATCGGGGTAAAAATTTTGGCACCTGGCTTTTACGCGCGCCAAGACATTCGCACCCCGGTTCGTATTGGCCTGATGGTGTTGGCCGCTACACAAGTCGTAAACATCGCGCTTGTCCCGTGGCTCAAGCATGCGGCGCTGGCCTGGTCGATCAGCATCGGCGCGCTGGTCAACTGCGCCTTGCTACTGCATGGATTACAGCGTCGGAAGATTTATTCGCCGGGGCCCGAATGGCGCCTCTTCGCGCTACGAATCGCGTTGGCGCTGGGAGGATTGGCGTTAACGTTGGTTTGGATACAGCGCAACTACGCCTTTACCAGCATCAACCCGGTCGGCGCGCTCGCGCGGGCGGCCTGGCTGGTCGCCACGGTTGGGGCTGCAAGCGCGGTGTACGCAATTTTGCTGTTGGCGGTTGGTTTTCGCGTGCGCGACTTCGTCTTACACCAGCGCCCGCAGAGCAGTTAGCAAGAGGCCACAGCGCGCGTCGCGCGCGCTGCCCCACGAGCCTCACGATCGATTGCCCGTTATCGCGCGCCCGTGTCTAGCCTGCTTGGCGAAGCATGGTTTGTGCGTCACTTACCTCGAACTTGCCCGGTTTCTCGACGTTCAGGGTTTTGACCACGCCGTTATCGACTAGCATCGAAAAGCGCTGGCACCGCGTACCGAGGCCCGCAGCCGTTAAGTCCAGCTCCAGGCCCAGCTTCTTGGTATAAGTGCCCGAGCCATCGGCAAACATGCGGATCTTGCCGGCCGTTTTTTGATCGCGGGCCCAAGCGCCCATTACAAACGCGTCATTGACCCCAAGGCACCAGATTTCGTCGATGCCTTTGCGGTGTAGCGCCTCGTAGTTCGCCAAATAGCCCGGAACGTGCTGTGCGGAGCAAGTTGGCGTAAACGCTCCCGGCACGCCGAATATCACGACTTTCTTACCCGGCGTTAAGTCCTGCACCGAAAAGCTGTTTGGGCCAATCGAGCAGCCCGCCGCTTCGACTTCGACGTATTCCTGCAATTTGCCTTCGGGCAGTTTGTCGCCCACTTTGATGGTCATCTCGCACCCCCTTATACGGACCGAACCCGGCCAAAGTGTACGCGCCCGCGGCGCCGCGAAGAGCGCGCGTGCACCCAAACCCGTAGAGATCCCGGGGACAAGCCCGAAGCGCTGCGCGCGGAGCCAATCCTCGTTGCGATGGTGCGGGTGAAGGGAGGTGTTTTCCGACGCAATTTAGGCGATTGGCGTCGTTTAACTCGGGGCAATCTGTCCGAAAAGCAGGGGTGGGGTACCGCCTTGCGTGAGGATCTGCCGCTCGAGCCAGTGGCGCACCAGGCTAGGGCCGCATCGTGGTGGTCTGCCGCTGCGGGTGCGGCCGCGACGGGTACCCGATGGTTTCGGGGGCAGTGGCGCTGCTAGCGCGCGGTCCAGGTGCGGAAAGATCGCATTTCTTGATTGCCGTAGATGAAAAGACCGAAGATCAGGGCGTTTCGAAGTGTGATTGGCCTGCGCATGATGGGGCTGTACCTGGCGTTGGCGACGCTGCCCATCGGCGTCCTCGCCGCCTTGCTCTACGACCGCCTGCTGCTTTCCGAACCGCTCATTGAGCTGCTGCAAGACGTTGCGCTGGGCGCCGCCATCATCGCCCTTTCGCTGGGCGCCATTTACGGTCAGCTAATCGCCCGGCGCCTGCAGCGGCTCATTGCCTCCTCCCGCAGCATCGCCAAGCAAGATTTCGCCATCTCATTGCCCCTGGCGGGGCACGACGAACTTGGGCAGCTTACGCGTGCCTTTAACGAGATGGCCTACACGCTGGGCACAAGCTTGTCGATACAGGGAATTTTGTCGCAAATGGACGATGCGATCTTGACCAAGCTCGACGTCGCCGCCCTGATCCGCAATGCGTTGCGCTGCATGCGCTACGTCGCCGAGTCCGATCTGGTGGTACTTGGGCTGTTCGAGTCGGACACCGCCGATACGATGCGCTTATTCGTCATGGGCAAGGGCGAACGCAACCGCATCGACAGTCACAAGATCGAGATGAGTGCGGAGCTTCGGCGGCGCATTCCGATGACGCCAACCAGCAAAACCGAGCCCCAATCGCCGTTTCCGGAGGAATTTGAGCAACGCCTGAGGAGCGAGAACGGGGTGGGGCACTTTTTGTCCATGCCGGTCTCCCGGGGCAGCCGCGCCTGGGGGGTGATGGTGACGTGCCACCATGACGCAACCGAGCTCTCGAACAGTCAGATGAAGATGCTCATCGGCGTCTCCAACCGCCTGATCGCCGGCTTTAGCGGTGCCGAGCGCGACCAAAAACTGCACTCGCTGGCCTACGTTGACCCGCTTACCGGTTTGCCCAATCGCGTTGCGATGCAATCGTTGCTATCGCAGGAGCTGGCCAATGCGGAGCGCAACAAGTCGATGGCTGCCATCTTGTTCATCGATTTGGACCGCTTTAAGCAGGCCAACGACACGCATGGGCACGCTTTCGGCGATCGGCTGCTGATCCAGGCGGCCAACCGCATCCGCAACCACGTGCGTGAGGACGACGTGGTAGCGCGAATCGGCGGCGACGAGTTCACCGTGATCTTGTCGGAAGTAAAGACAACGCGCGAGGCCGCTTCGGTGGCACGTAAGCTAATCCAGTCGCTGTCAAGGCGCTTTGAAATCGAAGGCCAGACGATTTATACCGGGGCAAGCGTGGGCATTGCGATGTACCCCGACGATGGCACGGGCGGCGCCGAACTGCTAAAGATGGCCGATACCGCGATGTACCGAGCCAAGAGCGCCGGGCGCAGCCGCTTCGCGTTTTACGAGGAACCGATGAACGCCGAGAGCAAGCGCCGCTCGCTGCTCGATGGCGAGTTGCGCAATGCCCTGGAGCGGCACGAGCTGCTACTGCACTATCAGCCGCAGATCGATCTGAAAACGGGCGCGCTATGTGGGGTAGAGGCCCTGGTTCGCTGGCAGCATCCGGCCCGCGGCCTGCTTTATCCGAAAGACTTTATCGAGTACGCCGAAGAAATTGGCCTGATTCCGCAGATCGGCGCCTGGGTGATGATGGAGGCGTGTTTGCAATATCAACGCTGGCGCGAGGAGGGCGTGCGCGTGCCACGCGTCTCGGTGAACGTTTCCAACGGCCAGTTGCCGCGCAGCAATTTCGTTCCTACGGTTCGCCAACTGCTCAATTCCATCAAGGTACCGCCTGGTGCGCTGGAAATTGAAGTGACGGAATCGATGTTGATTGAGGGTGGAAAGCCGGCCATGGAGGCCCTCAATCAGCTCTCGGCCGATGGCGTGCTCATTGCCATCGACGATTTTGGCACCGGCTACTCTTCCTTTAGCTACCTCAAGACCATGCCCGCACGTGTTCTTAAGCTCGACATGAGCTTTTTGGTGGACGCGCGGCCCGAAAACGACGCGGGCAAGATTGTGGCCTCCATCATCAACATGGCCCACGCTCTGCAAAAGGAGGTCGTTGCCGAAGGCATCGAGCGTGTCGATCAGCTCAAGCTGCTCAAGACCTTGGGCTGCGAACGCGGTCAGGGGTACTTGTTCGGTAAACCGGTCGATGCGGGGCACATTTCCCGCACTTTTGGCAAGATCCAGGACGCCACCATCCCGGTGCTCACGGCGGCGAGCCTGCCAACGCCAGAGCCAATGCCAGAACCATCGCCCGCAGCGGCCCCCGCCATGGCGTCCGCTGCACCGGTGGCGAGCGTCAGCGACGAAAGCTCCGATCTGTTTCAGGCCTCGGCCCGGCAGGCCGTCCTGCTTCGCCCAATGCAGCCCGCGCCCAAGGCGCCGGCGCTCGCGCCAACAGCCAAGCATCCCGAGCATGCAGCGGCGCCATCGCTGCCAGAAAGCACGATGGCCAACGCCGAAGCGGGCTTGGCCCAACCGCATGCCCAACTCGAGGCAGAGGCTGCGCCGCCGCCAGCCTCCGAGCCCATGGCGGCGCCATCTGAGCAAGTCTCGGATGCCCAGAACATGCAAGCTGTGGCCCCGAGCGAACCTGCTCCCGCCGCGACGCCCGTGTCGGAAGCCCAGAACACACGGCCAACTCCTCCCGGGCCGACTTCTCTTGAGTTGCTCAATTTCGAGCCCGACCCCATGGCGCAGACCGTTCTAGCACTGGAGGGTTGGCCGGTACCGCCAGAGGCAAATACGGCAACGACGGAACAGTTGCTCAATGCAACCGCCGTGCTGCTCGAGGCCGAGGACAGTGAGCCCTCAAAACATTAGGTAAGTCCCCGCGGCCCGAGACGCTGCAGCACGAAGCCTTTGTTCACTTAATGAAAGCTGCAGCGCGCCGAGACCGAAACGTTGGCATGGGTATTACTGTCGGCAAACGACGAATGCATCCGCATTACCGGCGCAATGCAGCTTGTGACGTTAAAGCCGGCCACTCGTAGCCACGAGCGCAGTGATTCGGATGATCCGCCGCCCAGCACAAGCTGGGGGCGAAGACTGATTTGGGGATCAGACGCCGAAAGTCGGGTCGGGTAAACCTCA
>DASPWJ010000181.1:0-9407 GCA_035621895.1 Burkholderiaceae bacterium | reverse complement strand
GCTGGTGGCTGGCACAAATTCGAAGTTTTCAAGGAATATAACCTCGCGCTCACGCGAGGCGTTGCCGGCGGTCAGTTTCTGCGCTGGTTCGAATCGGCGAACTGATCGCTGTTCGCCGCAGCGTCA
Source organism: Burkholderiaceae bacterium (assembly GCA_035621895.1). GTDB lineage: Bacteria > Pseudomonadota > Gammaproteobacteria > Burkholderiales > Burkholderiaceae_F > GJ-E10. The sequence continues at coordinate 9,281 of DASPWJ010000181.1, read as the reverse complement.
CACGGGCGCTCAGGGGTGCCTGCACGCGTCTTGAGATTGGCAAGACAGCCGTTGAGAATTGATCGTGGCTTCGCCAGAAGGTTGGCGCGTTCTCAACCCGAAGAGGCATACAGATAGGCTGTCGGCGCCGAATCTGATACATTTGAAAACGAATCACCAAGCCTACTCCTGGCAGGAGTCCGTGGGAGTAATGGGCACGATCATCACGGTCGCCACCATGAAAGGCGGCAGCGGCAAGAGCACGCTGGCGAGTTGCCTGGCAGTCCACTGGCATCTTACCGGCCGGCGCCCGACGCTGATCGATGCTGATCCACAGCGCTCGATCGTGCGGCTCGTGGCACGCGAACGCGCGCTGGGCGGCGTCTTCGTGGTCGAGGACGCGACCGAGGAAGCCGCGAGAACGGCACGGCGGCTCGCTGGCAACGGCTTGGTGATCATTGACACGCCGGGGTTTCGCTCCAGCACAACACTGGACTGTCTGGCGGTGGCTGATTTTCTGCTGGTCCCAGTCAAGCCTTCGCCTTTCGACGTCGACCGCATGCTGGATACGCTCAGTATTCTCACCGACCGTGCCAATGGTCGACGACCGCCTTTCCGTTGTGTGCTGACGCAGACGACCCGCGATTCCATCATCGCCAGGCAGATCCGCTCAGAACTCGCTGATGCCGGCTTGCCGGTGCTTCAGAGCGAGATGTCGAACCGGGTTATCTATCCCGAGGCTGCCCTGTGGGGGGCGACGCCGAGCCTGATCAGCTGGAAAGGACCTGCCGCCCGGGAGATCGCCTCCATCACCGAGGAGGTCGATATGGTGCTTGGAGCGCAAAAGGCAGTCGCATGACTCGCAAGCAGCTGCCCAGAGCCATCAGGCGAACGGATGCCGAACTCCGCGGAATTGCGACAGGCGCCATCCTCGGCGAAGCGGCTCAAGCTGCCAGGATGAAGCCTGCGCCTGAGGGTTTCTCGCGGTCGGCTGCCAACGGCCAGGTCATCGCGCCGGCGATGCATGCGGGTCACCAGGCGGACCGGCGGCGCCGCCTGGCGCGAAGAATCGTGCAGCGGCACGAAACCTACGCCGCTGTGGGTGGCCTGTTTCCGCTGCCGGTTGTGAATGTCGCCGGCGTGGCCTCCATTATCATGCGGATGGTGAGACAGTTGAGCGAACTCTATGGCGTGCCATTGGAGCGTGAGCGGACGCGCTCCACCATCATCGGACTAGTGGGAGGCGCGGTGCCCACTGGCGTCGGGACTGCAACCGCTTCGACGCTCGCGTTTGCCGTTCCCGGAAGCGCGCTCGTCGGACTTGCGGTCTCTGCATTCACCGCAGGCGCCTTGACCCGCGGCATCGGCCTGGTCTTCCTCGAACAGTTCGAAGACGCGGCGAAGTTGCTCGGCGCCAGCACGACCAAGCACGCCTAAATCGGGCGCGCCCGCGTAGAAAATAATCGCGGAAACGGGGAACAGAATACGCGACCGAGATTACGGATGCGCTCCGACCTTGCCCGCTTTATCGGCATCCCACCACCATAGCGCCGGGAATCCAGAAATGCCATATTTGGGCAGCGGATCGGCATGGCCGAACCGGTCCCAGCGCGCGGTGCGCTGTTTGTTGTAGCTCCATTGCGGCACGACATAGAAGTTCCAAAGCAGTATGCGGTCGAGCGCCCTGGCGGCGGCAACCAGTTCATCGTAGCTATTGGCGTGGATGACACGGTCGATCATCGCGTCGACTGCCGTATCTTTGATGCCGACCACGTTGTCCGTGCCCGACTCGTCGGCCGCCCGCGAACCCCAATAGTCGCGCAGCCCGTTCCCGGGCAATTGCGTTGTCCTCCAACCAAACGTCGTGATGTCGAAATCCCAGGTCCTCAGCCGGTTCTCGTACTGCGCTTCGTCAACCGTGCGAACCGACACGGCTATCCCCAGGCGCTCAAGTGAGGGCTTGTAGAGCAGGGAGACCCGTTCAAAGTTCGGGTTGTTGCCGAGGAATTCGACCGTGAAAGGCTCACCTGTCTTGCCGTCGACGAGTTGCTGGTCGCGCACCTCATAACCTGCCCCCTTAAGGAGCCTGGTCGCCTCGCGCAGATTGTCACGCACCGCCGCCGGATTGCCGCTGACCGGATTGCCGTACGGCTTTTTGAAGACTTCCTCCGGTATCTGGTCGCGCACGGTGTTCAGGAGTTCGAGCTCTCGGCCGCTCGGCAGCCCGCTTGACGCGAGGTCGGTGCCCTCGAAGTAGGAGGTGATGCGTTTATATTGGCCGAAGAAGATCCGCTTGTTCATCTCCTCAAAATCGAACGCATAGTTGAAGGCGAGCCGCGTGCGCGGATCCTGGAACTTGGCACGGCGAACATTGAAAGCGAAAGCCTGCATCATTGCGATGTTGTTGATTGGGAACTCTTCGAGGAGGACACGCTTGTCGGCAACCGCCGGGAAATCGTAGGCGGTCGCCCAGCTCTTGGCGCTGTTCTCGATGCGCCAGTCGAAGGCGTCTGCCTTGAAAGCCTCCAGCGCCACGGAGCCATCGCGGAAATATTCGACCCGCAGCTCATCGAAATTGTCGCGACCGATATTGACGTTGAGGCTCGCGCCCCAATAGTCCTTGACACGTTCGAAGACGATGCTGCGGCCTGGCGAAAACTCCGTTACGCGGTAGGGGCCGGAGCCGAGCGGCGGTTCCAGCGTGGTCGAGCCAATGTCGCGTTTTTTGCCGCTGTCGTCGGTGCCCTCCCACCAATGCTTTGGCAAGACGACGAGTTGACCCAACGTCCCCGGCAGTCCGCGGTTACCTGGCCCATCGAACGTGAAGGTGATCTCGCGTTCGCCAGTCTGCTCGACCTTGACGACGTGCGCGTACCCGGCCGCAACCTGCGGGCTTAGTTTCGTAAAAGTCTCGAACGAAAATATCACGTCCTCGGCCGTGATCGGCTTGCCATCGTGCCATTTTGCTTGCGGTCGCAGTCGAAATGAAGTCGAGGAGAAGTCGTCCGGGTAACTGACCGCTTCGGCGACGAGCCCATAGGCGCCTGAGACTTCGTCGAGGGCCGGCGCCAACAGCGTGTCGTAGTTGAGATCGATGCCGAACACGAGCGTGCCTTTGACGCCGTCGACCACGATGTTGAAGTTGTCATAGGTGCCAAGCGCCATTTGCCGCACCGCGCCGCCCTTTGGGGCGTTGACGTTGACGTAGTCGAATCTCGCGAAGCCGGGTTTATATTTCAGATCGCCAAACGGCGATACGCCGTGCCGCCAGTTCGGCGTTGCTGCTCGCGCGGGGCTTGACAACAGCTGCAGCGGAAGTCGCTGCGCCGCCAGAGTCAGAAGGGCGGATGCGAGCAAGGATCGGCGATTCACAAGGACCTCCCATGATTGAGGTTGAGCAAGGGTAAAGACGTTCGACACCGGATTGGGCGTAGCTTGCGCGATTTTCCTAAAGGCTACAAACCTCATGGTACGTGCTGCTCCCGATCGTTGCCGTGGGCGATGTGCTTTTCCATTACCACCGCGGGTGGTGCGAGGCGCACGAAGCGTAGCGGCCGGCTTAATCCGCGTAAAAGCACGCTATCCTCGGCCAGAGTTCGGCCGGCCAGAACCTCCCGCACTTCGGAATCGGCCAGTACCGCCTCAGATATGACCATCTCACCGCCCCTGCATTGGTGCTCAAGCCTCGATGCCGTGTTCACCACGGAACCGAAGTAGTCGAGCAAGCCACCGACGGTTACGGCAATGCAGGAACCGAGATGCAACCCGAGCTTTAGGACGATTCCGCCATCGGCACGGCCACAATTGAAATTCGCTACCTCGTCCTGAATTGACAGCCCGCACCGCACCGCGTCTGCCGGATCGTAAAACGCCGCCATGATTGCGTCGCCGATGGTCTTGACGATGCAGCCGTTATGACGCTGGACACGTTCAGATAGAAAAGCAAAATGCTCGCGCACGAGGCGATAGGCGGTGGCATCACCGAGATCGTCATAGAGCTTGGTGGAGGCTTGTAGATCGGTGAACATGATCGCGACCTGGCCGATCTCCACGTCGTCGCCGGGACGCAAGAGGTGTTCTGGGCAAAGCCGCCGGAATGCCGGCATGGCGATGACGCGTTCGCCGGTCAACGCATCCTCGGCCCACCTTCGGTCCTCGACGATGAAGAACAGCGGCTGGTCGGTCTCGTTGTGGATGGTGAGTTCATCCCTGCGGCCGTGCTTCGTTACTAAAGTGCCGGCGCCGCTCGCCGTGATTTCGGGGATAATTCCGTCGTGCCCGACGGTGGCGTCCGCCTCGGCAGCCGTCTCCATCGTGCGAAAGCGGTAGAGACCCGGCTGCAGCGTCAATGCAAAGCTCTTGCTCGCACTTGGCGCCACTTCAACCTGGCATTTGACATGCGGGGTTGTGCCTTGCCCAAGCAGGCAGAGCTCGCCGTCCGGCAGAGGCCGCAACCACGGCTGGGGATGAAAAGTCAGTTCCACATTCCGCGTGAAGTCGCGCTGATAATCGATATTGCAGGACGAGCAGTGCGCACCGCGCGGCAGTTCGTGCAGATGTTCGACCCGCGATTTGGCGCTGCGGCAGCGCGGACATAATAAATCCCACCCCAGCGCGAGAATGCCTAAACGCTGCGCCGCGAGGAACAGCTCCACGGTGTCCTCTGGTGACGCGTGCCAAGTTCGCGCGATCGCCAAAGGGCGAATACTGCGCAGCGCCACGACCGGGGCACGCAGCAGGAACTCGGCAAGCTTTGAGGCAAGGCCGTGGCTCGCCGGGTCGCGTCCGAGATCGGCGATCAGCGCATCCAGGCGGCGTCGCGCCGCAGCATCCGCCGCGGGTCTCTCCTTCGCGCCCAGCATTTGACCGGGCGTCGCGGCTTCGGCGATCAACCTTTCGACCACAGCGAGACGCTTGTCGCCTTCCCGGTCCAGGAGACCGGATATCTTCGCCAGCCAGCCCAAAACGCCGACGCACTGGATTTCGGCAAGAAAGACCAGCCGGCTTCCTGTGCCCTCGGGATAGAGTTCAGCGCTTGCCTGGAAGCGACGGATTGGGCCGTTCATGAAGTGGCGGACTTGCGTCAACTGCCGATTTTCTTGCCACTCGCCAAAGCCTTCCTCCCACCTTAGACGGATCGGGCCAACGCCGGCATTGGCGAAGCGGTGAATGCGTCCGTGGGCGTCGGCGCGTTCCTCGACGCCATAGATCGGAGAGCCCACCAGCTCGTTGATGCGGGCGGTATCCGCGACCAGTGGCCAAATCGCGTCCGGCAGACAAGCGAAATGCCGTTCCTTCCGGTACCGATAGATGGTCCTCATGTCTCGTATTTCCGCCCACCCGGCGAAGCTCAGTCGCTGAAGAAGCAGGACAAATCGCTCTAGCAGTCTGCGAGAAACCTGCAAAGGTTGCCGATTTTTTAGTCTTTTGCGGGGTCGAATTTGCGACAATCGGCAATGGATTAGCTTACCGCATCCTGAACGTATACCAGCTGTCGTGCTGCGCCGCGCACTGGCGAGTGGCGCTGGATATCCTAGAGCTGGAGAGAACGCAGCTATTCCCAAATAAGAATATCAGGAAGAGAGTCGTCGACGCGCCGTAATAGGGTGTAGCCGACGCCAGCAAGTCCGCGAAACAAGCCCAGATTAAATCGCCCTGTTCCACCGTGCCACCGGTAATTGCCGGTCGTCGCGGCGGTTTGCAGAATCACCATTAGCCGCTGTGAGGCGAGTTCGCGAAGATCGATGCGTCCAAGAAACTTGCTGGCCTCGTAGAGGAATTCGATGCTGCCAAGAGTGCCGCAGCAGAGCGTATCCACGGCGCCGGGCCGGTTCTTTTCTGCGCCGTCGGCTGCGCGGCGGACGTCTTTTACCAGGAGCTCGGCATCCAGTCCCCCCTGTCTGGCCGTAGCGATCCGCGCAAGGCCGATACCGGGCGCTCCATGACACCACTGGGATGGCCATGATGGTTGTCCGCTCCGGCGCAAATCCGGCCAGTTACTGCGTTTTGCGTCGTAGCTTGAATTTTCAAATGCAATACACTCCGACGCGGCCTGCCCGAAATCCTCGCGCCCGGTCGCCGCTGACAACGAAGCAAGCGCGTAGGCAAATCCAGCCGCGCCGTGGGCCATGCCGTTCAGCGCTTGTGGACCAAAGCCTTGGCCAACCCAGCTGCGGTGGCCCTGCTGTCCAAGTCGATTTTGACGAATCAGGTGCTCGCCGCACTTCGTTGCGCTCCTCAATGCCTCCTCGGATTGAGTGGCGCGATGAAGGCGAAGCAAGCCTAGGATCGCACCAGCGCTGCCGCCGATGATGTCTAGCTGCTTGTCCGATCCAATGAGGTCGTCAGTGAATAATCCTGCCGCCACATGCGCGTCTGCAAGCAAATCTTCGTCATGCAGGCATTCCGACATCACCGTCAGGGCGTAGACCAGGGAACCCAAGCCAGCGGCGCCGCCGATCCCCACTGATCGAGCCATGCGCGCGGCGTTAAGGCTTTTCAAATTCTTGCGAAGATGCGAAACGCCGGCCAGCGCCAGTTCGCCGGAAGACGGCGATCCGGTTACTTCCGAATGTGCAGCAAGAAAGACCGCAATTCCGGACACACCGTTGTAGAGTTCTGGGCCTAAACAAATGAGCTGGAAGAATTCGGATTCTCCCAGCCAATCGAGACCGATCCAAGCAGCACTGGAGCCACGACGAATTGCCTGCCGGGAAAGCGCGTCGACGATCCTGTTAGTTTCTGCGACGAACATTTCCTTCATGGACGCGTCAGCCGCATCTGGCCGCAACGCTTCCTGCGGTTCGGCACTTATGATCCTTTGTTGGCGCGGGTTCGAAATTGAGCGCGTATTGTGCCGGATGACCTCGACCTGCCAGGCGATATCCTGTTCGTCGAAGTCTTTGACACGTGCACGGGCGCGATCCATGCCGCTGATCGACTCGGTTTGTACCAACAGCCCGGTCGCATCGCGGATCTCGGTTCCGTCATCCGGCGATACCACACGCGGCACGTTCAACGTCATGAGCGCGGATCGTTCGGCGCGCTGCAAAGCCCAAAAGGGATCACTTTCTTTGTCCCAATCGGCCAGCCTGGCAACGAAGTCCGCTTGCGCCGACCAGATCGCGCCGTCACCCATGCTTCGAGGATTCTTCAGGCGCTGAAGCAGCATGTAATAAAATTGAGTACGACGAACGACCTTACGGACGGGAAGGTTGGCAAATCCATCGAACAAGCCGCCCATATTTGGCGTTCTGCTTCGGCGCAGCAAAAATTTTGCGTAATCCTCGAAGCCTGATACGAAATCCTCAATGTGGTCGGCAAAATTGGCGTAACGACCGTTGACATGCGGCAGGTTCGGATTGTTCTTGCGGCTCGGCTTCGATTTCGAAGGCCGCATCAGGTCGGAGTTCATATGGTTCCACTGCAGGATTGTTTTCGAATTCCAATCCGACGCCATTCCACCGAAGGCAAAGATGCCGTTTTCGGCGGTGCGTCCATACGCGGGAATTAAGCCGACGGTCGCGACCGAGTTAGCGAGGATTTCCTGGGCGGCGTCAAAGGCAAGTCCCTCGGGATCTCGAGACTGGCGCTCCACGGCGGTTGCCTGCAGGATCATTTCCAGGTCGATTGGCACAGGGTAATCGCCGGCCGCAACTATGTTCTCCTGATGCATGTCGGTAGCGGCGAAACAGTGGAACAGCGCAAGCCATGCACCGGCGCGTCGAAAAAAAAGCTTGCAGCCTGCCTCATCGTCGCACCCCGTATGATTGATAAACTCGGTCCAGCCATAACCGTCGCGTGCTATTGCGTGAGCTGCCCGTAGTTCGACCGGAGCATCGGCGTGGTTCAACCGCTCGACTAACTTGCGCCACGCGACGTCGACCCGCAAATCCTTCGGCTTATACACAACCCGCGAGCCGTCCTCGAAACTCAGGACCTGGACCGAATGCCCGCCGTCGTGCGGATCGGAAAGATCGCCTTCGATCTTCGCAATCCGGCTGTTGCCATTGTACTCGAGAATATCGCTATGGATGTTGGGCAGATCAGCGTCGAGGCGCAGGACAACTTCGCGCGACGTTTCGATCCATTGTCGGGTGGTCAATGCAATCAGCCGTAGCAGGACGGGTTTGTCGTCGAACAGGCGCCGAAAGCCGCCACTTTTCATTTCGGCAACGAATTGAGTGTAAAGCGATCTGCTGGTGCCTTCGTGCAGCGTCGATGCATTGGCCAGGGTTTCGCCGACTCCGCGCGCTTTGTCGAAGCGTTCGTAGATCGCGGGAGCGCAGAGATCGGACACCTGCTTGAGCAACGAGCGGCGCAGGCAAGCGCGAGCCGATTCGTTCCATTGCTCGGACGCCGGTGCCGCGATATTTGACCAAAGCAGCGTTTCGGCCTCTGGGACCAGTGAAGTGAACAGTTCCTCGAACGGGTACGGTTCAAGTCGTGCAGGGGCGACATCGGCTTTGGCATTTGGACTGGGGTTTCGTAACGCTTCCTCGATCCAAATTGCGTCGCTAACCCACGGGGGCAAAGAAGCGGACGCTTTACGCCGAACCGTGGCAAATCTCATCAGCGCCTCGCCGATCGACCAGCCGTCCCGACGCAGCCGCCGTTCAAACAGTGACCAGTCGCCGCTGGCGCACGATTGGCACCATGCGGCGAGGCGCCGAGCGGCCAGATCAGCGTCGTCTTTCTGACCGGTCAGCGAGCTGAAATCGTCGGACAGGAGTTCATCGATCGTCGCGGCGTGAACGATCAAGCGTTCGTAAAAGGAGTCCATGTCATTCCCCTCGGCCAACTTGACCACTCACTTGTCGCCGCGCAATAACAATTCGGGAGCCCCAATTGGTTTCCTTCGACGACGCTTCGCGCTAACGCGTAAAGAGCCGCGATAGCGGCCAACGATAGATTGCAGTTTTTGCGTATTAGCGCTCAGGTTACCAAGGGGGTTGAGCCGGCGCGGCTAGGCGTGCCGGGAGTACAAGTGTCGAGCCCACCAAGCATATTGTTGATGGGGTTAGGGTGGACGTACCTGGATGGATAGACTTTACATCCCAGGCAGCGGGTGGTTTAATGCCATAGAGGTTGGGGATTTACACGATTTTATCCGCCGGCCTCGTGTCTCTTGACGGGCGGCCCCGCTGGTGCCGCCGGCGAAGGAAAGGAATAACGCCGTGAACGACACCACCATTGGATTCCAGAGTGAGCAAGTGATCCTCATTGAAGACGTCTCCGACGGAGCGCTCGAGGCTGCCGCGGGCCAAGGACGGGAGGAGATGGCAGGGGCTTGGACTTCGTTT
>DASPWJ010000180.1:0-2271 GCA_035621895.1 Burkholderiaceae bacterium | reverse complement strand
AGGCGCTGGCGAGCTACGAGCGGGCGCTGGAGATCAAACCTAATCATTTGTATGCGCTTGGCGGAATAGCTAATGTTGCGCTCAAGGCCTGTGACTGGTCGAAGACGTTAAAACTCATCGGCGAAATAAGAGCCCACATTGTCGAAAGAACATCGATTGTGGGTCCATTTGCTTTGCTAGCCTACAGCGACGACCCGGCGCTGCAACTGAATTGCGCGCAAAACTACCTCAAGGATAGGATGCCGACTCTGCCGCCACCGCTCTGGGACGGAACAATTTGGCGTCACGAGAAAATAAGGCTTGCCTATTTATCAGCCGATTTTCGCCAGCACGCAATGGCCCATGTGATGGCAGAACAGTTTGAGCTTCACGATCGAGCGCGCTTTAAAGTGTTGGGCTTCTCCTTTGGAACCGATGACAGGAGCGATATGCGCCGACGTCTGGTCAGTTCCTTCGATCACTTCCACGACGTTCGCCTTAAAAGCGACTACGACGTTGCAAAGCTGGTGCATGAGCTTCAGGTAGACATTGCAGTTGATTTGATGGGTTACACCCGAGATGCTCGCCCTCGCATCCTCGCGCATCGCCCCGCACCTATTCAAGTGAACTATCTTGGTTTTCCTGGCACGATGGGTGCTGACTTCATCGATTACGTGATCGCCGACAGGATTGTCTTGCCGTTCGATCAGCAGCCTTTTTATACGGAAAAAATTGTGCATCTTCCCGAGTGTTATCAGGTCATGGATACCAAACAAAAGAGTGTGGATCATAAGCCCACGCGGCGCCAGGTCGGACTTCCAGAGAGCGGTTTCGTTTACTGCTGTTTTAACAAAAATTACAAGATTACCTCGCCAGTTTTCGACGTGTGGATGCGGCTCTTGCGGGCCGTTGATGGAAGCGTACTATGGCTGCTGTCGGATAATGACGGCGCTGAAAAAAACTTGCGCAAGGAAGCTGCCGCGCGCGGGATCGATCCGGCGCGTCTCTTGTTCGCTGGCCGAATGCCGCTGGAAAATCATCTGGCGCGGCATGTTTTGGCCGACCTATTCCTAGACACATTACCGTACAACGCTCATACGACGGCGAGCGATGCGCTGTGGACGGGGCTGCCCTTGGTTACCTGTCAGGGCCAAGCCTTCGCCGGACGGGTTGCCGCCAGCCTACTTAATGCCGTCGGCCTTCCGGAACTCGTAACCCACGGCCTTGAGGAATATGAAGCGCTGGCCTTTAAACTGGCGACCGATGGTTCGCGTCTTCAGTCCATTCGACAGAAGCTTGCACAAAACAGAGCGAAATATCCACTTTTTGATGCGAACCGCTTTCGATCCCACCTCGAGGCGGCTTACACAACGATGTGGGAAATATGGCAGCGCCGCGAAAGCCCGCGCAGCTTCAGCGTAGCGCTGCAACCAGATCATCAAAGACCGCCAATGCCTCGACGTTAGACTTCTTCACTGGCTTCAAAAAATCAGGAGCCCCATCTGTCGCAATGCATCCGGACGGCCAGTCGGTCGCAGGCGAGTGTTCAGCAATCTCGATAAGGTAACCGTCACGCTGACGATTTTGCAAACGGCTATTGCGCCAACAGGCGGCAATGTCTGACTTTGACCGCAAGCGACAGCACCATTCACGTTGGCGAGCAGGTCGCTAATCTTACCGCGGCAGCGCGATGACGTTGCCGCCCCGTTGCAGGTCTGCGACGCCCTGATCGAAGACTAAAGGCGGCCATACTTGATTGCGCCCGTTACGCTTGGCCGCGTAAAGCGCCGCATCCGCTGCCGCGATCAGTTCCGCGGCCGAGACCGCCGAAACCGGCGCCGCCGCCGAACCGCAGCTCAGCGTGACGATACGGCGTGCGCCAAGGGCCTCATGCGGAATTGCCAGCGCTTCAACCGAACGCCGGATGCGTTCGGCGATGCGGATGGCGGTCGATGCGTCGGTTCCCGGCAGTATTACCAAGAGCTCCTCGCCGCCGTAACGCACCGCCAGATCGTCAGCGTTGCGCAGTTCGGCGCTGACGCAGGCGGTGATGCGCTTGAGGCAGGCGTCCCCTGCGACATGCCCATAGCGGTCGTTGAACAGCTTGAAATGGTCGATGTCGAGCATGATGACGGCAAGGGGCGAGACGCCGTCGCCGCCGTTTTGCCAAAGTTCTTTCAGGCGAGCGTTGAGCAGATGCCGGTTGGCAAGGTCGGTCAGCGCGTCGTGCTGGGCGGCAGCTTCCACTTCCGCATGGCGCAACCGATCGCGCAGCGTGTGCAAATAATTACG
>DASPWJ010000179.1:0-5710 GCA_035621895.1 Burkholderiaceae bacterium | reverse complement strand
GGCGATCACCTTGCCCATCGTCTCACCCAGATGATTGATCACGATCGAGTTGGCGTAGGCGACCCGATGGGGAATCGGAACCGGTCCTGCGCCCATCATTAGCAGCGGCTCCTCGGGCAAGATGCTCTCGAGGGGGGTGATGTGGGGCACAGGATATTTGGTCAAAGCGTTACTCGAGTTTTTCTCGCATCGTTACGGGCGTCTCAACAATGCCAGTGCGTGTGACGCCCCAAAAAACTAACCGCTACTTTGCGCAGGCCAGTGTACGCACGCTGCGCGAGATACCGGACACGGGGCAAATCCCGCCTTGCGCGCGACGCCGGAGTCTTTGCAAATGCCGTGGAATGCCAAACCACGGGCCGCTTCCAAGAGCCGCGTGCCCCAAGCGCGGCGCTGATCTTACCAATACGAGGAACGACCTTTGGCTCTTGCTTCGGGCGCTACCGCCGCGCACGGCTAGCGCACTCATGGTCCCAAAAAAAACCCCGGGGCCATTTTGCTGCCGATCCTACGACCGACGGAACGCCTGACAGCTGCTACTGAAGGCTTTTGCCAACGAGGCTGCTGGCCACCTGGGACGGAACCCGAAAGTTCATGGGTCGGTAGCCGTTTCCGACCAAATCGATTTCGTCGCCGGCGGCAAATGTCCATCCCTGCTCCCTGCCGATCACCTGTGTGGCGCTGGGCGCAATGGCAACACTCCAGGTGCTGCGTTGGTCGGTCTGGCGGCTGTGCGCAGTGACAGCGAGCACGAGTTCTTTTTCGCCATAGTTGTGCACCCGCGCGATGATGCTGTTATTGGCAAATGCTTTGCGCACCCACACCCGGATCGGCAAATCGGGTTTGGCCAGTTTGCGTTCCCGTTCATCGGCCCGTGAAAGGAGCGCGCGTTCTTGGGCGCTGGCTTGCTGCTCGAACTCGCGCTCTTGCTCGTCCGCGTGTCGGGCACTTTCGCGCTGCTGCTCCTCGAGCTCCTTGATCCGGTCGTTCTTGGCATTGATTCGCAGCTCGTCGGCCTGAGTAATTGCGGAAATTTTTTCGTCAAATTGAAGAAATGCCGCTAGATACCCGGCACCGGCACCGGCAGCAAATACCAGCAGCGCAAGTATTCCCACCAAGAAGCGCCCCCCGCCCTCGTGCTTATGAGTCGGTGCGCCCTTTGCGTCTGTAGCCAATGGTGCGAGGGCAGTTTGTTTTGCGGTCAAAGCCCGGGTGGTCGCCTGCATGTGCGTTACCCCAAAAAAAAGATGCCGGTTCAAGGATGAAACCGTAGCTGCCACAAGCCCCAAGGCGTTTGCCGAAATGCCAGGAAAATCAAGGCAAATTGCATTGATTTGCGAATTGCCCCAGATGCCATCCGATGCGCTTTGGGCGTAAGCCAGCACGCCCTTGCGGCGCATCTCTTCAGGGCGCCTGCTCCGTCGGTGCAAAAAAAAGCTGCCCGCGGCATCCTGAATCTTGGTTTTGCGGCAGCAAGAGCTTTGTTTGCCGCTTTGGCCTCTCGCGGCTGGCGGGCCAGCGATCGGCTAAGCCGCGACTTGCAGTATGCTGCCGGGTTTGTCGCCTGCAGAACCGCGGCTCGAAGGCCCCTGGATTTGGCGCGCGATAAACGCATCGGCCTGGAGAAGCGTCATGATCGTCGTGTGTTTGGACCTTGAAGGCGTGCTTGCGCCGGAGATCTGGGTCGAATTCGCCAAGCGGGTTGGCGTCGAGGAGCTAAAGCTCACAACACGCGACGAACCCGATTACGACAAACTGATGCGCCATCGGCTGGCCCTTCTCGAGCGCAACGCACTGCGCTTGCCTGATATTCAGCGAGTCGTCGACAGCCTGGGGCCGCTGCCCGGCGCGCGCGCATTTCTTGGCGAGCTGCGCACACACTACCAGGTCGCGATTTTGTCCGACACGTATTACGAATTAGCCATGCCGATCATGCGCCAGCTCGATTGGCCGACGCTCTTTTGCCATCATCTGGAAACCGACGCCTCGGGCAGAATCGTTGGCTATCGGTTGCGGATGAAGGATCAAAAGCGTGCCGCCGTGGCCGCTTTACGCGCACTAAACTTCGGGACCATCGCGGTGGGCGACTCTTACAACGACATCACCATGCTGCAGCAGGCACATGCAGGCGTGTTCTACCGCCCACCAGCCAACGTCATCAAGGAGTTTCCGCAGTTTCGCGTGGCCGCCGATTATGTCGAGCTCAGGACCGCCATCGACGAGGCCGCCGCGAAGATCTAATCGCGGACGGTTCACGAAGCTCGCCAAAGCGGCAAGCGCTACGAGCTTCTTGCCTCGCCCTACACGCTTTGCAGCATCGGCAAAGCTAGCGTCCGCCCAGGGCATCAGCGCGCATCAGCGCCGGGAGGGCGCGTCGCGTTTCCAGGAGCGCACGCTCTAGTCTTTTGTGACACTGCCCTTGGCGTTGGTTCGATCCATGCATGCCTTTGGTTACGCGCGGCCACACTAATTTGCGCGATTTGGGAACCGCTTTGTCTTTTGCATAGCTGTAACCGCGCAGCTAAAGCCGGCGAATTAACTCTCAGACAACGACTGGCTCAAGCGTCTTGGGCGGCGGGGTCCGGAGTTTTCCACGGCTGACCAAGATTTTGCTTCCGGTCACCACCAACCGGCATCACTAGCACACAAAGGGAAAGAGGAATTCAAATGGGAAAAATCACGCTAACCACCGTCTGCGCCTGCCTGATGTTTGCCAGCGCCGGCACCTTCGCCCAGGACTCGATGAGCAAGGACACCATGGCGCCGGAGAGCATGAAAAAAGACACCATGGGTAAGGACAGCATGAAAAAGGACACCATGGGTAAGGACAGTATGAAAAAGGACACCATGGCTAAGGATGGAATGAAAAAAGACGCGATGAGCAAGGACAGCATGAGCAAAGATGCTATGAGCAAGGACAGTATGTCCAAGGACACCATGGGCAAAGGGGATATGGCCAAGTAAGTTCCTGAGCAAAGCGCTGGCTCGCTCTTGCGTTCTCGCCCTGATGGAGCTATTAGAAGCTCTTGGGCGCGAAGGTCGCAGCAGCGTCTAGCGCTTTGTGCCTTGCGATGATTGTCCATATGCATTACGAGGGGATCAAATACGATGGGCAATAATGTAATTGCCACGTCCCATCGGCCAAGCGCGTCGGTGGAAACGAAACCGGCCGCCATCCAACCGGCGTGGGTGCGCATTGCGCACTGGCTAAACGCGTTGGCGGTGCTCTTACTCGTCACAAGCGGCTGGCGCATTTATAACGCCTCACCGATATTTAACTTTCGCTTTCCCAAGGAACTAGTGCTCGGGGGCTGGCTCGGCGGCGCGCTGCTTTGGCATTTTGCGGCCATGTGGCTGCTTGCGGTCAACGCAATTGTCTACCTGTTTCTCAACGTGCTCAGCCGCCGCCTGCAGCGGCGTTTTTTTCCGCTGACGCCTCGGGAGTTCCTTGCGGATATGGGTGCGGCGCTGCGAGGTCACCTCGCGCATGAGGATCTGGCGCACTACAACGCGGTACAAAAGGCTGCATACCTGGGTGCGTGGGCGCTCTTGCTGCTGCTCGTTCTCTCGGGACTCGTTGTCTGGAAATCCGTGCAGTTTCCGCTGCTGCGCGAACTTATGGGCGGGTACGACAATGCGCGCGTGATTCACTTTTTTGCGATGGCCGCACTCGTGTTTTTTAGCGCGGTGCACATTTTCATGGTCGCGGTGGTTCCCAAAACCCTGCGCGTCATGATTCTGGGCCGCTGAGCTGCGGCAACCTCGCAAGGAGTTCGCAAATGAAAAACCGGAGCAAAACGCCTTCCAATGGTCCGGCTGGCTTGGCTGCCTCGGATCAGCGCGAACTGCTCAAGGACGCTACCGCCCTGCTTGCGCCTCCGGCCCGACGGCTGTTTTTGCGCCGGGGCCTGACGCTGGGCGGTCTGGCGATGCTCACGGGTTGTAGCGTGACCAACTCGGACGAAGCCGAACACTTGCTCATGAAGGTCTCGCGGTTTAACGACAAGGTGCAGGCCTTGCTCTTTGATCCAAATCGGATGGCTCCGACGTATCCGGCTTCCATGATTACGCGCCCGTTTCCGTTTAACGCCTACTACTCGGAGGCCGAGGCACCGGAGATTGACGCAAAGGGCTTCTTCCTTCAGGTAAGTGGTCTTGTACAAAAGCGTGACATTTGGTCGCTTGAGCAGCTCAACGCCCTGCCGCAGGAGGAGCAAATCACGCGCCACATCTGCGTCGAAGGCTGGAGTGCTATCGGCCGCTGGGGTGGCGTGCGCTTTGCCACATTCTTGGAGCGCATCGGCGCGGATACCACGGCGCGCTACGTCGGCTTTCGATGCGCCGATGATTATTTCACTAGCATCGATATGCCTACCGCCTTGCACCAGCAAACGTTGCTTGCCTTAAGTTACGACGGTCAGACGCTGCCGCGCAAATACGGCTTTCCGATGAAGTTGCGCATTCCCACCAAGCTCGGCTACAAAAATCCCAAGCACATCGTCGAGATCTTTGTGACAAATGAATATCCCGGTGGGTACTGGGAAGATCAGGGATACAACTGGTTTGGTGGCTCGTAACGCCAGCCGCATATTGATCGAGGCCATCGCGGTTTGCGCAACGCTCATCGTCCTGGTATCGGGATCGCAGTGCCCGCAAAAGCAGCGCAGTGACAAGCTCGCTACCCGCAGTGCACCGAGCCCTCGAATGGGCGGTCACAGGACTTCGAACACGCGTGATCGAGCGCCGTTGACGAGGCGCGATTTCATCTTGCCGCGCCTTACGATTCTTTCGCCAAAGCACGCCTTTGGCTTTGACGATCACCCGAAGGCGACCTGATGGCATCGCTGGACCTCATCTGCCTGCTGCTTGCCGCCCTGATTGGTTTTGCGGTCCACCGCGCCAGTTTGTGCAACGTCAAAGCGGTCGTCGAGATTCTCGAAGTTAGACGGGCGCGAATGCTCGCAAGCCTGGGCATCGCGGTTCTCTGGTCGATGACGATAGCCGGCACCTTAGTCCTGGCGCTGCACTGGCCGGCTGCTTCCTTTCCACGGCGCACCCCCGCTTTGCTGGCAGCCGCCGGCGGATACGTCTTTGGCGTAGGCGCCGCAATCAACGGCGGCTGCTCGCTATCGACGCTGCAGCGACTTGCCGACGGCGAATTGGCGATGTTCGTAACGCTCCTCGGAGTGGTGTTGGGCTTGTTTCTGTGGGCACGCGTCGAATCATTGGGCCTCCCAACCGCGTTGGTCAAGAGCATGTCCCCGTGGGATGGCATGGGTCTTTTTCCCACGATCCTGCTCGTCGGGCTCTGGATTTGGGCGCTGCAAGAAGCTGTGCGACTTTGGCGCCGCGTGCAGCCTGCGAGCTGGCTTGATCGACTTTGGGCGCCGAGATACCGATTGTCTTCTGCGGCCGCGCTGCTGGGCATCGTTGGCGGCGTTCTGTACACACTGCAGGGCAGCTGGACGTACACATATTTGTTGCGTACGCAGGTTGCCTCTGCTTTGGGCATGACACCGGCGATGGCCGGCAAGGCGATGTTGGCCATTGCGCTGCTAGCGGGAATGTTCGCTTCGTCGGTGCAGCGCCAATCCTTCGCGTTGCGCCTGCCGCGGCGACGAGAGTTTTTCGCGTGCCTGTTTGGCGGCACTCTAATGGGCATTGGCGCGGCCCTGCTGCCTGGGGGCAATGACACGCTACTGTTGACGGC
>DASPWJ010000178.1:0-20802 GCA_035621895.1 Burkholderiaceae bacterium | reverse complement strand
TGGTTCCCAATTCGGATCGGTCATTTCCGTGACCAAAATATCTCCCGACTCGACCAGATCCATCTTGGAGGCATCGCGGACCACGCGCACCCTGCCCACGCCAATCTTTTGCCCGATTGCCCGACCCGAGGTCAACACGGGTGGCGGTCGATCCTTTGGCAGCTTCAGGCGATAGCGCAACTGCGTCTCGTCTTGCACTCGCGATTTCACCGTCTCTGGTCGCGCTTGCAGGATGTAGATTCGGCCATCGACTCCGTCCTTGCCCCACTCGATGTCCATTGGGCGGCCATAATGCCGTTCGATCGCCACGGCATAGCGCGCCAGCTCAAGGACATCGGTGTCCTCGAGCGAAAAGCGGTGACGCTGTTCATCCTCAACATCGACCGTCCTTACGTGACGGCCGGCGGCACTTCCTGCGGGATCGTAGACCATCTTGATTAATTTCGATCCCAGGTTGCGACGAACAATGGGAAACTTGCCGGCTGCAAGCATCGGTTTGTGCACGTAAAACTCATCGGGATTGACGATTCCCTGCACAACCGTTTCGCCCAATCCGTAATTGGACGTGATGAACACGACGTCCTGGAAACCGGACTCCGTGTCGAGCGTGAACATGACCCCAGCCGAGCCCAGGTCGCTGCGCACCATGCGCTGCACGGCCGCGGAGAGCGCGACCTCATCGTGGCTAAACCCGTGATGCGCGCGGTAGGAGATCGCGCGATCGTTATATAGGGAGGCAAAAACGTCCCGCAGACGAGCAAGAACGGCGTCCACCCCAACGACGTTAAGAAATGTCTCCTGTTGCCCAGCAAACGAAGCCTCGGGCAAATCCTCGGCCGTGGCGCTTGAGCGAACCGCCACCGAAATGCCTTGCTCAGCAGCCGCCATGGAGCGAAAGTGCGCTCGAACAGCGCTCTCCAATGCCGCCGGGATCGCCGCCGCTGTTACCCAGTTGCGAACCTCTCGACCCGCTTCGGTTAGGGAGCGAACATCATTGACGTCGACGCGTTGCAGGCGCGCCGCGATGCGCTCACGAAGCCCATTGGCGCGCAGAAATTCCCGAAAGGCATGGGCGGTCGTGGCAAAGCCATCGGGCACGCGAATCCCATCGGCCGCCAGCTGGCTGAGCATCTCTCCAAGCGAGGCGTTTTTCCCGCCCACCCGCTCTACGTCGGACATGCGCAAGGAGCGCAATGGGACGACCAACTCGTCAGCTTCCATCAAACCTCCCAACAAACCTTTTACCGCAATGCGCTGCTTATGCGGCTGTCCGTAAGGCGCCCCTCCACGGCCGGTGCCCCTTTAAGGGGCTGTGCCAAAATCCCGATCATTCTACTCGGTCGCAGGAGTCTTATAGATGACTTCGCATCCGCACGCATCACAGTTTCGAGACGTCTTTTACGTCTCGGACGGCACCGGCATCACCTCGGAGACTCTCGGACACAGCGTGCTCGCTCAGTTCGACTCCGTACGGGTGCACGCACACCGCATTTCTTTTGTCGATACTCGCACAAAGGCGCTCGATGCCATCGAACGCATCAACGACTCATTTCGTCGCCACGGGCGCCGTCCGATCGTCTTTCTGACCCTTGTGGATCCGTCGATCAATGCGATCTTGCACAGCGCCAATGCGTTGATTTTGGACCTCTTTGCGACGTTCGTTGTACCGCTCGAGCAGGAATTTGGCTGCAAGTCCACGCACACTATCGGCCGCTTTCACAACATTGCCGATTCGCACACCTATAAGAACCGCATCGAGGCCATCGGCTATGCGCTCGCGCACGACGATGGCCAATCCGCGGCGGAATTACAGCGTGCGGAAGTGATCCTTATCGGCGTGTCGCGCAGCGGCAAAACGCCAACGAGTCTGTACTTGGCGATGCAGTATGGGGTCAAGGCAGCCAATTACCCGCTGATACCGGAGGATTTTGAGCGTGGCTCCCTGCCTGGCGCCCTTGCACAGCACCGCCACAAGCTCTTTGGCCTTTCCATTGCACCCGAACGGCTTGCCGAGGTGCGCTATGAGCGCCGACCCAACAGTCGCTACGCCTCGCTCGATAATTGCTGCTATGAGGTCGCCCAGGCCGAGCGCCTGATGCGCGTCTCTGGCATCCGCTGGCTGTCAACGACGACCAAATCGATCGAGGAGATCGCGGCCACTGTCATGCAGGACTTCTTGGTCGAGCGGCCAGCGGAGTAAGCCGATGGATGCTGCACCTCGTGCTGAGCGTCGCCGTCAAAGGCCAAAGTTGCATATGCGGCGTCGACACTTCCCACGCTCTTGCAATGCATTTGTCTTCCCGGGACTTTGCCTGCGGCACTGATTAGCGGCGGCGCAAGCGCTCGAACAGACATATTGCGGCAGCGGCAGCGACGTTCAGCGACTCCACGCCAGTGCTCGTCGGAATCCGAACTCGCCACTGGCATATCGAAAGGGCTTCCAACGACAGACCAGCACCTTCGGCGCCAAAAATCCAGCCCACCGCGCGAACTCCAAAATTCTGCTCCCACAGGGAGGGAGCATCGTGGGCAACTGCGGCGATCCACTGACCGTCTAGCGCGGCGGGCAGTTGCGAGGGTGCCACTCGCTCGTGTAAGCGCATACGAAAGTGTGCTCCCATTCCCGCTCGGACAGCCTTAGGCGACCAAAGTGACGCCGTGCCGGTTGCAGCCAGCACGTGCCCGATGCCGGCCGCCGCGGCCGTGCGAATGAGCGCGCCAACATTTCCGGGATCCTGAACCCCATCGAGGTAGACAACATCACCTGCCGCCCGCTGCGGCATTGGGGAATCGGGAATCGGCAGCACCAACAGCAATCCGACGCCTTGGTCGACAGGTGCAATGCGATCGTATAGCGCGGCGCCCAGTTCGTAGCGCGGCGCGGTTGCCGGCAAGTCGCCAAGGAGTTCTTCGATCTGCGGATGTTTGGTGCCGCGGCGAATGATGATCGCATCGACGGGCACAGCGCAGGCTACTGCGGCCTGCGCCAAGTGAATACCTTCGGCAAGCGTAAAACCCAAGGTTTTTGCCGCGCGTGGCGCGGTGGCGATACGCAGCCAACCGCGAAAGGTCGGATTGGCCTCGGACGCAATGGTTTTCATGACCCGGGATCGCCAAAGCGCAACGTCGCTTCACGCACCGGGGCAAAGGATTGGCGGTGAATGGGGCAAGGCCCCAATTCGAACAGGCGGCGGCGATGCGCCGGCGTCGGATACCCGAAGTGCTCTGCAAATCCATAGCCGGGAAACGCGCGGTCAAATTCGCGCATAAGCGCGTCTCGGTGCGTCTTGGCAAGGATGGACGCGCACGAAATGACGGGCTCCGAGACATCCCCGCCAATGATCGCCCGCGCGCCGATGCGCAACTGCGGCAGCTGATTACCGTCGACGAGCGCAAAGTCTGCTTGCGGCGATAACGCCTCCAGCGCGCGGCGCATTGCAAGCAAGCTGGCCTGCAAAATATTAAGCGCGTCGATCTCCTCGACGCTCGCACTGGCGATGGACCAGGCCAGCGCCTCCTCGCGTACCTTCTGCGCGATTCGCTCGCGTTGTGCCGGCGACAGCCGCTTGGAGTCTCGGGCGCCAAGAATCTCTTGTCGGGGACCAAGTATCACGGCAGCGGCAACCACGGGGCCAGCCAAAGGGCCGCGCCCTGCCTCGTCAACGCCAGCCACCCGCCACGGCCGTCCAGAGTCCACGTGCCCCAAAAGGTGCTTGGCACCTTTCACGAGCGGCGCGTCCGAACCTGCGCGATGGTGTGCAAAATCGCCTCGCTTGCCAGCGCTGGCGTATCGCGCCGCAGCGATTCATGTATCGCGCAAAATCGCTCTTCGAGCTGCCGCTGCTGCTTTTCATCGCCTAAAACACGCAGCAGCTGTTCGGCAACGGCCTGCGGGGTCGCCTGTTCCTGCAAAAATTCGGACACCAGCGCTTCGCCCGCGAGTATGTTCGGCAATCCAACCCATGGCAGGTACCCCCCAATGCGGCGCATGACCCAAGCCGAACCGAT
This sequence comes from Burkholderiaceae bacterium, assembly GCA_035621895.1. Lineage (GTDB taxonomy): Bacteria > Pseudomonadota > Gammaproteobacteria > Burkholderiales > Burkholderiaceae_F > GJ-E10. The sequence goes on along the minus strand of DASPWJ010000178.1, from coordinate 16,794 downwards.
CGGCACGCGATAGGCGATCACCATCGGCCTCTTGTACAACGCTGCTTCCAAAGTTGCCGTGCCGCTGGCAACCAGCACTCCGTCGCAGGCCTCGAGGCAATCGTGCGACCTTCCGTCGATAAGGGTGATGCGCTCGAGTGGGACTTGCGTGCATATCTGCGACCGAATCTGCTCTACAAGAGGTCGCAAGCCAACATCGGCCACCGGTACGATGAAAATCGCATCCGACAAATCGAGCGCGAGTCGTTCAGCAGCGGCGAAGAACACCGGCCCAATGTATTGAATTTCGGCACGCCGGCTGCCGGGCATCAGGCAGATCACCGGCTTGTCTGCGGCAATTCCCAATCGAGCCCGCGCCGCGGCGCGATCGGGCCGTAGCGCAATCTCGCTAGCCAGCGGATGACCAACATAGGTCGCGGGGATACCTGCGCGATCGTAAATCGATTGTTCGAACGGAAACACGAGCAAGACCCGATCCGCGGCTTGACGGATTCGCTCGATGCGCCACCCGCGCCATGCCCAGATCGAGGGGCTGACATAGTGAAGGGTCGGGACGCCGGCTCGACGCACGCGCGTCTCCAGCGCCAGATTAAAGTCGGGGGAGTCGACGCCCACCAGCGCGCAACAGGAGCCGGTGCACAGGCGCCGTGCCAAAGTTCGCCGTAACCGAAGCAGGCGTGGCAGCTCGCGCAGCACCTCGAAGTAGCCACGCACCGAGAGCTCGCGTACGTGGTACCAGGCGTTGCACCCCGCGGCGATCATGCGCTCGCCGGCAACGCCGACCGCTTGATAGGAAGGATCGTGTCGTTGCAGCGCCTCGATCACTGGCGCCGCGAGCAGATCCCCGGAGGCCTCTCCTGCAACAAACGCGATGCAGGTCGCCTCCTCGGTCAACGAAGGATGCCCCGCCCCGGAGCTCCGAGGAATTCGGCGAACTCACGCACCATGGCTGCGCTGGGCTCGGGCAATTCCTTGACGAGGGCATCAAGCGCAACAAGCGCATCGGCTAGCGGAAGATTCTCCCGATAAACGATGCGATAGGCTTGGCGCAAAGACGCGATGCTTTCGGCCGAGAACCCCCTGCGTTTGAGGCCTTCGACGTGTATGCCGTGCACTCGCGCCGGATGCCCGCTGCAAACCACGTAGGGCGGAAGATCTTGCACCAGGACCGAAGCCCCGCCGCACATGCTGTGTGCCCCAAGGCGCACGAACTGATGCACGGCCGCCACTCCCCCGATGACCGTCCAGTCACCGACGCTGACGTGTCCGGCTAGTTGAACACCGTTTGCAATGATCGTGTTGCTGCCGATATCGCAGTCGTGCGCAAAATGCGTGTAGCCCATGATCCAGTTATCCGACCCGATCCGGGTCACCCCGCCTCCTTGCACGGTTCCCGTGTTGATCAGACAGAACTCACGAATGGTGTTGCGATCGCCGATGATCAGCTGCGTGTCTTCCCCACCGTATTTCTTGTCCTGAGGAATGGTGCCAATGGAGCAATAGGGAAATATGCGATTGTTGCCGCCGATCGATGTGTTTCCGGCAAGCACCACATGGGAGCCGATTTCAGTACCCTCGCCCAAGCGCACGCCCGCACCAACGATGCTGAACGGGCCTACATGTACGTCCTCGGCAAGCTGCGCTTTAGGGTCGACGATCGCGCTCGGGTGCACCTGCGCCATCAACTCGCTCCCGTCGGCGATGCCTTGCCCGGGAGGGGGTCGATGGGACGGTAGGCACACATCAGTTCTGCCTCACATACGAGCTGCCCTTCGACCAGAGCACGGGCAGCGAACTTGACCACGCCGCGCAACTCTCGCTCCTGCACGATCTCCAGCCGCAACTGATCGCCCGGAATTACCGGGCGCTTAAAGCGCGCCTTGTCGATGCCGGCAAAGTAGTACAAGTTATCGGACTGCGCCTTGTGTCCGGCGCTGACGAAGGACAAGATCGCCGCAGCCTGCGCCATCGACTCGAGAATGAGCACACCCGGCATCACCGGGTAGTGCGGAAAATGTCCCGTGAAGACAGGCTCGTTCGCCGAGATGTTCTTGATGGCCACAATGCGCTTGCCCGCCTCAAATTCGAGCACCCGATCCACGAGAATGATCGGAAAGCGGTGCGGCAGCAGGGAAAGAATCTCGCGGATGTCCATCATGGTGTTGATTCCGTGTTGTTGTCGTCCTGGGCCAACGGTCCACGCGGCGCGGAACCACCCGAAGAGGAATCTGCCCTTGACGCTTCGAGGCGTCGAATACGATTGCGCAGGTCCACAAGATGGCGCACCAACACCGCGTTGCGCTCCCAATCGCGGTTGCGCATCATGGGAAAGACGCCGGTATAAAAATCCGCCTGGTGCAGACTGTGCGAGACGAGCGTCCCGGCACCGACGATCGTGCCGTCGGCGATAGTCAGATGTCCGTGAATCATCGAGGCGCCTCCGAGCTGGCAGTTGCGCCCGATGATTGCGCTGCCGGCGATACCTACGCAACCGGCAATGGCGGTATGGGCACCGATGCGGCAATTGTGTCCGATCTGCACCTGGTTATCGATCTTGACGCCGTCGCCGATGACCGTATCGCCTGCGCTTCCCCGATCGATTGTGGTGTTCGCGCCAATTTCCACGTCGTCGCCGATCCGCACGATGCCTGCCTGCGGAATCTTGACCCAGCGTCCACGATATGGCGCAAAACCAAAGCCATCGGCACCAATTACCGCCCCCGAGTGAATAATTCCGCGCCGGCCAATTTGGCAGCCGTGGTACACGCGCACTCCCGCATAGAGCCGCGTTTGCGCCCCGATCCGGGCGCCGCGGCCAAGCACGCAGCCCGGACCAATCCATGCACCGGCCTCAACAATGGCCGCCTCTTCGATGACCGCCAGCTCGTCAACTCGTGCATCGGGATGAACGCTTGCGCTGCGATCGATCGTCGCGCTGCTAGCGCAACCGGCCGAAACGGCTTCAGAGGGAACCAGCACCTGGGCGGCAAAGGCATACCAGGCATAGGGCAAGTCGCACACCACCAGTGCCCCCTGCGCGCGTCCGTGCGCAAAGAGCTCCTGGCAGGCGGCATCATCTAGCACTAAAGCCCCAGCTGCCGTGCAAAGCGCTTGTTGGCGGTAGCGGGCGTTGGCTAGGAACGCAAGATTGGCGGAGTTTGCCGCCTCGAGACTGGCGACTCCCTCGATGCGCAGGGCCGCATCACCCAGGACACGCGCGGCTAACTGTCCTTCGGTCAGGCTCGCGACCGCGTCGCACAGCTCAGATACGGTACGAGCCGAGGCCATCGGCTCACTTTGTGCTGTCGAGCGTCTTTAATACCTTATCCGTGACATCCGCGCGCGGTCCGACGTATACCGCATCTTGCAGAATCACGTCGTATTTTTCCTGCTCCGCGATCTGTCGCACGATGCGTTGGGCGCGCTCGAGCAAGGACTGCAACTCCTCGTTTTTGCGCTGATTCAGGTCTTCCTGAAATTCGCGGCGGCGCCGCTGGAATTCGCGGTCCATTTCCTGGAGCTCGCGCTGCTGGCGCGTGCGGTCGGCCTCAGAGAGTATGGGACTGTCCTTATCGAGTTTGTCGGCGGTTGCCTTTAGTTTGGCGCCCAGCTCCTGCAACTCCTTGTCGCGCTTGGCAAACTCCTGTGTCAGTCGCGCCTCGGCTGCCTTGGCCGCTGCCGACTCTCGCATGATGCGCTCGGTGCTCACGAATCCAATCTTGAGCTCGTCCGCGCGGGTGTACGGGGCAAGTCCCAGTAAGAGGCAGGCGAAAAGGCTCGGCGCTAGCCATGCGGTACGTCTCATCGATGACCCTTAGACTGCAGATTCGGCAATTTTGCCATAGCCGCGCCCGGCATGGCAGCTAGCCTAAAAGCCGGTCCCAATCTGGAACTGGAAGCGCTGGACGAAGTCCGTCGGCTGACGGTGCAGGGGGAAAGCGATGCTGAGCTTAAGCGGTCCCACAGGGGAGACCCACGCAATCCCAAAACCGGTTGCGTAGCGCAGCTGAGAGAACAAAACGGCCTGATCAGCACCCCAGACATCGCCCGTATCAACAAAAGCCAGGGCGCGCAGCGAGCGGTCGGCTCCCGGTAGCGGCGCCAGCGCCTCGATCGAACCGTTGAGCTCCTTGGTGCCACCAAGCGGATTGCCGTTTGTGTCGCGCGGGCCGAGCGTTCCAGCCTCGTAGCCGCGCACGCTGCCAATGCCGCCGGCGTAGAAATTCTTGAAGATCGGGTAGGTCTTGCCGTTATACGTGTCGCCATACCCCACTTGACCGTTAAACGCCAGCGTAAAGCGGGTCGCAAGTGGCAGGAACTGCTGGTACTGGTAGGTCGCCTTGTAGTACTGCAAATCCAAAGCGGGCGTTCCCACCTCTAAGAATACCCGCTGGTAGTTGCCGCGCGTGGGCGCGATGATGTTGTCGCGGTTATCGCGCGCCCACCCGGACGAGGCGATCAAGCCGGCCGCTGTCGTGCCGAATTTATTGACGTAGTCAATGTATCGCAGTGGGCTGTAGGTACTCAGCGTGATATCGTTTTCTTCGACGCCCAGACCGAAAAACACGGTGTCAAACTCGGTGAACGGTACCCCGAAGCGCTCCGAAAGTCCCTTGGTGCCGATGTCCACCGTGGCCAGGTTCAGGCGCGAGAGGTTCGAATTGCGCTCGTAGACTTCGTCGGTGCGGCTTATGCCGTCCTGGGTCATGTACGGGTCGATATGCGAGAGCGCGATGGTGCGCGTCGCATAGCTTGTATTGACCTGAATGCCAACCGCATGTCCGGTACCGAAAACGTTTTGCTGGGTGTACGAGCCACTTAAGACCAAGTGCTCCGTGCTGCTGTAGCCGGCCCCCGCCTGGATCGTGCCGTTGGGCTTTTCCTTGACTGTGTAATTGACATCGATTTGATCCTGGGTTGCCGGCACCGCGGGTGTCTCGACCTCGACTTTCTCGAAAAAACCCAGGCGGTCGATGCGATCGCGTGAGGCGCGAACCTTGTCCGCGTCATACCACGCCGATTCGAACTGACGAATTTCCCGGCGGATCACCTCGTCGCGCGTGTGCGCATTACCACTGATGTTGACATGACGCACATAGGCTCTGCGGCCCGGATCGATCAAAAAGGTAAAAGCGACCTCGCGCTTTTCTTTGTTGGCCTCGGGCACCGGTGTGGCGGTGGCAAAGGCATATCCCAAAACGCTCAATCGGTCCGTCATGCGCTTGGCAATCGCCGTCATGCGCTCGCCGCTATAGATATCGCCCGGTTTTACATCGATCATCTTCTGGAATTCTTCTTCCAGACCGAGTGTCTCGCCGGCGAGCTTCACGCTAGAGATCGAATAGCGCTCGCCCTCGACCAAGTTGATGGTGATGAAGATGTCTTTTTTGTCCGGGCTAATTGCAACCTGCGTCGACTCGACATTGAAATCGAGGTAACCCCGTGCCAGGTAATACGAGCGCAATGTCTCTTCGTCCGCCTGCAGCTTTTGGCGCGCATACTTGTCGTGATTCGTGTACCAGGTAAACCAACCCGGGGTTGACAGCTCCATCTGCTCGCGCAGGGTGTCATCGGAGAAAACCTTGTTGCCCGTGAACTGGATGGCACGGATCTTTGCCATATCGCCCTCATCGATAGCGATCGACACATTGACTCGATTGCGCTCAACGGGTGTTACGGTCGTCGTCACCTTCACGCCATACAGTCCGCGGGTAAGATACTGGCGCTTTAGCTCCTGCTCGGCCCGGTCCAGCAGCGAACGGTCATACACGCGCGCCTCAGTCAGACCGACCTCCTTAAGCGATTTTTTGACGGTGTCTTTGTCGAATTCCTTCATTCCCGTCAATTCAACTGCAGCAATTGCCGGACGCTCCTCGACGATAACGACCAGTACATCGCCCTCGGCCTCGATGCGGATATCCTTGAACAGGCCCGTCTGGTACAAGGCCCTAACCGCGGCGATGCCCTTGGATGGGTCGTATCGATCGCCGACGTGCAACGGCAAACGGCTAAACACCGTGCCGGTTTCTGTCCGCTGCACACCTTCGACCCGGATGTCGCGGATCACGAACTCCTCGGCAAGCGCGGAGCCGGCGCTGCCGACAAGGGCCGCGAGAATTGCGGCACGCAAACGCTGCGCACCGCCGAACTTTTTGGAAGTACGGCGCATGAAACCTAAACCCGTCGCGATTCTTTTTCGTTCCGACTTACCACGCGGCGCTTAAGCTCAGGACAGCAGGCGCGTCAGGTCGTTGTACAGGGCAAGAGCGGTCAGAAGGATCAGCATGCCGACACCAATTCGCTGCGCCACTTCTACCGTGCGCATCGATGGCGGACTGCCCTTTGCAACTTCAACCGCATAGTACAGCAAGTGTCCGCCATCGAGCACCGGGATTGGCAGCAAGTTGAGCACCCCGAGGCTGATGGAAACCAAAGCAAGAAAGCTCAGGTAGGCCACTAGCCCAATTCGCGCCGTCTGTCCCGCGACATCGGCAATGCTCACGGGCCCTGACAGATTGCGCCACGATGCCCGACCCTCGATCATGCGCCAGACCATACGCAGCGAAAAAACGCTCGTATCCCAAGTGCGCGTAGCGGCGCGTTCGAGAGCCTGCACCGGTCCATAGCGCACGGCCTGGATTTCCAAAAAGTCCACACCAACTCGGCCAATGACCTGGCCATCGGGCAAGGTCACGGGCGCCGGCGTGATCGTCAACCGACGCGAAACGCCGTCTCGCTCCAGCTGCCAAATCTGCGCTTGTCCTGGATTGGCGCGCACGCGCCTAGTCACATCGGTTGCCGTTTGTACGGCAATCCCGTCGATGGCAACGATGCGCTCGCCAACCTGCAGTCCTGCCTTGGATGCGACTTCGCCTGCGAGCAAGCCGCGCACAATCGCTGCGCCGGCTCCGCGCACGATGCCCAGGCGCTCAAACCAGGTGTCGTCCACATCTTCCGTGTGTCCCGATGAGAGGTCCAGCCGCACGCTTCGCTCGGCTCCGCGCAGATCACGCACCGTCACGTCCGCGGCCCTGCCCCCAACGCCCGCGCGCAGCAGGTCCCACCGCAGATCACTCCAGGTGCGAATCTGTTGGCCATCGAAGCTCAAAACAAGATCGCCGTCGGCCAGACCCGCCTCAGCCGCAGGCGTGTTTTGCGGCACCGGACCCAGATACGGAGGAGATTCCAGCGTACCGATGACATTGACCGCCCAGTACAACAGGACTGCAAAGAGCAAATTGGCGGCGGGGCCTGCGACGACGATCGCCGCTCGCTTGCCCACGGACTGTCGATTAAAGGCGCGCGGCAGATCTGCGGCGGCCACGGGCGCGCAATCGGGATCATTCTCGTCGAGCATCTTCACGTACCCGCCGTAGGGAATCGCCGCAATCACCCACTCTGTGCGGTCCGGACCAAGGACCCAGCGGTACAGCGGTCGACCAAATCCGACCGAAAAGCGCAGAACTTTTACGCCACAGCGGCGCGCTACCCAATAGTGGCCCAGCTCGTGGACCACAATCAGGATGCCTAGTGCCAGGAGAAACGCCAAAATCGTTGTTATCACGTCCATCCCTCGGTTAACGCCTCATCGGCTTGTGCACATTGTTGCCCTTATCGATCCGCCGGCTTACCCGCGACCGCGGATTGCCCGATTAGCCCACGGGCGTGGGCCCGGGCCAAGGAATCGATACCCAACACGTCTTCGACCGACTGCGGCACGGCCGGTGCAATTGCATCGAGCGTTTGCGAAATAACCCGCGCTATGTCGGTAAATGCCAAACGTCGCTCCAAAAACGCTTCGACCGCCATTTCGTTGGAAGCGTTCAAAACAATGCTCGCGGCGGGGCCTGATTCGAGCGCGTGGTAAGCCAATCCCAAGCAAGGAAATCGCGTCAGATCCGGTGCTTCGAAAGTCAACGCGGAAAGCCGCAGAAAATCCAAGCGCTCGGAGCCGCTTTCGATTCGGTCCGGATAGCCCAAAGCGTAAGCAATTGGCGTACGCATATCGGGAGTACCCATCTGTGCCAGCACCGAACCGTCGTCGAACTCGACCATCGAGTGCACCACGCTTTGCGGATGCACGACCACGTCAATCTGGTTGCGCACAAAGCCAAACAGCCAGCTTGCTTCGATAACCTCCAAGCCTTTATTCATCAGCGTTGCCGAATCGACCGAGATCTTGCGCCCCATCTGCCAGTTTGGGTGCGCACAAGCCTGCTCCGGTGTCACGGTGGAAAAATCCTGGCGCGTGCGAAAAGGACCTCCTGATGCCGTCAAAATCAGCCGACGCACTGCGCCGCGCGAACGCGCGCCCGCCAGACACTGGTGAATCGCGTTGTGCTCGCTGTCAAGTGGCAACAGCGTCGCGCCGCCCACGCGCACTGCATCAAGCAGCAGCATCCCAGCGCAAACGATCGCTTCCTTATTGGCCAGCAAAAGGCGCTTGCCCGCGCGCGCGGCGGCGATCGTCGGCACCAATCCAGCAGCGCCGACAATCGCGGCCACAACAATGGCGGCTCCTTCGCAACGCGCTGCCTCCAGCAGCCCCGGCACTCCGCTATGTACCCGCGTGGGCACGTTTGCCTCGCGCAATGCGGACCGCAGCTCGCTTTCATGGGCGGGGTCGCCGATCACGGCTAGCTGCGGCCGATACTGCGCGCACAAAGCTGCAAGTCCGGTCACGTTGCGATGGGCCGTGAGCGCAACTACTCGAAAATCGTCGGGATGGCGCGCGATGACGTCGAGCGTGCTTGCGCCAATGGAGCCCGTTGCGCCCAATATCGATACGCCTCGCGGCCCCACCTCATCCATGATTCCATCCGTTGACGATGGTCCACTGGCTCAGCACCGCCAGAGGCAACGTTGGCAAGGTCGCATCGATCCGGTCCCATACCCCGCCGTGGCCTGGGAGGATCTTGCCGCTGTCCTTGGCCCCTGCCTGTCGCTTGACCAGACTCTCAAAGAGGTCCCCAACGATGCTCAAGGCAACAAAGGCAAGCAGCACGCCGATTCCGTAAACCGGTGCCGCGATTAGCAGACGCGTCGACCAAAGCGGCGCTTGCGGCCAAAGCCAGCGCACCACCTCAGCGATCACGCTCACCGAAAGCACGGCTCCCCAGACCCCAGCCCAAGTTTTGCCTGGGCTTATGCGCGATGCAAGTTTGCGCACGCCAAATGAGCGCCCGAAAAAATACGCAGCGATATCCGCTATCCAAACAAGGGCCAACACCGAAAGTGTCCACAAAATCCCGCGATGCAGCAAATCGACCAAAGCAAACCATGCCGTCCCGCCAAGCGCCAGCGCCCCGGCAACTAGCAAGGGGCGCTTAAGAGGCACCGATTTGCGTTGCGCACGCACCAGCAAAATGCCGATGCAAAGCCACAGCGTGCAGGACACCGCGCAAAGAACTGCGAGCACGTCCGGCGAGGGCCCCAGATTTTCGAGCTGCAAGAAAAAACCCGCCAGGGCCGCCAGCGCCGATGCGGGCAAGGCATAGTGCGCGGCCACACCACTTAACCGCAGCCATTCAAAGAGCGTAACGCCGACAAACGCGGCTCCAAACGCAATCAGCGCCTGCAGCGAGATTGCCGCCGCCACGGTCAGGGCGAGCAGCAGCACGATCGCAGTTAGAACGCGGGTTCGCAGCATTCGTTCGCCTCACCCGGCCTTGCTTAGTTGCTCACTGGTGCGGCCAAAGCGGCGCTCACGCTGTGCGTACCACTGCAGTGCGGCCGCGAACTCCTCGTTTTGGAAATCGGGCCAGAGAACGTCGGTGAAGAACAATTCCGCGTAAGCGAGCTGCCAGATTAGAAAGTTGCTGATGCGACGCTCTCCTCCCGTACGAATCAGCAAGTCCGGATCCGGCGCAAATGCCATCGAGAGTTCACGGGCGAACTGCTCTTCGCCAAGCACCGGGTCGCCCGACTGATGCGCCGCGACCAGACGCTGCGCAGCTTGCACGATGTCCCAACGCCCGCCATAGCTGGCGCAGATCGTAAGGTGCAAACGCGTGTTGTGGGCGCTTTGTTCTTGCGCCCGAGCAATGAGTTCGCGCAAACGCGCCTCGAAAGCATCAATCTGACCAACCACGCGCAACCGCACACCGTTGCGCACAAGGGCATCGATCTCCCGTTGCAGCGAACTTACGAACAACCGCATCAGCACCGACACCTCGTCGGCGGGACGCCGCCAATTCTCCGAACTAAACGCAAACAGACTTAGATACTCGATACCGTAAGCGATGCTCGCCTCGATGACAGCGCGCACGGTCTCCACCCCGCGCGAATGCCCCGCCACGCGCGGCAGGCGCCGCGCTTTTGCCCAGCGTCCGTTGCCGTCCATGATGATCGCAACGTGCCGGGGAACACCGGCTTTGCGTTGCGGCGCGTCGGGCGCTCCAGCGGGCATCGGTGTGGTTCGGTTCGAGGGAAGGCAGACGGGAGAGCGTTGCGCGAAGATCCAGCGCGAATCGACCTCAAACCGTCATAATTTCCTTTTCCTTTTCGGCGACCAGGCGGTCGATGTCGGTGACGAACTTGTCGGTGAGCTTTTGGATCTCATCCTGGGCGCGTCGTTCTTCGTCCTCCGAGATGTCCTTTTTCTTTAACAGGTCCTTGAGCTGTTGATTCGCATCGCGCCGCAGGTTGCGTACCGCTACGCGCGCGGCTTCTCCTTCTTGTTTAACAACCTTTGTCAGTTCCCGCCGTCGCTCTTCAGTCAACGGTGGCATCGGCACCCGCAACATGTCGCCGTGGGAGGCGGGGTTCAATCCAAGATCTGACTCGCGTATCGCCTTTTCCACGACACTTAGGAGTTTCTTTTCCCAAGGCTGCACCGTGATCGTGCGTGCATCCGCCAAACCGATATTGGCGACTTGCGAGATCGGCACCATGGACCCGTAGTACTCCACCTGGACGTGATCCAACAGTCCCGTATGCGCGCGCCCGGTGCGCACCTTGGCAAGGTCACCCTTGAGCGCTTCGATCGACTTGAGCATCCTTTGCTCGGTCGTCTTACGAACGTCGGTCATCGCCATTTGCGCTCTCCCATTCTTTGACTACGCGTGCACGAGCGTACCTTCATCCTCACCGCTCACCGCGCGCTTGAGCGCGGCAGGCCGGGATATGTTGAACACACGAATTGGCAATCCCTGGTCCCGACACAAGGCAAACGCGGTGGCGTCCATGATCTGCAGATTGCGCGCCAGCGCATCATCGAAGCTGATGCTTGGGTAGCGCACTGCCTTGGGATCTTTCTTTGGGTCGGCCGAATAAACACCGTCCACCTTGGTCGCCTTCAGAACCACTTCGGCTCCGATTTCCGAGCCGCGAAGTGCAGCGGCAGTGTCCGTGGTGAAAAATGGATTACCGGTACCAGCGGCAAATATCACGATCTTGCCTTCGTCGAGGTATCGCATCGCCTTGGGGCGGATATAGGGCTCAACAACCTGCTCAACGTGTAGCGCCGATTGCACGCGCGCCTCGATACCAGCATTGCGCATGGCGTCTTGCAGTGCCATGGCGTTCATGATCGTCGCCATCATGCCCATGTAATCGGCCGTTGCGCGATCCATGCCGCTGGCTCCCAATGCGATTCCGCGAAAAATGTTGCCGCCGCCGATGACGATGGCCAGCTGTACTCCCATCTGCTGAACTTCGCCGATGTCTCTGACCATGCGCTCGAGCGTGTTGCGATTGATGCCGAAGGCATCCTCGCCCATGAGCGCCTCTCCAGAAAGCTTCAGCAGGACACGCTGATAAACGGTCATCGATCCTGCTCCTTCTTTGGTGATCCCCGAAGCCTTAGCCGCGGGCCGCAGCGGCCTGCGCGGCGACTTCGGCCGCGAAATCCGCCTGCTTTTTCTCAATGCCCTCGCCCACTACGTACAGGTGAAAGGCGTGAACGGCGACCCCGCGCTGCTTGAGCAGCTGCTCCACTGCCATTTTGTCGTCTTTGACAAACGGTTGCCCCAGCAGCGTGACTTCCTTGAGAAACTTCTGCACCGCTCCTTCGACCATCTTCGCCTGAATCTGCGCGGGTTTGCCTGATTCGGCGGCCTTTTGCTGGGCAATTGAGCGCTCGCGCGACAGCTCCTCGGCGGACACCTGGTCGCCGCGCAGCGCCTTTGGACGCGAGGCCGCAATATGCATGGCCAGATCCTTGGCGAGCGCCTCGTCGCCGCCGCTGACATCCACCAGCACCCCGATGCGCGAACCACCGTGCACGTACTGCGCAATGCGGCCCTGTGCACGCATGCGTGCGAACCGGCGAATCGAAAGGTTCTCGCCGATCTTGCCAACCAGTGCGGTGCGGCGCGCCTCGACGGTCGCGCCCTCCAATGGAAGGGCCGAAAGTGCCGCAAGGTTGGACGGATCACGCTCCAAAACGAGCTGTGAAATCTTGCGCGCAAAATCGAGGAATTCCTCGTTCTTGGCAACGAAGTCGGTCTCACAATTTACTTCCACCAGCGCTGCCGTCTTGCCGCTGGGATCGACGCTGATAGCGACAACCCCCTCGGCGGTCACGCGCGTTGCTGCCTTACTCGCCTTGCTGCCGAGCTTAACGCGCAGGATCTCTTCCGCCTTGGCGGCATCCCCGCCCGCCTCGGTCAGCGCCTTCTTGCACTCCATCATCGGCGCGTCCGTCTTTTCGCGCAGCTCCTTGACCATGCTCGCGCTCACTTCCACCATACTGCCGCCTCCCCTAGTGCATGCGCCACAAAAAGGGGGCATAGCGCCCCCGCACAGTTACGATTCGGCGCGCGCCGCCAATTTCTCGTCGACGTCGTCGCGCCCGTCACCACTCACGCGTCCTGCGAGGCCTCGTCGCTGACTTCGACGAATTCATCTCCGGCATCACCGCCCACGATGCTCTGCAGGCCCGCCGCCTTGCCTTCGAGGATCGCATCCGCGATAGCGCGCGCGTAGAGGCGCACCGCACGACTTGAGTCGTCATTACCTGGAATGACGTGCGTGATCCCAACGGGCGAATGATTCGTGTCGACGACGCCAACCACCGGGATGCCGAGTTTCTCGGCTTCGGCGACGGCGATTTTGTGGTAGCCAACATCGACGATAAAGAGCGCGTCGGGCAAGCCCGTCATCTCTTTTATGCCACCCATGGATTTGTTTAGTTTGTCGACCTCGCGCTGAAAGTTCAAGGCTTCCTTTTTGGGCATGCGATCCAGACCGCCCTCCTCGATCACCTGCTCCATCTCTTTGAGACGCTTAATCGAACTCTTTATGGTTTTAAAGTTTGTCAGAAAACCGCCGAGCCAGCGTTGGTCGACGTACGGCATGCCGGCACGGCGTGCCTCCTCGACCATGATGTCGCGTGCCTGCCGCTTGGTACCAACAAAAAGCACGGTGCCGCGGTTGCCAGCTACTTGACGCACGAACTTGAGCGCCGCATTAAATTGCTCCAGCGTGCGCTCCAAATTGATGATGTGAATCCTGTTGCGATGGCCAAATATGTAGGGGGCCATCTTGGGGTTCCAGAATCGCGTCTGGTGGCCGAAGTGCACTCCGGCTTCCAGCATCTGGCGCATAGTTACCGACATCTGCGATCTCCAAGGTTAGTTCTTGCGCAACCGCCGAGTCCCAGATCCAAAAGTTGGGCGACACGGCGAGCTGTAGGCGCGTCCATGAACCCGAAACACTTGAACCTCGGCACCTTGGCTGCGGTGCGCGCGATTTACCATGCGTGACTGAGGGGTAATGCTTGCGAGAAACCCACGAGTTCTCCCGGGTGGGGCCCCACGTGCATGGCTAAGCTTTGTAGTATAACGCTCCTGGCACGACACCGCATTGTCCGCCGCACCGTCGCGCGCCCCTTGGGTACGTGCTCCTCGCTATAGCTTCCATGCCCGCCACTATCAAGACCCCTGCCGAAATCGACGGCATGCGTATTGCCGGAAGACTTGCCGGGGAAGTCCTCGATTTCATTACCCCCTACGTAGTGCACGGCGTAACGACCGGTGAGCTCGATAGGCTCTGCCACGAGTACATGGTCGACGTGCAAGGATGCATACCGGCGCCCCTGCATTACGCCCCGCCAGGCTACAAGCCTTTCCCAAAGTCCATCTGCACCTCGGTAAATCATCAGGTCTGTCACGGAATCCCGGGGCCGCGGGTGCTTAAAAGTGGCGATATCGTCAATCTGGACATCACCGTAATCAAGGATGGTTGGCATGGTGACACCAGCCGCATGTTCTTGGTTGGTGAATCGTCGGTGGCCGCTCGACGCTTGTGCGAGGTCACCTACGAGTGCATGTGGTATGGCATTTTGGCGGTTCGGCCAGGCGGGTTTTTGGGAGACATCGGCGCGGCAATTCAGGCCCACGCGGATCGAAACGGCTACAGCGTCGTGCGCGAGTTTTGCGGCCACGGTATTGGCCGGCGCTTTCACGAAGAGCCCCAGGTCTTGCACTATGGGAAAGCCGGAACACTCGAGCCCCTGATTCCTGGAATGACCTTCACGATCGAGCCAATGATCAACGCGGGGCGGCGGGAGATTCGGGAGATGGCCGACGGCTGGACCATCGTAACCAAGGACCACAGTCTCTCGGCACAATGGGAACACACTATTTTGGTGACGCCCACGGGATTTGAGGTGCTGACCTTGTCTGCAAAGGCGCCACCTCCCCCGGCCTTCGCACTGCCCTCCGCGAGCGCTTTGCCGGTTGCGCCGGTGAGCGCTGCGGTCGCCTAATGTCCATCGCGACAGTCGTTCCCCACAAGTCGGTTGCAACCAACGCAGATTTCGCCCGCGGGCTGCGAGAAGCGCTATCGGCCGAGCGCGATGCGCTTATCAAGATATTTGAGAACGGCGCGCCGGTTCGACGCTTGCTTAGCGGACTTTCGAATTTGACAGACCGTTATGTGCGTCGGGCCGCCGACCACACTGGCGTTGCCCGCTTTGCCACGCTTGTTGCCGTCGGCGGTTATGGTCGCGGCGAGCTCTTTCCCCATTCCGACGTCGATTTGCTCATCATTCCCCGATCTTCTCCGGACGGCGAGCAACAAACCCGCATTGCGACCCTTGTGCAGTTGCTCTGGGACATGGGACTGGCAATCGGCCATGCGGTACGCACGGCTCCCGAATGCGGGCAACAAGCGAGCCAGGACGCGACCGTGATGACGTCCTTGCTCGAATCCCGACGCGTTTGCGGTCCGGCGGCGGGATACGAGGCATTTTGCAAGAGCCTGCACGAAGTCCTGGACGCGCGCTCCTTCCTGCGGGCAAAGCTGCTCGAGCAGCAACAGCGCCATACGAAGTACGAAGACACCCCTTACTCGCTCGAACCCAACTGCAAGGAAAGTCCCGGCGGTTTGCGCGACTTGCAGATCTTGCTATGGGTATCGCGGGCGGCGGGGCTTGGCACAAATTGGGCCGAGATGGCGCGCAGTGGACTTTTGACCGACGCCGAATCCAAACAGATCAAACGCACCGAGCGACACTTAAAGCAGATCCGGGCTCGCTTGCACATTGTTGCGCGGCGCCGAGAGGACCGTTTGGTCTTTGACCTGCAGCATCTGCTTGCCAATGCATTTGGCATCGCTGACACGCCAAGCCGGCGCGCCAGCGAGGTGCTAATGCAGACGTACTACCATGCAGCAAAGATGGTTGTGCAGCTCAATACGCTGGTGCTCTTGAGCATCGAGCAACGGTTGTACCCGGACGCTGCCAGCGAAGCCTTGCCCATCGATGCCGCGTTTTGCGCTCGGGCCGAGCGCCTGGACATTGTCGATGAGACGCTGATCGAACGCGATCCCAACGAGATCTTGCGCGCATTTCTTGTCCTGGAGCGCCACCCTGAACTCAAGGGGATGACGCCGCGACTGCTGCGTGCAATCTGGAACGCACGCAACCGGATGGATGCGGCATTTCGCCGCGCGCCACAGAACCGGGCCACTTTTCTTGCCATATTGCAGCAACACCGCGGAGTACTTCATACCCTGCGGCTGATGAACCAGTGGTCTGTGCTCGGCGGCTACTTGCCCGTGTTTCGCCGAATTGTCGGCCAAATGCAGCACGATCTTTTTCACGTCTACACGGTTGACCAGCACATTTTGATGGTCGTGCGTAATCTGCGCCGGTTTCTCGCAAGTGAGTACGCCCACGAGTACCCGCTATGCAGTCAGCTCATTGCCGACTTTGAACGACCCTGGCTGCTAATCGTGGCGGCGCTGTTTCACGACATCGCCAAGGGCCGAGGAGGCGACCACAGCCGGCTGGGCGCGGCCGAGGCCCGTCGCTTTTGCCGTGCGCACCAGTTTGCTCGGGCGGACTCGGACTTGGTGGCCTTTTTGGTCGAGCATCACCTCGCCATGTCGCAGGTGGCGCAAAAGCAGGACGTGGCTGACCCCTCGGTCATTGAACGGTTTAGAAAGCTCGTGGGCTCGGACGGACGTTTGGTGGCACTGTACCTGTTGACGGTTGCCGACATCCGCGGCACCAGTCCCCGGGTCTGGAACGCTTGGAAAGCGCGGCTGCTGGAAGATTTGTTTCGACGAACGCGTCGAGGATTGGGCGGCCAGTCGCTGGGCGCCGAGGCCGAGCTTGAAGGACGCAAGCGCGAGTCGCTTCGCATCTTGCAACTTTATGGTCTGTCGCCGACCGCGCACGAGCCGCTGTGGCGAGAACTGGACGTCGTTTATTTTCTACGCCACTCCGCTTCCGACATCGCCTGGCACGCCCGCTGCCTGCTGGTCCACGTGCGCACCGATCGACCAGTGGTCCGAACCCGTCTGGCGCCGGCCGGCGAAGGACTCGAAGTCCTCGTCTACCTGCGT
>DASPWJ010000177.1:0-27391 GCA_035621895.1 Burkholderiaceae bacterium | reverse complement strand
CGGAGCATGCTTGAAGCTGCACTTCCAGGCGCCGTCGAATCTCAACACCGTAACCGCCTACGGGGCGGGCTACATCGAAGTTAACCGGATTCGCCACAGCGGTTCGTTGATCGTTGCGCCCGACGAGCCGATCCGAGTGTGGGATGCCGTCGATATCGAACAGCTGCAGCCGGAGCACTTTACGGCCGTGCTGGAGCTCGATCCGGAATTGGTGCTCGTGGGAACCGGCGCGCGACAACGATTTTTACCACCGCAGACGACATCGCCGCTGGCAAGGGCCGGCGTAGGCTTCGAGGTGATGGACACGGCGGCGGCCTGCAGGACCTTCAATATTCTTCTGGCCGAGGGGCGACGGGTGGTCGGTGCGTTCCTGGCTTGCACGCCGATATGATTTTTGGGTGCTGCCCATGAGTCGCGAAAAAACAGTCGCTCCGGGGAAAAAAGTTCCCGATTTTTCGGGCGCGTCGACTGCTGGCCAATTTCGCTTGTCGTCTTGCCGGGGAAAGATCCTGGTTCTGTACTTCTATCCTAAGGACAACACGCCCGGGTGCACCAGCGAGTCGCGCGACTTTGCCGCAGCCAACGCGCAGTTTGCCGCAGCCGGTGCACGCGTCGTGGGCGTATCTCGGGATTCGCTTGCCTCACACGAGCGGTTTCGTAGTAAATATGAACTTCCTTTCGAATTGATCTCCGATGCCGATGAAACCTTGTGTTCGTTATTTGCAGTGATCAAACAAAAAATGATGTATGGGAAATCTGTGCGCGGCATCGAGCGCAGCACATTCTTAATTGACGGCGAAGGCGTGTTGCGGCACGAATGGCGCGGACTGAAAGTCGCAGGTCACGTCGCCGAGGTGTTGCAGGCCGTACACGCAATCGACTGAGTTTGCCTCTTTATCAACCTCTCAACGAGCTACACCCCCGCATGCCCCTTCCGAAGGCACCCACGAAGCCCGCATCCCTAATCGAACCAACGTCCCGTAGCTCTCCTGCCACTACCGTGCGCCGTGGCGCTTTCGAGCGTCCCGTTGTCGAGCCCATCCCGCGCAAACCCGGCGAGATTGCGGGCGATTCTCGTCTGACGCTCGTCGAGACGCGACCGGCAGCCGACGAGGGCCGCAAGAGCCGCCGTCAGCCCGCGGCCGAGCGGCCAAGGATGTTCGTTCTCGATACCAACGTTTTGATGCACGATCCGACGAGCCTGTTTCGCTTTGAAGAGCACGATCTGTTCTTGCCAATGATGACGCTCGAGGAGCTCGACGGCCACAAGAAGGGAATGTCCGAAGTCGCACGCAACGCACGCCAAGCGAGCCGTTCGCTCGACGCCTTGGTGGCCGCGTGCAAGACGCCAATCGAAGACGGGATCGCGCTGTCGACGCTGGGCAACGCCGAAGCCACTGGGCGCTTGTTTTTGCAGACCCAGGCGATTGGCGCGGCGCTGCCCGCGAGCCTGCCTGTGGGCAAGGCAGATAACCAGATACTGAGCGTTGTGCGTGCGCTCAAGGAGCTGCATCCCGATCGCGACGTGGTGCTTGTATCCAAGGACATCAACATGCGGGTTAAGGCCCGTGCGCTCGATCTGGCGGCCGAAGATTATTTCAACGACAAGGTGCTCGAGGACACCGACATCTTGTACACGGGGGTGTCTGCACTGCCCGCGAGGTTCTGGGACCGACACGGAAAGGGCGTCGAATCCTGGCAGCAGGCGGGCGCAACCTATTACCGGATCAGCGGACCGGTCGTTTCCGAATTGCTAGTCAACCAGTTCGTGTATTTGGAAGATGGCACGCCGTTTTACGCCCAAGTGCGCGAAATTCGCGGCAAGACCGCCGTCTTGCGGGTCGTTCGCGATTACTTGCATGCCAAAAACGCCGTCTGGGGCATTACCGCCCGCAATCGAGAACAGAGTTTTGCGCTCAACTTGCTTTGCGATCCCGAGTGCGACTTCGTTTCGCTGATCGGACAGGCGGGGACGGGCAAAACACTGCTTGCGCTGGCTGCCGGCCTGGCGCAGACGTTTGAAACCAAGCGCTTTTCGGAGATCATTTTCACTCGCGCCACCGTACCCGTCGGCGAGGATATCGGGTTTTTGCCGGGAACCGAGGAAGAGAAAATGGCTCCCTGGATGGGCGCGCTGGAAGACAATTTGGAAGTTCTCAATCGCAGCGACGAATCTGGGGGCGATTGGGGACGGGCGGCAACCAATGACCTGATTCGGACGCGCATCCGTATCAAGTCAATGAATTTCATGCGTGGGCGGACATTTATCAGCAAGTACCTGATCATTGACGAGGCGCAAAACCTAACGCCCAAGCAGATGAAGACGCTGATCACACGCGCCGGCGCCGGCACCAAGGTGGTATGCCTGGGAAACATCGCTCAGATCGATACGCCGTACCTCACGGAGGGAAGCTCCGGACTGACCTTTGCAGTGGATCGCTTCAAGGGCTGGGTGCACGCTGGCCATGTGACTTTGCAGCGCGGCGAGCGCTCGCGTCTGGCCGACTACGCAGCCGAGGCCCTTTGACCCACAAAGTGGGCACGGCACGGCGGGCGAAACATCAGATGCCGAGGTGTCCCAGGACGATCGCTTCCATTTCGGCGGCAACGTCCTTGCAAACGTCGGTTAGCCCCTCGAGCACTTCATACACGGCGCGCAACTTAATTAGTTCGCGTGCATCGGGCTCGTCGCGAAACAGGCGGGACATGCCCGCACGCAGTACGTGGTCGGCTTGCGCTTCCAGGTCATCGATGCGCGTGCATAAGGAGAGTACTTCGCGGCCACGCTGCGGCTCGGCCAAAATTGCTACGGCGGTCTCTATATGGCGAACGCTCTCCAAGGCAAGCTGCGCGAGTCGGATGGCCTCAGAGGTGACGGCGGTCACGTGATACAAGTGAATTGTCTGCGCTGCGTCCTCCGTTAGATCCAAGATGTCATCGAGCCGGTTAATCAGATCGACAATGGCCGCACGCGGGTGAGGTGGAAACACGGACCGGCGCACGGCAGCGTGCACCTCATCGACGATCGCATCCGCGCGCTTTTCCATCGCCTCGATCTCGCGCACCATGCCGTGCGGATCGCTCAGATCGGTGAGTAAGCGCACCAGCGCTTCAATGGCGCCCACACACAACTGGGCGTGCAAGTTAAACAAAGGGACAAAGCGCCGATCGCGAAAACGCAGACGCATCAGCAGCGCGCGCCATAAGTTAGGTTCTGGCCGCTCCAATGCCGGGCGCGGTTCGCCAGCGGAGCGTTCGGCTGGCGCCTCAATAAAGGTGCGGACCTCGGCCATCGTCAGAACACCGGACTAGACAAGGAGAGGTTGTCAAATCGTGTGTACTCCCCGCCAAATCGCAGTTGCACGCGTCCAATTGGGCCGTTGCGCTGTTTGCCTAAGATGATCTCGGCAATGCCCTTGTCGGGGCTGTCGGGGTTGTACACCTCGTCGCGATAGATGAACAAGATGACGTCGGCATCCTGCTCGATAGCACCAGATTCACGCAGATCCGACATGACGGGGCGTTTGTCGGTGCGCTGCTCGACCGTGCGATTTAGCTGGGAGAGCGCGATGACAGGAACCTTGAGCTCTTTGGCCAAGCTTTTGAGCGAGCGCGAAATTTCCGAAATCTCCGTCGCACGATTCTCACCCATCGAACTAGCCGACATCAGCTGCAGATAATCGACAATGATCAATCCGAGCTTGCCGTACTCGCGCGCTAGACGCCGCGCACGTGCCCGCAGCTCCAAGGCGTTAAGCGCCGGGGTTTCGTCGATATGCAGCGGTGCGGTGTGCATGCGCTCCATTGCTTCGCTAAGTTTGGGCCAGTCCTCGTCGGTCAAACGGCCCGTTCGCAAACGATGGGCGTCAATGCGACCCACCGAACCGAGCAGGCGCATGGCCAACTGCTCGGCAGCCATTTCCATCGAGAACACCGCCACGGGCATCCCCAAGTCGATGGCCACGTGCTGGCCGACATTAAGCGCCAAGGCCGTCTTGCCCATCGAAGGCCGGCCAGCAATGATGATCAGATCGCCTTCCTGAAAGCCGGCAGTTTTTGCGTCCAGGTCCGTAAAGCCGCTCGGCACGCCCGTGACGTCGCTCGGGCTGGCGCGCTCAAAGAGTTCCTGGATCCTTTGGACAACGCGAGTAAGCAAAGGCTCGAGCTTGACCAAACCGCCTCGATCGCGAGCTCCTTGCTCGGCGATCTGAAAGACCTTTGCCTCGGCCTCATCGAGCAGCTGCTTGGCATCGCGACCTTGCGGGTTAAGTGCGGCTGCCGCAACCTCTTCGCCAACGCTCACCAAGCGACGCAACACCGCGCGCTCGCGCACGATTTCCGCATAGCGTCGGATATTGGCTGCCGAGGGCGTGTTTTGTGCCAGGGCGTTGAGGTAGGCTAAGCCACCGGCCTCCCCGGCCTTACCGCTGGTTTGCAGCGCCTCAAAGACGGTGATCGCATCGGCTGGGCGCGATTGCTCGATGAGGCGCGAAACGTGCTGAAAAATCAACCGATGGTCATGGCGATAAAAATCTTCCCCGGCGAGGCGATCGGCGATGCGGTCCCAAGACGCGTTATCGAGCAGCAGGCCCCCGAGAACCGACTGCTCGGCCTCCACCGAATGCGGCGGTGTTCGCAGCGCGGCGAGCTGTGGATCGGCGACCGGTGAATTCATGTTTCCTCCCGATTTGCCGGGCAATATACCAATTTGCCTCAGCCTGCCCTAGGACGTTGGCGCCGGGGGTCCGATCCCCCGTCGGGGAGAATGCCGTTCAGACGGGCTCGCCCAGAACCGAAACGGTAATTTCTACCACGACGTCCGAATGCAGCGCGATCGAGACCTTGTGGTCGCCGACGGACTTTAGCGGCCCCAAGGGTAAACGAACGTTCGCCTTGGGAACCTCAAACCCTTGCTTGCCCAAGGCCTCGGAGATATCGAAGTTCGTAACCGATCCGAACAGGCGCCCGTCCACGCCCGCCTTGGCCGTGATCTGCAACGTCAGGCCTTGCAGACGCTCGCCCAAGGCCTGGGCAGCCACAAGCCGGTCTGAGTGGGCGCGCTCGAGTTCCGCGCGACGGTTCTCGAATTCCTTTATCGCCGTAGCGGTGGCGCGCCTGGCTTTGCCCGAAGGTAGAAGGAAATTACGAGCAAAACCGTCCTTGACCTTGACGACTTCCCCGAGTTGTCCGAGGTTCGCGATCTTTTCCAGAAGAATGACTTGCATAGCGATTCCTGCTAATAGGCCCCAGGCGATCGGGACGTAACGAGAATCCCCGTCAGCGCCCCGTTTGCCGAATTTGCCTCCGGCGCAGGGCGCGTGAACGGGTCAGTGAATGTCGGTATAGGGCAACAGCGCCAGAAAACGTGCCCGCTTAATGGCCGTGTCCAGTTGACGCTGGTAGTGTGCCTTGGTGCCGGTGAGCCGGGCAGGAATGATGCGACCGTTGTCTTGAATAAAGTCGCGCAGCGTCTCGACGTCCTTGTAGTCGATCATTTCGACTTTTTCGGCCGTGAAACGGCAAAATTTCTTGCGCTTAAAGAGCGCATTTTGCTGCTGCGAGCGCCTTCCGTTGGGTTTGCCTTTGAACTTTTGACCGGCCCTTCCCCTGCTACTGCCCCTTTGCGCTGTTGCCATTGTCATACTCCGTTGTGCCAACCGATTCGTTTTGCTTCGCGTCCACCTGCCCAGAGGCGGTTAACCGCGAATATTGCTGTACATGTACCAAAAGCCGCGCACTGCGGCGGCTGCGCGGCGCCAGAAAACCGCTCAAGGACAGTTCGCTACCCAGACTCTCACTGGCCAGTTGCTTCGCCGTCCCACCCAGTGCAATAGCACCAAACGGAAATTGCAACCGACGGCTTACCCCTGCCTCGATCGCGTCAGACTGGTGCTCCAACTGCGCCTCGATCACCGCAACCCCCGCTGGCGTGTAGCGCAGCGCCGTACGCTCAATCAAGGTTGCGTTCAGCAAGACGCGGTTCACTTTGCAAAGGCCCGGTTGCGCGCGCCGCGATCTGATTCACACCCCATCGGTTCCAGACGCCGCACTGCTGCGAATGACGCCTATAGGCCGATACCTAGCCGGCCGTGCCAACGGGATCGGCTACTGCCTTGCGTGCCTCTTCCTTCTCGACGACCTTCATCATCGGGCTTGGGCCAGTGATGGCCTTTTTCTGGCCGACCGTCAGGTGCCGCAGCACGGCGTCGTTATAGCGAAAACCGTGCTCGAGTTCATCGAGCGTGGGCTTTTCGCATTCGATATTTAGCAGTACGTAATGCGCCTTGACCAACTTGTCGATGGGATAGGCAAGCTGCCTGCGCCCCCAGTCCTCGACCCGGTGCACTTTGCCACCTTGCGATGCGACCAAAGTGCGATAGCGCTCGATCATCGCGGGGACCTGTTCACTTTGGTCCGGGTGAACGATGAAACAGATTTCGTAATGCCGCATGCACAAATCTCCTTTTGGATTTCCCTTTCGGGATTAGCTGCCCGCTAAGACGCCTAGTGGCGCGATGTGTGATCCCGCAACCAAGGCAAGGTTCTTTCGCGTCCCATTCGTTTCATCCGGTCTGCCGCCAAAAGAGATGGCGGCGCGGCCGATATGATTCGCGGGGTAAACGCGGTGCAGCAAGGAAAAAAACGCTGCATTTTATCCCAAAAGGAAATCTCCCGGCAAATACAGCTAGGACGCTAGATCATGCGCCGCGTACTTGCACGTACGATATGCCCGCCTCTGTCCGAATTCGGGACATCACGTTGGTGAAAATAACGCTGCCGGATGGCATTTGGGCCGAGATCCTCGATTTCACAAAATCCCAGATCCGCCAGTCTGGCGTGCAGGGCGTCGGTCTCGAAGTGGCTGCGAAAGCCCTCCCCCACGGAAGCAACGCGCGCTGCTAACGCAGCTTGCGCGCGGCGATCTTCGTACAAACCATCTTGTTCCTCAGGTGGGGGCGGGTTTGCATAGTCGAAAACGACCTGCGCACCCGCCGGCAGGCTCGCGATGAAACCCAGTGTCGCAAAGATGGCCGATTCCGTCAGGTATGGCACGACACCCAACCAAGTAAAAAACGATCGTTGGGCAAGATCAAATCCACCCGCGGACAGCGCATGAGGCAAGTCCTCGCGCTCAAAATCGATCGGCACAAACGTCACCGTGCGTGGCACCGCAATTGCCGCTTGCGCCAGGTGTTCTCGCTTCCAGGCTTGGGTTGCCGGATGATCAATTTCAAAGATTCGCAGTCTTTGCGCTAACGGCGAACGGTAGGCGAAGGTATCCAAGCCCGCTCCGAGTATTGCGACCTGGCAAAACCCTTGCTCCAAGGCTACGGCGATTGCGTCCTCAGCAAAGCGCGCTCGCACCGCAATAAACAGGCGAAGGCCCCGAAGCGACGGGTCGCGCCGCTCATCCTCCTGTACTAATTGGGCGTGGGATCCCAAAATGCGCACAGCCAGGGGGTCTGCGAGGATCCGCCCGCCCTCGAGCTCCTGATGAATGGCGCGGTGCACCGCAGCGCCAAGTGCGGTCCGACTGGGTTGTCCTGCCTGCATGCGAGCCCTTTTTAGGCAGCTTGCTGCTGCCGACGTTGACGCAGGGTTTCAAACAGGCATACGCCCGCGGCGACCGAAACATTGAGACTTTCAACGCTGCCGGACATCGGAATTTGCACGAGTGTGTCGCAATGCTCACGTGTCAAACGCCTCAGCCCCGAACCTTCCGCGCCCAAAACCCAGGCCCGGGCACCTGTCAGATCCACGTCGTAGAGGTTCTTTTGCGCCTGCATATCCGCCCCCGTGATCCAAATTCCCGCTTCCTGTATCTGTTTCATCGCTCGCGCAAGGTTGGTCACGGCAATTAAGGGCACTGCCTCAGCTGCGCCGGCTGCGGCCTTGCTGGCTACGGCAGTTAAGGAGGCCGAGCGATCCCGCGGCACGATCACGGCATCGACCGCGGCAGCCGCGGCCGTGCGCAAGCAAGCTCCAAGGTTGCGCGGATCGGTCACGCCATCGAGCAACAGCAGCAAGGTCCGTGGGGTGACGTCGTTCAGTAACTCCTCCAGGCTGTAGCCGCCGGGGCGCACGCACACCTGCGCGACAAGGCCCTGGTGCGACGCTTCGGGTGAGAGCCCCTGCAACCGGTCTGCATTAACCGCGACGCACCGCACGGCGGCTGCCTGCGCGCGCGAAAGAATTTGGCGCATGCGACCATCCTGGCGGTTGGCATCAAAGTACAGCACCTCGATGGAACTTGGATCGTTGCGCAGCCGGGCGCCGACGGCGTGAAAACCCGCAAGGATTTGGTGCGAGCGAGCGCTGGACGGGGCGTCAAGGTCGCTCACCGCAGACTTTTGCCACGTCATGCGCTATCCAATCGGCGTTACCGGCGCTTGCGCCCCGGCCGGGTGCGCCCATCCTTTAGTGCGCTTTGTTCGGATGAACGCAAAGTTCCCGTTGATTTGGCGCGGCGCGCGGCAATGCGTTGGGCTCGGACCGCCTGGCGCTGTCGCCGCTGCTCAACACCTTCGCCCGGCGTTGTTCGCGGTAGCGTTCGTGCGGCTGTCGCCTCGCCCGGACGCATTAAGCGAAAGTCGATACGTCGCGCTTCAAGATCAACACGTACGACTTGCACGGCAAGGCGGTCGCCAAGACGAAAGCGGATCCCGGTGCGCTCGCCCCGCAACTCATGCGCCGCCTCATTGAACTGAAAGTACTCGCTGCCCAACTCCGACACGTGAACCAAGCCTTCGACGAATAACTGGTCCAGGACGACGAAAAGACCAAACGCGACCACCGCGCTGATCGAGCCGGAGAACGTCTCTCCGACTCGGTCGCGCACGTAATAGCTCTTGAGCCACGCTTCGACGTCACGTGAGGCGTCGTCGGCGCGTCGCTCGTTGGCCGAGCACAGCAATCCAAGCTGTTCCCAGCGCAGCATTGGCGTTGGCAATTCTTCGGCCCTTGCGTCTGCGAGCTCAGGAACATAGTGCCTGTTGCCCAGAACCGCTTTTAGGGCGCGATGCACGAGCAAATCCGGGTAGCGGCGGATTGGAGAGGTGAAGTGCGTATACGCCTCGTACGCGAGTCCGAAGTGCCCCACGTTGTGGGGGCTATATTGCGCCTGCTGCATCGACCGAAGCAGCAGCATGTTAAGCAGGGGGGCGTCGGGGCGTGAGCGGATGCGCGCAATGAGTTGCGCGTAATCGCTCGGCTGGGGCGCATCGCCGCCGCCCAGATGCAAGCCGAGGGTCTTAAGGGTGGCGCGCAGCGCTTCGAGCTTTTGTGGAGTCGGCCCTTCATGCACGCGCAAGAGCGCATCGTGTTTTCTTCGGCGCAAGAAATCGGCCGCGCAGACGTTGGCCGCGAGCATGCACTCCTCGATCAAGCGATGCGCGTCGTTGCGCACACGCGCCACGATGCGCTCGATGCGCCCGTTCGCATCACATAGGATTTGCGTTTCCGTTGTCTCCAGCTCTAGCGCGCCGCGTCGCGCGCGCGCCCGCGCAAATGCCAGATAGACCTCGTAGAGTTCGTGCAAGCGCGGCAACAGCCGCTCCAGGCGAATTGCGGCCCGGCTCGACGGATTGGAAAGTGCGTCCCATACGTCGGTGTAGGTAAGACGTGCTTGCGAGTGCATGACCGCAGGATAAAACTGGTATCCACGCACCGCACCTTGCTTTGTTATCGTCATGTCGCAGACCATCACAAGGCGGTCGACCGCAGGCTTGAGCGAGCACAGCTCGTTGGAGAGCGCTTCGGGCAGCATCGGGATCACGCGCCGAGGAAAGTACACGGACGTAGAGCGTTTTTGCGCTTCCTTATCCAGGTTCGATCCCGAGGACACGTAGTGGCCGACGTCGGCGATCGCCACCAGCAACCGCCAGCCGCGCCGTCCATCGGCCTCGCAGTACACCGCGTCATCGAAGTCGCGTGCGTCTTCTGAATCAATTGTCACCAGCGCAATATCACGCAAATCAATGCGCCCGTGCAGATCAGATTTGCGCACATCCTTGGGCAGCGCTTCGGCAGCTTGAAGCACTTCCGCGGAAAACTCATGGGGCACGCCGAACTTGCGCACCGCAATTTCGATCTCCATGCCCGGATCGTCGATTTCGCCAAGCACCTCGACGATCCGTCCGACGGCCTGCATGTTGCGCTGTGGCTGCTGCACGATCTGGACGACGACGACTTGTCCATCGCGCGCCTCGCCGCAGGCTTGGGGAGGCACAAGGATGTCGTGACGAATCCTTTGGTCCTCGGGAACCACAACGTTAACGCCCCGCTCGTTGAGCAAGCGCCCGACGAGGCGCTCGGTTCGCCGTTCGATGACATCGACGATCTCGCCCTCGGGTCGTCCCCGCCGGTCGGTACCGGTCACGCGCACCAGTGCACGATCGCCGTGCACAAGTTTGCTCATCTCGTGCTCAGAGAGCAGAACATCGGGGCCGTGGTCGTCGCGAATTAAAAATCCATAGCCCTCGCGGTGCCCCTGCACTTGACCGGCGACCAGATGGGCGCGGGAAGCTACTAGCAGCAATCCGGCGCGGTTGCGCACGACCTGGCCGTTGCGCTCAAGTTCGGCTAGTGTCTGTTCCAAGCCGGGGTATTGTTCTGACTCCAGCGCGAGCAGACCTGCGAGCTCCTGCGGCCGCAGCGGAGAGCCCGCTCGGGTCATTGCTTCGAGCACGGTCGAGGGCGCAACGACCTCACCGCTCATAGCAATACTGGTGTTGCTTTGGGGCTTATTTCGGACCATTTGACAAGCAGGAGCCTCGACTTAGAATTCGCCCTCCGCTCTCCTGCCCAGGTGGCGAAATTGGTAGACGCGCTAGATTCAGGTTCTAGTGCCGAAAGGTGTGGAGGTTCGAGTCCTCTCCTGGGCACCACCACCTTCAGGGACCGATCCGAGATTGCGCAATTGCTCGGCCAGTTCGCCAGGGCGCATACGATCGTAGCGCTCAAACGGCTGGTAGATCCATGGATTGTTAGCGAGTCGCTCGACAAAAAAGTCGGGCGCCAGCGCAGAAGCTTCCTTGTACCACAAGACGGCGGTGCGGATCTCGCGGACCGCAGAAAAGCGCCGCTGCAAGTGTTCACGGACTTGTTGCAGGGTGTTGCCGCTGTCGACGAGGTCATCGACCAGCAAGAGCCGTCCCGACGGGTCACCCGCTGTCGAGGTGATGAATTGGGCAATATCGAGGCTTCCGGCAACCGTCCCACCGGCTTCCCGGTAAGAGCTCGTTGCCAAAATCGCCAGCGGTACTTGAAACAGGCGCGAGAGCACATCGCCTATGCGTAAGCCGCCCCGAGCCAAGCACAACAAAGAATCGAATTTATAGCCCGACTCGTGAACGATGACGGCCAGTTGCTCGATCAGGCGATGGTATTCGGGCCAGTCAACGTGTAGTGACGTTTCGGTTGCCTGGGGCGCATCCTGGCTCATTGCAACGAGGCATGAAAGGGCTGTCGCAGGACAATGGTTTGATCGCGCTCGGGCCCGGTAGATATCAAATCGATGGGCACGCCAGCCACCTGCGAAAGACGCTGCAGAAATTGACGTGCACCGGTCGGCAGATCATTCCAGTCTCGCGTCCCGAACGTCGATGTGCTCCACCCCGGAAACTCCTCATACACAGGCTCACAGCGCGCAACTTCTTCGGCGCCAAATGGCAGAATGTCGCTCACGGTTTCGCCGCTGCGATAGCCGGTACATAACCGTATTACGGGAAGTCCGTCCAGTATGTCAAGTTTGGTGATGCACAGACCCGTTGTACCGTTTAGCTGCACGGAACGGCGCAGCGCTGCACCATCGAACCATCCGCACCGCCTCGGTCGGCCGGTCACCGAACCGTATTCGCCGCCTTTTTCGCGCAACCAGTCTCCGGTCGCGTCGAGAAGCTCGGTTGGAAATGGCCCCGATCCGACGCGCGTTGCGTACGCTTTGGTGATCCCTAGCACATAGTTCAGGCGCTGCGGTGCAATGCCGGCGCCGCAGGCTGCGGCCCCGGCCAGCGTGTTGCTCGAGGTCACATACGGATACGTACCGTGGTCGACATCGAGCAAGGTTCCCTGTGCGCCCTCAAATAGGAGACTGTCGCCCCGGTTCATCGCAAGGTGCAATCGATGCGACACATCGGCAATCATCGGCTTGATGCGCTCTGCGCAACGCAGAGTCGATTCCACGACTTGCATTGCATCCACGGCCGACGCTTGCAGATAACGGGTGAGCACAAAATTATGCAGATCCAATGCCTCTCGCACTAGTTCTTCAAAACGGCGAGCGTCAAACAGATCTTGCGCACGCACGGCGCGGCGCGCAACCTTGTCCTCGTAGGCAGGCCCGATCCCTCGGCCCGTCGTACCGATCTTGGCGTTGCCACGGCGAATCTCGCGCGCTCGATCAAGCGCGACGTGATAGTCAAGAATCAGCGGGCAGCTACCGCTGATTGCAAGCCGCGAGACCACGTCGATATCGGCGGAGGAGAGCTCATCGATCTCGGCAAGTAGCGCTTGAGGCGAAAGCACGACCCCGGCCCCAATGTAGCAAGCAATTGACGGGCGCAAGATCCCCGAGGGAATCAATCGGAGAATGGTTTTACGGCCGCCGATAACCAGCGTGTGGCCGGCGTTGTGACCGCCCTGAAAGCGCACAACGCCGTTGGCCAGCTCCGTAAGCCAGTCAACGATCTTGCCTTTGCCCTCATCACCCCACTGGGTTCCGACTACCACCACGTTACGCGCCATCGCCGCTGTCACCCCGTTTGATTTTTTGTTGTGCTTTGATCCCGCGCCACATCGCGCACAGCCCAGATTTTGCCTTCGCAGACCAGTTCTCGATCCACCGTCAGCGCCACTCCCAATTCGCCGGCGCTGGCACCGCGAACGACTACCTCCCCGCGTTGGCGCAACGCTTGCACTATCTGGTCCAGGCGAGAATCGGCAACTCGCGGAGCGCGGATTGCGCGCACAGGTTCTACTGGCGCCAGCTGCGCTGCTTCGCGCAGATCGAGCAGCGAAAATCCCGTTGCCGGCCGCGCACGCCCAAATGCCTGGCCGATATCGTCGTAGCGTCCGCCGCGCAACAGCGGCCCGCACAGACCCGTAACGTAGGCCGCAAACGTCACCCCGGTGTGGTACCGAAATCCATGTAAGTCGGCCAAATCGATGCTGACTTCATCGGCGGTGCATCCCTGAACCAACCGCGCCAATTGCTCAAGCGAAGACTCCAGTGCGGCCGAACCAGGCAGCATGCGGCGTGCGTCGTTCAAAACGCCGATACCGCCATTTAGTTCCATCAAGGCGTGCAAGGCATGACGCGTTTGCGGTGCAAAGGAGGCGCTCGCGGCATCCAGTGCGGCCGGATCCTTGCCCGTCAGCGCGGTCAAAACGTCTTCGACGCCCGAGCTGGCCCGCAAAAGATCGCCCAAAAGGGCCCGAACCACTCCCGTGTGGCCCAAATCGATTTGCACTTTCGCATTGGCGACAACGCGGGCAGAGCGCACCGCCAGGTCCAAGATTTCCTCGTCGGCTCCGAAATCGGGATCTCCATAGATTTCCGCACCGATTTGCAACGGCTCGCGACTGGCGAGGGGGTGCATCGGTCGAGCATGCAGGGTCGAACCGGCGTAGCACAAGCGGGCAACGCCGCTGCAATTGAGAATGTGCGAGTCGATGCGGGCTACCTGGGGCGTCGTATCAGCTCGCAGGCCCAGGGTGCGGCCGCTGAGTTGGTCTACGAGCTT
Organism: Burkholderiaceae bacterium; assembly: GCA_035621895.1. Lineage (GTDB taxonomy): Bacteria > Pseudomonadota > Gammaproteobacteria > Burkholderiales > Burkholderiaceae_F > GJ-E10. The sequence goes on along the minus strand of DASPWJ010000177.1, from coordinate 13,649 downwards.
GAGCGTTGTGAGGTCCAGGTCGTGTCCGCTGCCGGTGAGCAAGGAATCCAAATGTTCCAGCAGTGGCGGGATGACCAGTTCGTAGCCAAAGCCCCGGTACAGATCAAGCAGCGAACGACGCAGCGCCTCCACCGTTCTTGCTTCGCGGGGAAGCACGTCGGAGATATTTTCTGGCAGTAACCAGCGAGCCACGATGCAAGGTTTCCGAACAGCGCTTGCACGCCGTTATGTGATTTGTTGCAAAAATTAGTAAAGCACTACGAACAGCAATACCAGACCAGCGACGATCGAGGTCATACCGAAAAAGCGAATTTGCCCATCCGTCAAAACGCCGATGCGGCGCACCAGCGAGCGCCACGACGCCGGAGAGACGAAGGGTAGCAGGCCCTCAAATACCAGCATAAGGGCGAGGGCGGTCACGAATGTTTGCATAAAAAAGGAGCGCCCGAGCCGAAGAACCGAAAGACCGCCGGCGCTTTAGTGCGCGCCACTTGAGCCGGAGTTCTTCAAGTATTTGAAGAACTCCGAAGACGGGTCGACGATCAGGGTGTCCGACCGACTCTTGAAGCTTTGCCGGTAGGCGTCAAGGCTTCGGTAAAAGCTGTAGAACTCGGGATTCGCACTAAAGGCCCGGCCGTAGATCGCGGCAGCCTTGGCATCGCCTTCGCCCTTGATGCGCTGCGCATCACGGTACGCCTCGGCCAGCAGCACCTCGCGCTGGCGCTCAGCATCGGCCTTGATCTTCTCGGCCTCGGCTGCGCCGATAGAACGCTGTTCGTTGGCTACCCGCTTGCGCTCGGCCACCATTCGCGGATAGACCGATTCGGTCATGATTTCCGGGACAAAGTCGACGTGCCGCAGGCGTACATCAACAATCGTCACGCCCAGGTCCTTGACGCGCTCTTGTACCGCGACGCGGATCTCCTCCATGGCTTTCTCGCGCACGCGTGAGGTTATCTCGCTCACCGTTCGCTTGTTGACGGCCTGGTTCATGGCATCCCGAACGAGCGTCGACATGCGCTCTTCGGCCGCGCGTTCGCTTCCCTGGAAGCTGATCCAGTAGGCGCGCGCGTCCGTGACACGCCATTTGACAAAGTAGTCAATCAGCAGATTTTTCTTCTCCGATGTCTGGACGCGATCGGGCGCACTGGAGTCGATCGTTAGGATGCGTTTGTCCACCGTTTCGATGTTTTGGAAGGGAGGCGGCATCTTAAAGTGCAAACCCGGCTCGCCAATCACCCGCACGATCTGGCCAAGTTCAAAAACGATCGCATACTGGCGCTGATCGACGATGAACACCGAAAGTCGAAACAAGACTGCAGCCAGGGCCACAGCCACGATCGTAACGACGATGCGGTTCATCGGTTCAGCGCCCTTCCCGTTCGCGACTGCGAGAAGTGTCGCGACTGTGATCGGTCGTCGCGGTCGACTCGGCAGGTCCCACCGAGGTTGGCGGCGCCGCTGCCGCCGCCGCGGGCGCGTGGGCGGCGCTTTCGCCCCCCGCACCTTGCTGCAACAGATGTTCGAGTGGCAGGTACAGCAGTTGCGAGCTGTTGTGCGTATCGACGAGCAATTTGTTCGTGCTGCTAAAAATCTGTTGCATCGTCTCCAGGTACATGCGCTCGCGGGTCACTGCGGGCGCTTTCGCATATTCGGTAAGCACTTGTCGAAAACGGGAGGCATCACCCTCGGCGGTCTCGATGGCTTTTACCCGGTAGCCCTCGGCCTCCTGGATCAGGCGGGCGGCATTGCCACGCGCACGCGGCACCACATCATTGGCGTAGGCCTGCCCCTCGTTAATCTGGCGCTCCCTGTCTTGCACGGCCTTGGATGCGTCATCAAATGCGGCTTGCACCTGGTCCGGTGGTTGCGCGTTTTGAATCGCTACGGCCGTAATCAGCAGTCCTGTGCTGTATCGGTCTAGCATTGCCTGCATGGCCACGCGCACCTCGTCGGCGATTTGCTGGCGCGAGCCAAAGAGCACCTCGTCCATCTTGCGCCGGCCGACGACCTCGCGCATTGCGGATTCGGCCACCTGCAGGACAACGTGGCTCGGGTCGCCATCGCGCGTGTCACGGGTAAACCGACTGCCGTAGACGTAGTCGCGCGCCCCGTCGGGCCCGTCTTTGACGCGGTACTGCACCTCAAACTGTATATCGACGATGTTCTCGTCGTCAGTCAGCATCAAGGCTTCCTTGAGCCGATCTTGTCCGCCTCGCATGCCGACATCGACCTTGCGTTGCGTGAATACGTCAACAATTTCGTGCGCCTGCACCGGCCACGGTGCACGCCAGCGCAGTCCCGGGGGCGTCGTTGAGTCGTAGCGGCCAAAGGTCGACACCACGCCGACCTGGCCCTCCTGCACCGTATAGATTCCGGTGCACATCCAGATGAAGACGACCGCCGCAAGGACCACGATGATGCCGATTCCGGCCTGGCGCGAATCGCGATGGGGCATTCCGCCACCAGCGCCCTCGCCGCCGCCGCCGAACAAGCGAGACAAGCGCTGGTTGAAGTCGCGCCAGAGTTCGTCCAGATCGGGAGGTCCTTCCGAAGCGCCTGGACGTCGTGTCGGCCGCGGTCCCTCCGGGTTACCACCATTGGAATTGTTGCGCCCGCGCTGTGGTTCGTTCATGGGCATCGATGAATCAGATGGCATCGATGATCGTGCTGCGTTCCATTGGAAAGCGATGCAGATCCTTTTCGCTTGCGACTGCCCGGGCGTTGTCGGGGGCTGGGCCCTGCGCCGCTGTTGCGGCGGCTTCAAGCTCTGATTGGAGCTCGGCGTCCGTCGCGTCCCCGACGTGATCGCGCGTTCGTTTGGCTATTTTTTCTGCGATCACTTCGCGCAGCAATTCGACTCCGTCGCCCGTATGCGCGCTTAACCAAACCCCGGCGATGCTACCACAGGCGTCGTACTCAATCGTGCCCGCGCGCGCGAGACGATCCACCTTGTTGTAAACGCGCAGCCGAGGCACGTGGTGGGCGCCGATTTCCTCGAGCACGCGCTCGACCTCCTGCGCCTGCTCGGCACGTGCCGCACTGGCAGCGTCGATCACGTGCAACAGCAGATCCGCATGTACCGCCTCGTCCAGGGTGGAGCGAAAGGCTTCTACCAGCGTGTGCGGCAACGCGCGGACAAAGCCGACGGTGTCAGAGAGCACAAAGGAGACTCCGGCTGCGGCGTAGCAGCGACGCGACGTGGTGTCCAGCGTGGCAAACAGCTGATCGGCGCAATACGCATCGGCCCGTGCGAGCGCGTTAAACAGCGTCGATTTGCCTGCATTCGTGTAGCCGACCAAAGAAATGCGGTACACCCCCTTGCGCATTCGCGCCCGGCGTTGCGTGCCGCGTTGACGCTCCAGCACGTGCAGGCGCTGTCGCAACTGCTTTACGCGCGTCGATATCATTCGTCGATCCAGTTCGATCTGCTTTTCACCTGGGCCGCCGCGCAGACCGATACCGCCCCGTTGACGCTCCAGGTGAGTCCAGCCACGCACCAGTCGCGTCGACAGATAGTCCAGTTGTGCCAGTTCAACCTGTAGCTTGCCTTCCCGGCTTTGGGCACGGCGCGAGAAAATGTCCAGGATCAAACCCGTACGATCAAGCACCGGCAGCGCAAGTTCTCGCTCCAGATTGCGTTGTTGCACCGGCGAGAGCTGCGTATCGATGACAAGGATCGCAGCGCCCAGCGCCTGAGCACGCTGCTGCAAATCTTTGACCTTGCCGCTTCCCAGATAAAAAGCCGGATCCGGCCGATCGCGCCGCGCTTGCACCAGATCGCCGACCGCCATGCCGGCGCTCTGAACTAGCTGCTGAAGTTCTTCTTGGGCCTCCGGATCAAAGGCCCTACCGTGCAGGGCGACCTGCACCAATAACGCGCGAGGCGGCGAAGTCGCGCCCGCTATTTGATAGCTACTCAGGCTTCGGACTCCGCATTCAGATTGACCGGACGCGCGGGTACGACGGTCGATACGGCGTGCTTGTATACCATTTGCGTCACGGTATTGCGAAGTAAGACGACGTATTGGTCAAACGATTCGATCTGCCCCTGCAACTTGATTCCGTTGACCAGGTAGATCGACACAGGCACATGTTCCTTGCGCAACGCGTTTAGGAACGGGTCTTGTAGAAGTTGGCCCTTATTGCTCATGTTGGCTCCGGTCAATTTTAACAAGGCGGCGATCGCGCACGCCCGAAGTGTTGCGTCCAGCGGCCGGACGCAAATCCGAACCGGCAGGCAATGAAAAACGCCCGCCGTTGATTCAATCTACTGGAAAAGCGCCTCCTTTGCCAGCGCGGGCGGCACGTGCGCGCCCGCGCGCCTCCACGAAGGGATTAGAGCTGCTGCGAAACTCAATGCGCAATGGCGTGCCCTGAAGATCAAATTCTTTGCGAAACCAGCCCTCCAGATACCGTCGGTAATTGTCCTGTACGTGATAGAGGGAATTACCGTGCACGATGATCAAGGGAGGGTTGGAGCCACCTTGGTGTGCGTAGCGCATCTTGGGCCGCGACAGACCGCGGCGAGCCGGTTCTTGGCGCTGCACAGCCGCAAGCAGCGCCCTTGTTAACTTCGGTGTCGAGAGCTTGGCGAAAGCCGCCCGCTCGGCAGCCGCGACCGAGCGCATCAAAGCGCCTAACCCCGTTGCGCGCAAGGCGGAAATCGTGTGGACGCGGGCCCAGTTCAAAAAATGCAGCTTGCGGTCCAATTCGCGTCGAATTCGTTCGCGATGCTCCACATCGAGGCCGTCCCATTTGTTGATCGCAACCACCAGCGCCCGCCCGCGCTCAAGAATGTATCCGGCGATGTGCGCGTCTTGCTCGGCGATCTGAGCCGACGCGTCTAACAGCAAAACGACAACATTGGCCTGGTCGATCGCTTGCAGCGTTTTAATGACCGAGAATTTCTCGACCGACTCAAACACCTTTCCCTTGCGCCGTAGCCCGGCCGTATCGATAAGGACAAACGGTTGCCCCGCATATTCGAACTCGATCTCGATCGCGTCGCGCGTCGTTCCCGGCGCATCGTACGCAATCATTCGATTTTCCCCGAGAAGGGCATTGACCAAGGTCGACTTACCTACGTTGGGGCGTCCAACGATCGCTACGCGATTGCGCGGGCGCTCCGGGGTTGCATCGCTCGGCTCAGCAATTTGTACGGGCGCGCTTTGCACAAACGGCGCCAGTGCTTCTTCCATGAGTGTCGAAATGCCCTCCCCGTGGGCCGCGGCGATTCGATGCGGGGGACCCAGACCGAGCTCATAAAACTCGGAAAGCGCTGATTCGGGCAAGCCTTCCATTTTGTTAACGACCACGAGAATGCGGTGACCACTGACGCGCAGCCGCTCGGCAATTCGCCGATCCTGGGCGGTCAGACCGCTTCTTGCGTCGAGCACGAAAAGCAGTACATCGCTTTCTGCGATTGCCTGTTCTGCCTGCTGGTTGACCGCATGCTGCATGCCCGTGCTATCGCTTGGATCAAAACCGCCCGTATCGATAACAATGGATCCGACCGGGCCGATTCGACCGTCGCCGTACTGGCGATCGCGAGTAAGCCCTGGCGCGTCTGCGACCAGTGCGGCGCGCGAGCGCGTCAAGCGATTGAACAGCGTCGATTTGCCAACGTTGGGTCGGCCAACGATCGCCACGACCGGCTTCACGATTGGGACAACCGGTTCTTCATCCGCCGGCCACGCTCAGTAAAATCAGGTGTCCGCGCGCCGTTTGAAACAGGGCCAATCCGTTCCACGTCTGCGGAGTGCTAATCACGCGTCCGCCAGCCGCATCAAAGCGTCCGACAAGTTTCCCATCTTCTCGCCGCAGAAAGTGAATTCGGCCCTCAAAATCCCCGGTGGCGAGCAGCTTGCCGACGATTACCGGTGCGCTAAGCCCGCGATTTGCCAGCGCTGCGTTTTGCCACAGCGACGCACCGGAAGTGCGCTTAAACCCGGTGACATGCGAGCTCGCGTCCACGCCGTATACCGCATCGTCGGAAACCGCGACTCCGGCCCCGGCCGAGAACTCGCGTGCCCAGTGCAAATCGCCGTTGCGAGCATCAAAACAGCCAATGCGCCCCTGATAGGAGGCCGTGCACACATCGCCTTCGACAAGACCTGGCACGCCGATCACGTCGGCTAGGCGCTCGACTTCGGTTGCGCCCTTGGGCTCCGAAACGGCTGCCTCCCATCGCCCGGCGCCATTGGATAGGGCTATCGATCCGAGTCGACCGCCGGGAAAGCCCACCAATACGTTTTCACCGGAGAGGGCCAAATCCGCCTCCGTGCGCAGCGCCAGCGGTGGCTGCTGCTTTTGAAAGACCCAGCGGCGCTTGCCGCTCGCCGCTTCGTACGCCGTAATGCGTTGATCCGTCGATCGCACCAACACCAGATCGTGCCCAACCAGTGGCGGTGCAACGACGTCGCTTGGCGCCTGCACCTGCCACAGCGCCTTGCCCTCCGCGTCATAGGCCTGGACGTTTCCGCGCGGACCGACCACTGCCACGGTTAAGCCATCGCTGCCGACGCCGGCCGTAATGCCGCCGCTAACTTGCACGCGCCATACTTCCTTGCCAGAGGACGGGTCGATACGAACAAGACTTCCTTTGCGCGAGGCCGCGTAAACCGCGTGCTCCAGCACGCAGGGGCGCAAGAAGGTGCCTTCCGAGTCCCCCAATTCCACGTCCCATACCCGCCGCACCTCGATCGGGCTCGCAATTGCTTCTAGGGGCACGGGTTTTGCGTGCTCAGAACTCGAGGAACATGCGACTAAAAGCAGCGCGACGAAAACGGTTGAGACAAAAAAGCCCAACACACCAGCCCTAGCTGCGCCCGTTTGTCCGGGCGTTCGTTCCATGTCAACTTGCCCCCGCGATGGCGTCGAGCTTTGCCTGTATGAGCGCGCGCAGCGGATTTTGTGTGCCGGCCTCTTCAAGCGCCTGAGCGTAAGCGCTGCGCGCCTGCGCGGTCTTGCCCTGCGCAAATAATAAATCCCCACGGCGGTCGGAAAATTCGAACGCCATCGCTTTGGGCGCCTTGGCGTCGAGCAATGCCAAGCCTTCGTCGTAGGCCTTCTCATCCAACAGTATGCCCGCCAGACGCACGCGCGCCAGCGCGGCAAGCTCCTTGTTATCGGAGTGATCGATGACCCAATGCAGCTGCGCTTTCGCGGCAGCATTGTCACCAGCCTCCAAACTTGTCCGCGCCTGCGCCAACGCGGCCAAGCTCGAGTAAATGCTCGAGGAGTGCTGCTGCAGTAGCGTCCCGGCCAGGTCGCGGGCCTTATTCGCGTCCTTGCTCACCACAGCCTGCTGGTAGTGTTCATAAAGAGCCGACGCCGCGAACGATTCGCGTTGCACGTACCAGCGCCAGGCCCAATTGCCGCCAACGATCGCTACCGCCAGCAGCGCTGCCCCCAGCAGCCAGTTGGCGTTTTTCTCGAACCAGTCCTTTAGTGCGGCAATCGATTCTTGCTGCTCAATGTCGTATGCCATTAGATTTGTCCTTCATTAAATAGCGTCCGATGTTCCGGCCGCCGTTGGCTCTTGCTCGCAATCGGCTTGCTCGGCGCAAAGTGCGTCCACTAGCCGTGGTGCGAGCTCCTCGATCGGCACCCGTTGCTGCTGCCCAAACGCAGCGCCTTCGGCGGAAGTTCGCAGCGCCTTGACCGTGGCGCTTGCTTCGGCGCTTTCTTCGACGCCGATGATTACCGCGAATTCCGCGCCGCTCGCGTCGGCCTTACGCATCTGAGACTTCAGACTTGCTGCATCGGCGTGAAGAATCACGTCCATGCCGGCGTCGCGCAATCGTTCGGCAGCACGCAGCGCCGCATCGTAGGTAGGTCCCCCCTGATGCAGGACGTAAATATCGCAAGCCACGTTCGTACCGACGCGCTCTCCGAGCAGCTCGAGCACTCGTTCGACTCCGATCGAGAAGCCGCAGGCCGGCGTAGGTCTGCCACCAAGCAACTCGAAAAGCCCGTCGTAGCGACCTCCGCCGCAGATGGTGCCCTGAGCGCCAAGGCGATCGGTAACCCACTCGAAGACCGTGAGATTGTAATAGTCCAAGCCTCGAACCAGACGCGGATTGATCTGAAAGGCGATCTGCTCCTGGCGCAAGAGCTGCTGCACGCGCTCAAAATGGCTCAGAGAGCCTTCGCCGAGAAAGTCGATCAGGCGCGGAGCGCGCTCCAGACACGCCTGAGTGCCTGGATGCTTGGAATCCAAAATTCGCAGTGGATTCGTTTCGATGCGCCGCTGAGCATCGGCATCGAGTTCGGTGCGATTGACCTGTAAAAACGCGACCAGCTCCTGGCGGTGGCGCAAGCGCTCCTCGGGTTGCCCCAGCGTGTTGAGCTGCAGACCCACCGGGCCAAGGTCAAGTGCCCGCCACAAACGCTGTAGCAGCAAAATTTGTTCGACCTCCACTTCCGGGCCGGCAAAACCAAGCGCCTCAGCGCCGATTTGGAAAAACTCTCGATAGCGACCTCGCTGTGGGCGCTCGTGACGATACATCGGACCGTAGTACCAAAGGCGGCACGGGCCATCGTGCAACAAACTGTGTTCAATGGCGGCCCGTACGACTCCGGCCGTGTTTTCCGGCCGAAGGGTCAAGGATTCGCCATTGAGCGAATCGACGAAGGTGTACATCTCCTTCTCGACGATGTCGGTAACCTCGCCTAGGCTGCGTCGAAATACTGCCGTTGGTTCGACAACCGGAGTGCGAATCTGCCGATAGCCATAACCGCGCAAGGCTCCGATTGCCAAGCGCTCAAAATGCTCCAGAACGGCGGCCGCGGACGGCAGCAGATCGTTCATGCCGCGTACGGCGTTGATCTTGCGAGTCGACATGGAGGACGGGTCGGGCGTTAGATCAATTCGTGCCCGGGCATTGGCGACGCACCACTGCCCGCCGGGGCATAGCGCCTTTGGACATATTGATCAACCAGCGCCTGAAACTGCTCGGCGATGCCCTCGCCCTTGAGCGTCACGGCATGCTGACCGTCGATGTATACGGGCGCTACTGGGGATTCACCCGTCCCGGGCAGGCTAATGCCGATGTCGGCGTGTCGGCTCTCGCCAGGGCCATTGACAACGCATCCCATCACGGCGACTTTCATGGTTTCGACACCAGGAAAGCGCACGCGCCAAACCGGCATTTGTGCACTTAGATAGGCTTGAATCTTGGCGGCAAGCTCCTGAAAGAACGTGCTGGTCGTTCGTCCGCAGCCTGGGCAGGCAGCAACCAAAGGCATAAAAGCGCGCAGTCCCAACGACTGCAAGATCTCCTGAGCGACCTGAACCTCTCGCGTGCGCGAGCCGCCGGGATCCGGTGTGAGCGACACGCGAATCGTGTCGCCGATTCCCTGCTGCAGCAAGATGGCAAGCGCCGCCGTGGATGACACGATGCCCTTGCTCCCCATCCCCGCCTCGGTTAGCCCGAGATGAAGTGGATAGTCGCACCGCTGTGCCAGTTCGCGGTACACCGCGACCAAGTCCTGAACTCCGCTCACCTTAGCTGACAGACAAATGCGATTAGGAGGTAAACCGAGTTCCACGGCACGGTTGGCGCTGTCTATGGCCGAGCGAACCAGCGCCTCGCGTAGCACCGCGGCAGCCTCCTGAGGCTGCGGCAGACGGGAGTTGGCATCCATCAGCAATGCGAGCAAGTCTTGGTCCAGACTGCCCCAATTCACCCCGACGCGTATGGGCTTCTCATACCGGCAAGCGATCTCGATCAACTGCGCAAAGTTGTCATCCCGGCGCGCTCCGGCGCCAACATTGCCAGGGTTGATGCGGTACTTTGACAACGCGCGGGCGCAGTCGGGAACCTGGGTCAGCAGGCGATGGCCGTTGTAGTGAAAATCGCCGATCAAGGGGACATTTTGTTGGCGTGCGTCGAGTCGTTCGCGGATCGCGGGCACAGCACGCGCCGCTTCCAGCGTATTGACGGTAATGCGCACCAGTTCGGAACCTGCGGCAGCCAGATCGGCGACTTGTTCCGCGGTGGCATTGATGTCGGCCGTGTCCGTGTTAGTCATCGATTGCACGGCCACCGGGCTTGCGCCGCCAATTGCAACGCAGCGCGAACCCCATCGCACCTCGAGTCGTCGCGTTTGCCGACGCGGCATCGGGCCGGCGTCTTCGTGCGAGCACACGCTTTGTGCTAGGTCGCTGCTGGTTGCCTGACGCGCTTGAATTTGCACCAACTGATCCATTTCGCCTGTGCCGCCCGATCTTGCCGCTTGGGTCATTCCAGGGTCAGCCTGGCGACGCCGTTGGGGCTCGCGTGCCGTGCCAGATCAACTGGAACGCCGCGAAAAAGCGCATCGACTCCGGAAGGATTGCCGATGACGACGTGCAGTGGCTCCTTTCCCTTGATTGTCTGAATCGTTCCGGGAGCACAAATCTGCGACAAGAGCGTTGTTCCGTCGCCCTGCACGACTTCCACCCAAGCTTCGTCGTGAATACGCAGAACCAACTCAGAAACATTGGCCCCGCGCGCTTCATTGTTTGCGTGCTCGGAGACAGTCGTCTTGGTCGCTGAGCCGCTCGTCGAGCCACCGGTCGTCTGGCCCGCGGGTGAAGGCACGGCGTTGGGTGCTGTGACTGGATGGGCGGCGGCGCGCAGATCCAGCGTCTCGCTGGCGGGCTCTGCGCCGAGGGGTGCAGGCGGATTCGGAGTGACCTCCGCGTTAACTTCCGGCGGTGGTGCAGACGCCGCGGCACTGGGCGTGGTAGCAGGTTGCGCTGGTGCTGGTGCCTGCACAGGGGGCGAGGATGGCCGCAAAGGTGCCGCCGTCCGGCGTGGGATCAGTGTTCCCACTAGACCCGCCAACACCAGGACAAATAGCAGCACGGCGACGATGGGTTTGGTTCCATCGCCAACCCGAAATCGCCATGTGGGGCCCGCCGATGGTGCAGGTAGCGTGCTGGTATCGACGCCCGCCTTCCGATCCAGATCCGCGAGCAAGGGTTGCGGATCGATTTTTAGTTCGCGCGCGCATCCGCGAAGAAAGCCGCGAACGTATATCGCGGAGGGCAACGCGGAGAGGTCGGCACGCTCAAGCGCCTCGATCTGCTTGGGATGCAGCCGAAGCCTTCCCGCCAGCGTCTCGACGTCCATTCCGGCAGCCAGCCGCGCGTTTCGCAATAGCGCGCCGAAGTCCTGGCGCGACGCCTGATGCGAAATCTCCGGCATGGTCTCTTGCGCAATCGCTGTCTCATTCATCGTAGCGCCCGCGGTGCATGGAACTAGCCTGTGGTGAATCCGGAAAGCGAAGCTGCAACTCCTCAGCGTAGCGTCGCTCAGTGGCGTCATCCTTTTTTGCGTGTGCGATACGCGCGCCAAGCCACAAGGTTTCGGCGTTGGGTTCAGTCGAACGCATCAGCAAATCGAAGTAAAAGTCGCAGCGCTCGAGTCGATGTTGATGCAAATACATCTGCGCGAGCTGAAATTTTGCCACCGGACTGGTGGCGTCCGCCGTTAGCGCTCGCAGCAAGTATTTTTCGGCACCGGCGTCGTCATGGATCCGGAGCAGGCAAATGCCCGCATTTTGCAAGGCTCGTGCCGGGCTCCCGTACAGGCGCACCGCCAGCGCGTGATCAAAATACGCAATCGAATCGCGTTCGCGCCCCGTTTGGCACAAAAACCAGCCGTAGTTGTTGTTCAAGTCCGGATTGTTCCGATCCAACGCCAGTGCCCGTTGAAAGCTTGCATCCGCCTGAACGACCTGACCCGCATCCATCAGCATCAGACCAAGCAGGCCGTGAGCTTGCGCCGAATCCGGGTCAAGTTCTATAGCCCGCCTCGCGGTATCAATCGCAATTTGCAACTGACCGTTCTGGTAATACGTTGTCGCCAATTGCAACCGCACCGCCGCCCGCTTTTTTGTATCACCCTCCGCTGCACCCGGCAGAGCCGCGTCTTTGTCGACCTGAACGCCATCGATTGTGGTTGTCGTCTTGCAGGCATAGAGCAGGATCATGGCCGAGCACAAAAACCCGACCCGCAGACTGTGGCGAAAGCGGCTCGGCCAAGGCGTAAGCGGCAGGCTCGCCGCGCGGCAAAAACGCCCTATTGCAATACTCATGCCGCAGTTCGCACCAGCGAAACCGTGGCTCGGCGCGCTGCCACATCCGTGCGATCGCGTACTGCCCCCGCGAGCTGTCCGCACGCCGCGTCGATATCGTCGCCCCGCGTTCGCCGCACCGTGGTCACGATGCCACCATCCGCGAGAATTGCGGCGAAGTCCCGAATTCGCTGTGGGTCTGAACGGCGCAGATCCGAACCGGGAAAAGGATTAAAGGGGATCAGATTAACCTTAGAGGGAATCTGCCCGATGCGCCGCAGGAGTTCACGCGCCTGCCGATCGCTGTCATTTACGCCTGCGAGCATGACGTATTCGAATGTAATGAAATCCCGCGGAGCGTGACGCAGGTAGCGCGTGCATGCGGCCATCAGTTCGCCCAGCGGATATTTTCGATTCAAAGGAACAAGCTCGTCGCGCAGGGCGTCGTCGGGTGCGTGCAGCGACACGGCCAACGCGACCGGGCAGTCTTGCGCAAGCTTGTCGATCATTGGCACCATCCCCGAAGTCGAGACCGTAACGCGCCGGCGCGAAAGGCCATAGGCGTCGTCATCGAGCATCACGCGCAATGCCGGTAACACGGCATCGTAATTTTGGAGCGGCTCGCCCATGCCCATCAATACGACGTTGCTGATCACTCGTTGCGGGCTTTGCGGCACTTTCGCGTCGTGAGCATGGGCAGGGCCACTGCCGCAGCCTCGAAGCGCATGTTCGGCCATCCACAGCTGGCCAATGATCTCGGCGGTTGTGAGATTGCGGCTAAAGCCCTGATGGCCGGTTGCGCAAAAACGGCAATGAACGGCGCAACCGGCCTGTGTCGAGATACACAAGGTTGCGCGATCGGGCTCGGGGATAAAGACAGATTCGACCGCTTCGCCTTGGCCAACGTCCAACAACCATTTACGCGTTCCATCGGAGGAGACACCGCTTCGCAGTACCGGCGCAGCTCGGATGAACGCCGTCTTTTCCAACTGCTCGCGCAGTTTGCGCGCCACGTCGCTCATCGACTCAAAGTCGGAAGCGCCATGGTGGTGAATCCAGCGCAAAATCTGGCGGGCACGAAATGGCCTCTCGTGCAGGCCGTGCAACCAGGCGACCAACGCGTCGCGGTCAAAATTCAGTAGGTTGACGTCGGTCATCTTCGCCCGCGTCATTTACTCGCACAGCCGCCTTGGCACGGTGCTTGGCGTCAGCGGCGGTGTATCGCCAGCGTTGGAAAGAAGAACGCGACTTCGGCTTGCGCCGTTTCGACACTGTCGGAGCCGTGCACCGCGTTGGCGTCGATACTGTCCGCAAAGTCGGCCCGGATCGTCCCAGCCGCCGCTTTCTTTGGATCCGTCGCGCCCATCAGGTCACGATTGCGCGCGATTGCGCTTTCGCCGTAAAGCGCCTGAACAAAGACGGGTCCCGAGACCATGAAATCCACAAGATCCTTGAAGAAGGGGCGCTCACGATGCACCGCGTAGAACGCCTCGGCCTCGCGCCGGGACAAGTGCAGCATGCGCGCTGCGACAACTTGCAAACCAGCTGCCTCAAAACGAGCAATGATCTTGCCGATGACG
>DASPWJ010000176.1:0-3044 GCA_035621895.1 Burkholderiaceae bacterium | reverse complement strand
GCCACTTCCAAGCTCGACATTGCAAACGTCCGCCTGAGCTCTTGGGAGCTGCTTCGGGCCGCGCTCGACTCGACCACGCAGAGCCTGCGTCCCTTGTAGGCCTTTTTGCGACAAAGAGGCGCCGCCGCGCGATTGAAAAACACCAGCGTCTTGATGAGAATCACCTGCTGGTCACGTAAGCCGCTGAATTTCTTGGCCCGATGTTCTAATGCGAATGTGAATTTGTAGTAGCTTGACGGCTGGGTGAGAACGATTATCATTTGCATTATGATTTGCGAGCGATCGCTTTTTTGTGCCTAGGGCGCATTGGTGGGCGCTGCAAGAAATGATTAACAGCACAGCAGCAATTGACGGGAGGTCCGAGGCGCGATGCAATATTGGCAAAAACACATGGTCTTGGCCGCGATTTGCGCGGCGTTTTCATTTGCGGCCGCATCGAGCTTGGCGGCGGAGCCCGAGATCTCCATCTCGATTAAGGACCGTCACTTCGTGCCGGACCTCGTGACGGCACCGGCAGGCCAAAAGCTCAAGATCATCGTCAAGAATGAAGATACGACCACCTCGGAATTCGAAAGCATCGACTTTCATCGTGAGAAAGTGGTGCAGCCTGGGCACGAGATCACCGTCTATGTTGGCCCGCTGGATGCAGGAAGTTATGAATTCTTCGACGATTTTCACCCCGAGTCGCGCGGCCGGTTGGTCGTGAAATAGCGAACGGGCCCAGCGATGGTTGCGACATTCATCATCGTATTTCGCGAGGTCCTGGAGGCCGCGCTGGTCGTCGGCATCGTGATGGCGGCCAGCCGCGGGGTAGTCAATCGTGGCTGGTGGGTATCGGGCGGTTGCGCCGCGGGTGTTCTGGGTGCCATAGTCGTCGCCGTTTTCGCAAGCGAAATTTCCTCGCTCATGGCAGGTATGGGCCAGGAGATTTTTAATTCCGTCATTTTGTTCGCAGCGGTGGGAATGCTTGGCTGGCACAACATCTGGATGACCCGGCATGGCCGAGAACTGGCAATGGAGGCTACCCAGCTTGGCAAGGACGTGGTCGCCGGAGCCAGGCCCCTGTATGCCTTGGCGTTGGTGTGCGGCATCGCGCTGCTGCGCGAAGGCTCCGAGGTCGTCTTGTTCCTTTACGGTATCGCTGTAGGCGGAGGCGGTGGTGCCACGAATATGACGATCGGCGGTGTCTTTGGGCTTGCGGCGGGCGTGGCCGTTGGTGCTGCGATGTATTTTGGTCTTTTAAGTATCCCCCTGCGCCACCTGTTCAGCGTGACCAGCTGGCTCATTTTGCTTCTGGCCGCTGGGATGGCATCGCAAGGCGCGGCCTTTCTTGCTGCCGCCAACGTACTGCCATCTCTGGGAGACCGCGTGTGGGACACATCGGCCCTGCTAACCGAACGCAGCCTTCTGGGTCAGGTTCTCCACGTTCTGACTGGCTACACCGCGCGGCCCGCGGGCATACAGCTTGTCTTCTTTGCTGCCACATTGGTCATCATTGGCTCGCTCATGCGCTGGACTACCCGCAATCGTCCACCGCCAAGCAAGCACTCAATGCCAACGGCAGCGCCCAAAACCTCTTAATCGCTTCCTTCACATTTGGACTGCGCGCCCGGCACGAGGCTGCACGATTTGCAGCGCCGATGCCCGCCGCATAGCCCAATTCGAATTGCACCAAAAAGCCGTGCGCTAACAAATTTTCGTACGCCGCAAAGACCTTGATCGCCTTTTCGCGAAACTGGAAAACGAACGCTAGAGCGACGATCGCAACCGCGGCGATTGGCATCGAATTGCTGCTGTGTCCTGGGTTGGCCGCGGCGGACTACAAAGTCTGGACGCCTGACGTAAACCTGCACGAGTTAGAGTTGGAGAACGTCGGAGATGTGAGCAGCGACCCGGTGTCGGCTAAAAATGGGGCGCAGAGCTACACGTTCGAGGCCGAATATGGCCTTACGACATGGTGGCAAGCCGAACTGGAACTCGAATTCGATCGTGCTCCCGGCTCCGGGCAACCCACAGTCTTTGACCAGATCACCTGGGAAAACCTCTTTCAATTCACCGAACGTGGTGAGTACTGGCTCGATGCGGGTTTTTTTGCCGAATACGGCCAAGCAAGACTGAAGGGAAATCCCAACGAGACGACGTTTGGACCGGTGCTACGCAAGGATTTGGGGGGCACGAGCAACAGCATCAATTTGTTCCTCGAAAAAGATCTTGGACCTAACGCCGCAAACCGGCCGGTCTTCCTATACGCCTGGGAAACTCGGGTTGATGCTTGGGTTATGCGCGCGGGCCAATACTTCGAGGTCGAACCCGGATTGCAGCTTTACGGACAGCCGGGACCGGTGGGACAGTTTCCCAAATGGAATCGGCAAGACGAGCGAGCGGGACCGCAACTGTTTGGCAAGATCCATAACCTCGGGCCGGGAACGCTGGAGTGGAACGGTGGTGTGCTATTCGGACTGACATCCGCCACGCCGCGCACGACCGTTCGTTGGCAAGCCGAGTACGAAATTCACTTCTAAGGTTGGTCCCGCCGTCACACCTCCCGGCGGGCCACATCTTGTAGCGCGGCGCATGTCAATAGACAATCCGCGACACGCTGCCGCCGGCGCAAGAGCGCAAAAATCAGCCGTTGTTAAGCACAAGCTGCGTCTGCGTAACGAGCGCACAGAGTTTGCCCTCAGAGGAACGAATGGCGGTTTGCCAAACCATCGTCGTTCGTCCTCGGTGAATCGGTGTGGATTCGCCGACAACGGTCGTATTTGCCTTTGCTGGCCCGATGAACTTTGTGTTCGAGTCCGTCGTCGTCGTGCGGCTTCCTTTTGGCAGGTTTAGTACCGTCCCAATCGCACCGAGCGTATCGGCAAATGCCATATAAGCGCCTCCATGCAGGATGCCTCCGGTGGTACACAGATCCGGCCGCACAAGGAGCTCACCAACGACGCGCTGTTGATCGAGTTCCACAAGCCGAACGCCAAGCAGCCCCGGCAGCAGCGGCTCGAGCAGCTTCTGATAAAAACCCAGGGATTCCATTGCTTGCTCCT
>DASPWJ010000175.1:0-7002 GCA_035621895.1 Burkholderiaceae bacterium | reverse complement strand
CAGGCGGGCAGCCCGATGGCCTCACAAATGGCGACCAAGTTGGATCTGGCACGCGGATATATCGATCTGGGCGTCAAGGATGGAGCGCGAGAGCTGCTCGAAGAGGTGATGAAGGACGGCACGCGCGAGCAGCGCCAACAGGCCGTGGAGCTCATCAAGCTGGTCGAAGCCTGATAGATAGGGCGGTGCGCTAGGTCAAAGAACAGCGCTCGTGCTGCGCCGGCGCATCGCACTGGGGCTCGAGTACGACGGTTCGCAGTTCGAAGGCTGGCAGACCCAGCCGCACGGGCGCACCGTGCAAGACATGCTCGAGCGTGCGATCGGCGCTTTTGCCGAGGAAACCGTCGCCACGATTTGCGCGGGCCGTACGGATGCGGGCGTGCATGCCTGCGGACAGGTGGTGCATTTTGACACGCTGCGCGAGCGGGAAGAATTTTCGTGGGTGCGCGGCGTCGATCGCTTCTTGCCGCCGCAAATTGCAGTGCGCTGGGCGCGTTACGTCGATGCCGAATTTCATGCGCGCCATAGCGCACGCGCGCGCCACTACGAATATTGGATTTGGAACGAATCGGTGCGCTCGCCCTTGGTCCACAATCGTGCAGGTTGGGTGTTCCGGTCTTTGAACGTCGACGACATGCAGGCCGCCGCCGCCCGGCTGCTTGGCACGCACGACTTTAGCTCCTTTCGTTCTGCGCAGTGCCAGTCGGCATCGGCGATCCGCACTTTGATCCGCTGCGACGTTCAACGCATCGATCGACAACTCGTCCGCATTCGAGTGTCGGCCAATGCTTTCTTGCATCACATGGTGCGCAACGTCGTGGGCGCGCTCGTCGCGGTCGGCACAGGTCGACACAGCGTCGAGTGGATATCGCAGGTACTCGAGGCGCGCGATCGTACTCAGGCGGCGGCAACCATCGAGGCCTCAGGACTGTACCTTACGGGCGTCGAGTACGATGCGAAGTGCGGTGTACCGCAACCCGAGGAACGATTATTGTTCCGCTAGATGGATATCAATCATGCAGCGTACACGCGTCAAGATTTGCGGACTCATGCGCGTTCAGGACGTACGCAGCGCCTGCGAACTGGGAGCCGACGCGGTCGGATTCGTATGCTATTCCGACAGCCGGCGTTTTATTGGCTTGGAGCGGCTTGTGCAGCTGGTGCCGGCGGTTGCACCCTTCGTGACGCCGGTACTCTTGTTCGTGGACGCACAAGCATCGCAAGTGCGCCGTGCGCTGGAGATCGTTCCCAACGCGATGCTGCAATTTCACGGCCATGAAGACCAAGCCTATTGCCAGTCGTTCGAGCGGCCGTACATGCGAGCGGCGGCGATGGGTGAGGACATCGATTTGCTAGAATTCGAGCGCCAATTTCCCAGTGCCGCCGCTTTGCTTGCCGATGCACCGCGAGCCGGTTTGGGCGGTACGGGTCACGTATTTGATTGGAAACGCTTGCCTGCGCCGACGCTGCGCAGGCTTCCGCTGGTGCTTGCCGGTGGACTTGATGCCGAGAACGTCGGGGCCGCGATTGGTTTGGTGCGGCCGCACGCGGTCGATGTCAGCAGTGGGGTCGAGGAGACGCACGGTGTCAAGAGCGAGGCCCGCATGCGCAGTTTCTTTGCTGCTGTGCGGCGGGCCGATGCGCAAAGCGGAGAACAATGAAGCCCTACGACCTACCTGATGCAAAAGGGCACTTCGGTCCCTATGGCGGGACGTTTGTCGCTGAAACGCTGTTTCAGGCGCTCGATGAATTGCGGCAGGCGTACTTCGCTAGTCGCGGGGATCGCGAGTTTGCCGCCGAACTTGAGCGCGAACTCAAACACTTCGTCGGCCGGCCCAGCCCGATCTACCCGGCCCGGCGTTGGAGTCAGATGCTGGGCGGCGCACAGATTTACTTCAAACGCGAGGACCTGAATCACACGGGGGCGCACAAGATCAATAACACGGTTGGCCAGGCACTGTTGGCCCGCAAGATGGGCAAGAAGCGGGTGATTGCGGAAACCGGCGCGGGTCAACACGGAGTTGCCACGGCAACGGTGGCCGCCCGCTTTGCCATGAGCTGCGTCGTGTACATGGGTTCGGAGGACATGCAGCGCCAAGCGGCAAATGTCTATCGCATGCGTCTGCTCGGGGCGCAAGTCCGTCCGGTCGAAAGTGGATCTCGCACGCTCAAGGACGCACTAAATGAAGCCATGCGAGACTGGGTCACGAATGTCGACGATACCTTCTACATCATTGGCACGGTCGCCGGCCCGCATCCGTATCCGATGATGGTGCGCGATTTTAATTCCGTAGTCGGCAAGGAATGTCTGTGGCAGATGCCTGAGCTTGTCGGACGGCAACCCGATTACGTGATTGCTTGCGTGGGCGGCGGCAGCAACGCAATGGGCATCTTTTACGACTACATCGATCGGCCGCAGGTGAAGCTTGTGGGTGTAGAGGCGGCCGGCGACGGATTGAACACGGGCCGGCATGCAGCGAGTCTGGAATGCGGTTCACCCGGCGTCCTGCATGGAAACCGCACGTACCTGCTGCAAGATGCCGACGGCCAGATCCTCGAAACGCATAGCATCAGTGCCGGCCTGGACTACCCAGGCGTTGGCCCCGAGCACGCGTGGCTCAAGGACTGCGGGCGCGCGCAGTACGTTGGCATTACCGATCACCAGGCCTTGAAGGCTTTTCATGACTGTTGCCGCATTGAGGGCATCATTCCTGCGCTCGAATCGAGTCACGCCTTGGCCTATGCAGCCCAGCTTGCGCCCCAATTGCCTGTCGATCGCATTTTGCTGGTCAACCTGAGCGGCCGTGGTGATAAGGACTTGCACATCGTTGCCAAAGCGAGCGGATTGCAAATCGAAGGGTTACCCAGCGTAGGTGGTGCCAGCACATCGGAGGGCTCCACCTTAAGGGCGGGTTCATGAGTCGCATAGCCGCTCGATTTGCGCAACTGCGCGCGAAAGGGCGCACAGGCCTGGTCGCATACATCGCTGCCGGTGACCCGACACCTGAATTGACGGTTCCGCTGATGCTGGAACTGGCGCAAGCCGGTGCGGACGTCATCGAACTTGGCGTACCGTTCTCCGATCCGATGGCCGACGGTCCAGTCATTCAGCGAGCGGCGCAACGGGCAATCCACAACGGGGTGAGTCTGCGCACTTGCCTGCAAATGGTGGGTCAATTTCGAGCGCACAATAGCTCCACTCCGGTTGTACTTATGGGTTACGCCAATCCAATCGAGCACATGGGTGCGCAGTCCTTTGTCGCTGCCGCTGCGTCCGCAGGAGTCGATGGCGTCATTGTTGTCGACTACCCGCCCGAAGAGTGCGAAGCGTTCGTCACTGCGTTGCAGCAGGCGCAGATCGATCCCATTTTTCTTCTTGCGCCGACGTCAACGGAGCAGCGCATAACCGAGGTGGCGCGCTACGCGCGTGGCTTTATCTACTATGTGAGCCTGAAAGGCATTACGGGAGCCGGGCATTTGGACGTCGATGCCGTGGCGGCGCGATTGCCCGCGATCCGCGCCCACAGCACACTTCCGATCGCCGTGGGATTTGGCATCCGGGATGAAGCAGGGGCGCGTGCGCTTGCGCATGTGGCCGATGCGATTGTCATTGGCAGTCGCTTGGTTGAGGAAATCGAACGGGCCGGCGCCCAAGGCGCATTACAGGCCGCGCGCCGGTTGGTTGGCGCACTGCGCGGCGCGGTCGATGGCGCCATGGCAAAGAGCGCCTGTTAGGCGCAGTCCAATAACGAGACGACAGGGACAAGGGTCGATAGGGGATCACGATGAGTTGGATCGAGAAGCTCTTGCCTCCACGCATCAAACCCGGCGGTGCTCGCAAGACGGTCCCCGAGGGCGTTTGGACCAAGTGTCCCGGATGCGAGGCGGTGCTTTATAGCGCGGAGCTTGAGCGCAGCCTGCAGGTCTGTCCCAAGTGCGGTCACCACATGCGCATTCGGACGCGCGAGCGCCTCGATGCACTGCTCGACCCGGAGGGCAGGTACGAAATCGGCCAGGAAGTTTTGCCAGTTGACACACTGCGGTTCAAGGACAGCCGTAAATACTCAGATCGGCTGCAGGAGGCCGTGCGCGAAACCGGCGAGACCGACGCTTTAGTGGTTTACGCCGGCTCTATTCGCGCGATTCCCGTGGTGGTTGCGGCCTTTGAGTTCGAGTTCATGGCCGGATCGATGGGTTCGACCGTGGGTGAACGCTTTGTGCGCGGTGCCCAAGTCGCACTTGAGCAGAAAGTGCCAATGGTGTGCATCACCTCCACTGGCGGTGCGCGCATGCAGGAGGGCCTGTTGTCACTGATGCAAATGGCCAAAACCACGGCGATGGTGGCTCGAATGGGTCAGGTGGGACTACCGTTTGTGTCGGTGCTTTGCCATCCGACTACGGGTGGCGTTTCGGCCAGTTTCGCGTTCATGGGAGATGTGGTCATTGCCGAACCCAAGGCGCTGGTCGGATTTGCCGGCCCCCGGGTGATTGAACAGACCGTGCGAGAAAAATTGCCGGAAGGTTTTCAGCGGTCAGAATTTCTCCTGCAAAAAGGTGCGATCGACATGATCGTCGATCGGCGCGAGATGCGCGATGTACTCGCACGATTGCTGGCGTTGTTGACGCGCCAGCCGATCGAGGCGATCGTTTAGCGCTTTGCTTTTGCTGCCTGCGGGCAGCGGTTGGCTGGCTGGTCGGATCTGTGAATCATCCCGACACGCTCGATGCGTGGCTGGCATACATCGAGCAGGTGCACCATCGTCCCATAGACCTGGAGCTGAGGCGTGTGCAGGCAGTGGCACAGCGCATGGCTTTGTTGCTGCCGGGGACGAAAATCGTGGTTGGGGGAACCAATGGCAAGGGTTCGACCTGCGCAATGCTCGACTCGATTTTGCGCGCGGCCGGTTACCATGTCGGGCGCTACAGCTCGCCGCACCTGCTGCGTTTTAATGAACGGGTCCAGATCGACGGTCAATTGGCAAGCGACCAGGACTTGATCGCGCAATTTGAGGCTGTCGAGCGCGCTCGCGAGTCAACTACGCTCACCTATTTTGAATTCACGACACTTGCGGCGCTGGCCTGCTTTGCGCGCAAACCCTTGGATGTGGCGATTTTGGAGGTTGGCCTCGGTGGCCGGCTCGATGCGGTCAACATCGTCGATGCAGACTGCTCAATTGTGACCACGATCGATCTGGACCACACCGATTTACTCGGTCCGACCCGCGAGGATATCGGCTGGGAGAAGGCGCACATTTTTCGCACGAATCGGCCAGCGATCTGCGTCGACCCGGATCCGCCGCGCTCTTTGATCGATTACGCGGATCGCATCGGCGCCCGCCTTTGGCGAATCGGGCATGATTTTTCTGTCGAAGGGCCGCCGGACCCCCAGGTGTCGAGACAGTGGAACTATCTTGGCCACCGGAGCAACCGGATGGCCCTGCCATGGCCAGCGTTGCGTGGCGCGCATCAATTGCGAAACGCCGCAGGCGCCCTTGCCGTGCTTGAGGCCTTAGAGCAGGGCCTCCCAACAGACCAGCAGGCGGTGCGACGCGGACTTGCTAACGTGCAGTTGCCCGGCCGTTTTCAGGTCGTTCCGGGCCGCCCGGTAGTCGTGCTTGACGTTGCGCACAATCCGCACGCTGCGCGGGCATTTGCCCAAGCGCTAAAAACGCACCGTGCCCTCGGAAACTTGCACGGGGCGACGAGGGCTGTCTTTGGGATGCTGCGCGACAAGGATGTCCATGAGGTGGTGCAGGCGCTTGCCGAGCAGGTGGATCACTGGCACCTTGTGCCGACCCTAGGCGCCCGAGGCTTGGCGCTGACTGAACTTGAAAAGCTAGGCTTTGCGGATGAGACGTTGCAATCTCGATCCCGACACGAGAGCGTGGCGGCGGCATTGGAGAAGGCGATGGAGCAGGCAAGCTCGGATGATAGAATTATTGTGTTTGGTTCATTCGTCATCGTCGCAGAAGCAATGCGATGGTTGGAGCGCAGGTCGCGATGAAGCTAGCGTTCTGGAAGCGCAAAAGGTCGCGACGAAACTCGCCCAAGGCGGCGGCCGATGCGGATACGGAACTGCAATCCGATGCCCTTGCCGAGGAGGCCGATGCAGCACACCTCGTGCGGGTGCGCACAAGGCGACGGCTGATCGGCGCTTTTGCGCTGCTCCTAGCGGTCGTCGTACTCGTCCCCATGTTGCTCGATACGACGCCCCGCACGGTCTCCGACAATATTCCGATTGAATTGCCTAGCGACAAGACGCCTTTTGCGCCGCGAATTCCTGCGCCCGCTCCGGAAAACAGTAACGCGACGCAAGGCACTGCCGTGGTCCCTGCGGCGCCGGGATCCGCAGCCGACACGGCGACCGAGGCGCCCTCAACCGGCGTGTCCGCAAGCAAGCCCAACGAGCTGCCTTCGGCACCGAGCAAAAAGTCGGCGAGCCCGACGGGGGAAGCCGCCAAGGGCGAGAGCAAACACACCGCGCACAAGGCCGATGGCGCCTCGAGCGCCGCCGCAAAAATCTTCGTACAGGCCGCTGCAATGGCCAACGAAAGCGCGGCACAGGAACTTGCCAATCGACTGACCAAGTCGGGGCTCTCGCCGTTTGTCCAGCGCACCGAAACAAGCGACGGCGTACGTTTTCGCGTCCGGCTCGGTCCCTTTGCATCGCGCGGTGACGCCGAGCGCTCACGCGCTCGGCTGCGCGCAATGGGCGTGCACTCCAATATCGTAGGTGCGTAGTGCGCAGGCCATCGCCGCTGAAGCTTCCTCTGGGGCCGCGGCCTGATGCTCAGCGCAGTTTCATGGATCGCGAATATGAGCGCGATTGACGCAATTTTTGCGCTATTGGTGGGTTTGTCCGTCCTATGGGGTTTTTGGCGCGGATTAACTCGCGAGCTCGTATCGATGATCGCCTGGGTAATCATCGCCGTGCTCGCATTTCGCTACTCTTCGGCGGTTGGCCGCTGGTTACCCTTCGATGCGCCGCCGATCGTGCACGTG
>DASPWJ010000174.1:0-4297 GCA_035621895.1 Burkholderiaceae bacterium | reverse complement strand
GGTCACGTAGACGCGCAGGGAAAGTGCGGGGTTTCCTTCCTCGGCGATGAGCTCGGCGATCTTGCCCGCGGCAGCATCAGAAATCTTCACTGCACTTGCGAAAGCGAAGTCGGTTGCGATCGACATGGGCGGTTTCCTTCTCTTTTTGCTACAAAAGTGCGGCACCGGCGAAAATCAATTGGTTGTCAGCGCCTGCTTGCGAAGGGTCGTTTGCAAATCGCGTGCCATCGGCCCGCGAAGCGGCAAAAGCATTAGTGATTCAATCGCTTAGCAAAATTTTCGGAAAGAACCGACGGTTGGCGGTGTTGTCGGTTTTGTCGGGCTCCGTACGCACTGCTTGCTCGGGCCCACAGTGCCTCGGTGCACGTTCCAGGTTCGAGGCTGCGCCAGCGCTGGGCCGCTTTGCACCGGCAGCGGGCGCTGCAGTTCGGCGTGCGAGTTGCTCTTGCTCTAGATGAATGCGCGCAGCGTGATGGCCTGCTTCTTGCTTAAGACAGAACATACGAAAAACAACGCAGCGGAAGGAGAACAACTCTCATTTGCATTTATGTAGGAACGCAGTCAATGGAAACTTCAGTGTTGGCACCACCGCGTAAAGCAGCCTCGTTGCCCCATGGCTCAAGGCCTGGATCCCGGGCTCAGGTGGAACTGACGACGATTTACGAGATCAGCAAGATCCTCAGTTCCTCGCTCGATATCGAGCGCACCTTTCGCAGCGCCTTAAACACTTTGACTACGCTCATGGTGTACCGCCGTGCAATGGTCGTGCTCGACGACGGCGAGGAGGGCTTAAAGCTCGCGAGTTCCATCGGCCTTTCGCCCGAAGAGCAACTCCAGGGCCGCTACCGCAGCGGCGAGGGCGTGATCGGCAAGGTTTTCGCCTCGGGTAGCCCGATCGTGGTGCCCAACATCGCTGCCGAGCCGCGCTTTTTAAACCGCACGGGCGCGCGCGATGAAGATTCCGATCAGATGATCGGATTTGTCGCGGTGCCGATTCAATCCAATCGCCGCACCCTGGGCGTGCTCACGATCGATCGCGCAAGCGGCCCTGCGGGCGGGTTTCGCGAGGACCTGCGGCTGCTGACCATGGTTGCCAATCTGCTGGGCCAAGCGCTGCTGCTGCACCGTGGAGTCAGCGCCGAGCGCAAGCAGCTGCTCGACGAGACTCGCAGGCTCAAGGGCGAGCTCAAGGGCCGCTATAGCATCGACAACGCGGTGGGCGCCTCCAAGCTCATGCAGGAGGTCTTTGCCCAGGTGCACCAGGTCGGGCCCTCGCGAAGCACGGTTCTGCTTCGCGGGGAAAGCGGCACGGGCAAGGAAGTCGTGGCTCGAGCCATTCATGAGCTTTCGCCGCGAAACGGCGGACCGTTTATCAAGGTCAACTGTGCGGCGCTTACCGAAACGTTGCTCGAATCCGAACTCTTCGGCCATGAAAAGGGCGCTTTCACCGGGGCTTCGAGTGAGCGCCGTGGGCGCTTTGAGTTGGCCAACGGCGGCACGCTCTTTTTGGACGAAATCGGCGATACCTCGCCGGCGTTTCAGGCAAAGCTGCTGCGCGTGCTGCAGGAGCGCGAGGTCGAACGTGTGGGCGGCAGCCGTCCCATCAAGGTCGATGTGCGCCTGATCTTTGCAACGAACCGCTACCTGGAAAAAATGGTCGCGGCGGGTACCTTCCGCGGTGACCTGTACTACCGAATCAACGTCGTTAGCATCTACCTGCCGCCGCTTCGCGAGCGCCGTGAGGACATTCCGCCGCTGGTCGCGCATTTCCTCGAGCGCTTTAACAAGGACAACAACCGCAAGCTGCGTGTCTCGACCGGCGCCATGCGCATCCTTTATAACTGCTATTGGCCGGGCAATGTGCGGGAGCTGGAAAACTGCATCGAGCGGACCGCCACCATGACCAAGGGCGACGTGATCGAGGAGCTCGATTTTCCGTGCTTTAACGACCGGTGCCTAACGCGTGTACTGCATGTGGGTGCAGAGGCTGCCGAAGCGGTGGAATCGCCCATAGCGCTACCCGTTTCGCGGCGCGCTGCGGCCCCGAGCGAAGCCGCAAAACCCGAGCGGCAGCAATTTGAGCGCGCCGGCGATGAAAAACCCGAAGGCGAGCGCGAGCGCCTCGTCTGGGCGATGGAGAAAAGTGGCTGGGTGCAGGCCAAGGCCGCCCGGTTACTGAACATCACCGCGCGCCAGATGGGCTACGCACTGCAAAAGCATCAGATCGAAGTGCGCAAGTTCTGACCCGGGCTGCGAGACCAAAGCAGCGTTGCCTACAGCGAGCGATGTTGGATTTGTCGGTTCCGCGACATATGGCCGGTAGTTGCCAGTTTCGGTAACTACTTGAAAACACGAAAAAACGGCAGTTGGCACGGATCTCGCAATAGATCCTTGAAGCCGCCCTCAATGGCGTTTCTCGTTCAAGGATTGCGCAATGACTTCTGCGAGCCCTGCCACTGTCCATATATCGCTTGCCGCGCTCAAGGCCAAGGGCAGCGCGCAGTCGCAGCCCAACAGCGGCTGCGGCTCAAGTGGTGGCGCAGGCAAGGCAAGCTGCGGCTCAAGCGCTGGCCCAGGGGACATGCCCCCCGAAATTTGGGAGAAGGTCAAAAACCATCCCTGTTATTCCGAGGAAGCGCACCACCATTACGCGCGCATGCACGTGGCCGTGGCCCCTGCGTGCAACATCCAGTGCAACTACTGCAATCGCAAGTACGACTGCTCCAACGAATCGCGCCCCGGCGTGGTCTCGCAAAAACTCACGCCCGAGCAGGCCGTGCGAAAGGTACTTGCCGTTGCCAGCGAAATTCCGCAAATGACCGTGCTGGGCATCGCCGGACCCGGCGATGCACTGGCCAACCCTGCCAAGACGTTCAAGACCTTCGCCATGCTGCAAGAGCAAGCGCCCGATATCAAGCTGTGCCTCTCCACCAACGGCCTGGCGCTACCCGACATGGTCGATGAGATTTGCCGCTACAACATCGACCACGTGACGATCACCATCAACATGGTCGATCCGCTCGTTGGGGAGAAAATATATCCCTGGATCTTCTATCAGCACCGTCGCATCACGGGCCGCGAGGCCGCACAGATTCTCACCGAGCGCCAGCTGCTGGGCCTGCAGATGCTCACGCGCCGTGGCGTACTCACCAAGATCAATTCGGTACTGATCCCGGGCGTGAACGATGAGCACCTGATTGAGGTAAACCGGGCGGTGAAGGAGCGCGGGGCCTTCTTGCACAACATCATGCCGCTGATCTCTGAGCCCGAGCACGGCACCTACTTTGGCTTAACTGGCCAGCGCGGCCCCACTGCCCAGGAGCTAAAAGCCGTCCAAGACGCGTGCATGGGCGGCGCAAACCTGATGCGCCACTGTCGCCAGTGCCGGGCCGACGCGGTGGGACTGCTGGGAGAGGACCGCTCCGAGGAATTTACGCTGGAGCAAATCGAACAAAAGAACGTTGTCTACGACCTGGAAAAGCGCCGCCAGTACCAGATCGCGGTGGAACGCCTGCGCCAGGCGCAGCACGAAGCCAAGGCGCAGGCGCTGGCCGAGCAGGCGAAGGTCGCAGAGGGTGAGCCCCAGATCAAGGTGCTCGTTGCCGTTGCAACCAAAGGCTCAGGCAAGGTAAACCAGCACTTTGGTCATGCCGAGGAATTTCAGATCTTTGAAGTCTCGGCCACGCAGGCGATGTTTGTCGGCCACCGGCGAGTGGATCACTACTGCCAGGGCGGCTGGGGTGAGGATGATCAGCTGCCCTCGATCGTCAAGGCCATCAACGATTGCCACGCGGTATTGGTGGCAAAGATCGGCCGTTGCCCACAAGAGGAGCTGGCGGCCGCGGGCATCGAACCCGTCGATGCCTACGCGCACGAATTTATTGAAAAAGCGCTGCTCACGTGGTTTTCGGGTTACCGCGAGCGCGTAAGGCAGGGCGTCACGGTTCACCGCGAGCGCGGCGATGCGGCGATCCGCCAAGGCGCTTACACCCATGCCGCTGCCTGATGCGGTCAAAACGACGAGGTTGCTCTTGCCGGCATTTGGATATGTAAGAGAAAACGAACGCGGCCCGACCAGGGTTGCAAGATTTCCTAGGGAGTAAACACCATGCCAATGAAGATCATCGCTTCTTCCTGCACCGGCTGCTCGGCCTGTGAGCCCGAGTGCCCCAACATGGCCATTCGCGAGAAAGGCGGTACCTTCATCATCGACCCCAAAAAGTGCACCGAGTGCGAGGGGCACTTTGACTCGCCGCAGTGCATTGCGGTGTGCCCCGTCGCGGGTTGCATCGTCCGG
>DASPWJ010000173.1:0-2665 GCA_035621895.1 Burkholderiaceae bacterium | reverse complement strand
CATCGGCTGCATCATCAACGGTGCGGGCTTGGCGATGGCGACCATGGACATGATCAAGTACGCAGGTGGCGAACCGGCAAACTTTCTTGATGTTGGTGGCGGCGCCTCACCCGAACGCGTTGCCGAGGCCTTTCGCCTGGTGCTCTCGGATGGCAACGTAAAAGCCATCTTGGTCAACATCTTTGCGGGGATCAATCGATGCGATAGGGTGGCGCAGGGTGTCGTGCAGGCGGCAGCGGGCCTTAAGGTCCCCCTGGTCGTGCGCCTTGCGGGAACCAATGTCGAGGCCGGCCAAAAAATCATTGGCGAAAGCGGCCTGCCGATCATTAGCGCCACGGACCTTGCCGATGCCGCGCACAAGGTCGTTGCCGCGGCGCGTGGCGCTGTGGCACGCCCCTAAAAAGGGCAAGGCAAGGCGAAAGAAAAAAGATGAGCATTCTTATCGATCAAAGCACTGCCGTGCTCGTGCAGGGGATCACGGGCGACAAAGCGAGTTTTCACACGCGCTTGATGATGGCCTACGGCACGCGTGTGGTCGGCGGCGTAACTCCCGGCAAAGGCGGGCAGCGGCATCTGGATGTACCGGTTTTTGACACGGTCAAGGACGCCGTGCGCGCAACCGGCGCACAGGCAAGCTTGGCTTTCGTGCCGCCACCCTACGCAGGTGATGCGCTGATGGAGGCCGCCGATGCGGGCCTACGCCTGGTGTGCATCATCACCGACGGCATGCCGGCACAGGACATGATGCGCGTTAAGCGCTATTTGCTGCGCTATCCAGAAAAAGAACGCACCATGGTCGTCGGCCCCAATTGCGCCGGCATCATCAGTGCCGGCAAGGCCATGCTGGGCATCATGCCCGGCAATATTTATCGGCGTGGAAACGTGGGCATCGTCTCGCGCTCCGGAACCCTGAGCTACGAGGCGGCTGCACAAATGCAAGCCTTGGGCATCGGTGTTTCCACGAGCGTGGGCATCGGTGGCGATCCGATCAACGGCAGTTCGTTCGTTGACCACTTGGCGCTCTTTGAGGCGGATCCGGAGACTGCTGCGGTCGTCATGATCGGCGAGATCGGAGGGCCGCAGGAAGCCGACGCTGCCGCCTGGATCCGCGAGAACATGCGAAAGCCCGTTGTCGGATACGTCGCGGGGCTGACTGCGCCAAAAGGTCGCCGCATGGGCCACGCGGGGGCGATCATCTCCGCGCAGGGCGACACTGCGACGGAAAAGTCGCAGATCATGCGCGAGTACGGCTTGCACGTCGCATCGAGTGCCGCGGACTTAGGTAACACCGTTGCCAAGGCCTTGAGCGCTATACGCTGACAATACGCAGCATCCACAACGAACTGTTGCTTGCGACGATGATTGTGGCGACTCAAGGTTTACGAAGGATAGGATTATGAGCTTTACGAGCATCGAGCAAGCCACGCCGCGACTGCACCGATCGGAACTGGCAGTTCCGGGCTCGAACCCGGGCATGTTTGAAAAAGCCGCGCGCAGCGCCTCCGACGTTGTGTTTCTCGACCTCGAAGATGCGGTTGCACCCGACGACAAGGAGCAGGCACGGCGCAACATCATCGGCGCTTTGCAGCAGATCGACTGGGGGCGCAAGACGATGATGGTCCGCATCAACGGCCTGGATACCCACTACATGTACCGCGATGTTGTCGACGTCGTGGAAGCGTGCCCCCGGCTGGACATGATCCTCATACCTAAGGTCGGTGTACCGCAGGACGTGTACGCCCTCGATATGCTGGTTACGCAAATTGAGACGGCCAAGGGGCGCACCAAGCGAATCGGCTTTGAGGTGCTGATTGAGACCGCGCTGGGCATGGCCAATGTGGAAGCCATTGCGCAATCGAGCCGTCGCTTGGAAGCGATGAGTTTTGGTGTGGCCGACTACGCGGCATCCACACGGGCACGCACCACGGTAATTGGCGGCGTGCATCGCGACAGTGGGGTGCTTGCCGATCGCGATGAGCGCGGCGAGCGACAATACTTTTGGACAGATCCCTGGCACGCGGCGCAAACCCGTATGCTGGTTGCCTGCCGCGCCTATGGTCTGCGGCCAATCGATGGTCCGTTTGGCGATTTTGGTGATCCCGAGGGGTACGTTGCGAGCGCGAATCGTGCGGCCGTTCTGGGCTACGAGGGTAAATGGGCGATTCACCCATCGCAGATCGAGCTTGCCAACCGGGTTTTCACGCCCACTGCGGCTGAAGTGCAGAAGGCTCGGCGCATCATGGAAGCGATGGCGCAGGCGGCACGCGACGGCAAAGGAGCCGTATCTCTCGATGGGAGGTTGATCGACATGGCCAGTATTCGCATGGCACAGGCAATGCTTGCCAAGGCCGATTCGATCGCCCAAGGCTCTACCAGCGACGCAGAAACTGGCGCAAGAGGCCCCAACACCGCGAGCTAAGCGAGAGGGCGCGACGCCGCGCCTCGCCAAGTACCTTTGCCCCGCAATTTAGCAAGGCCTCGCATTCGCGTTGTGCACTACGCGCATTTGGCGCGACCCCAAGAGCCGGGTTGATCGGTTCTTGCGCCCACTTGGCGCCGGCAATACGCCTGCAGCACGGGCTGTGCAATACTGCGCGGCGAACTGCCGTCGCATACTATGCCTGTGAACTTGCGCAAAGAGCTATTTCGGGGAAGTCGATGAAGT
>DASPWJ010000172.1:0-9871 GCA_035621895.1 Burkholderiaceae bacterium | reverse complement strand
CGTCACGATCTTTGCACCGACGACCGCCTCTCGGGACACAATCTTTCAGCGCTTTTTTGACCATACCGTGGCGCGGTTTGACCTGCTCCCCTCCTACCGCCGGCGGCCGCAGATGATGCCGCTCGGCATCGACCACCCGGTGTGGGTCGACGAGGACAAGCTCGACCTCGACTACCACATCCAGCGCCGGGTCTTGCCGCAGCCCGGCAGCATGGAGCAGCTGCGCAGGCTGATCGGAGAGCTGCACATGGTGCTCCTCGATCGCGCGCGACCGCTCTGGCAATACCATCTCATTGAGGGACTGGAGGGCGGTGGCTTTGCTGTTTACGTAAAGGTGCATCACGCTGACATGGACGGAGTATCCGGCATGGCCACCGTGCCGGTCATCTTTGATTTCTCGCCCGATCCGCCTCCCGTGCCGGCGACGAAGGCGCCACGCCCCGCTCAGAAGCCGAGCTTTGTGCAACTGATCGGCAACGCGTTCCGCGACTTCCTCGGCCAGGATCTTCGGCTGGTCAGGGCGGGACCGAGATTTGCCCTGGCCTTTGCGAGGGTCGCCGGGCGTGCCGCCAGGACCTTGCGGCTCCTGCCCGATTGGCTGCGCTTGGCTCCTAAAACTCCCTTGAACGTGTCGATCTCGAGCGAGCGAAGCTATGGCACCGCGTCGATCTCGCTCACCGACGTCAAGCACATCGCCAAGGCGCGAAACGCGACGGTCAACGACGTTGTGTTGGCGATCTGCGCAGGCGCCCTTTGCCGCTATCTGGGTGCCCGCAAGGCGCTGCCCCGCAAGCCCCTGATCGCCGCGGTGCCCGTGTCCTTGCGCGAGGCTGGCCACACCGAATTGAACAACCAGGTCGCGGCGGTGCTATGCAGCCTGGCGACCGATGTCGCAGACCCTTTGCAGCGGCTAGCGTTCATCTCGGCCTCCACCGAGGACTCGAAACAGCGGTTTCTCGATGTCAAGGACATATGGCCGCTGGATATTTCGTTTTTCGGCGCGCCCATCTTGGTGACTGGACTCGCGCGGCTGGCGGCGTATTCGAGCTTCTTGGGTATCTTGCCAAACGTGATGAACGTGTGGATCTCCAGTATTCCGGGGCCGCAACAGCCGATGTATTGTGCCGGAGCGCGCGCTTTGCACTATTTCCCGGTGTCCATCCCATATCATGGCCTTGCCCTCGAGATCACGTCGCAAGGCTATCTCGACAACATCGAATTCGGCCTGACCGCCTGCAGGAGGACGGTCCCGGACGTGCAAGTCATCGCGGATGACTTGATGCAACAGTTGGCGGTCCTGAAACGCGCAGCCGATGCGATCAGCAACACTGGCGCTGTCGAGGTCATTGAGATTGGCGCACTGGCCAGCGCCGAGGAACCACCGGCGCGAGAAGTCGAGTCGCACGCCGCCCGAGGCACCGCCGCCCTGGGGACCTTGGCGCCGGCCGCGATACAGGTGCAAAAGCATGTGCCGCGGACGCCGAGAAAGCATGCGCGAAGTGCCGGGCCCGTCTCTGCACCTTCGGCCAAGAGCAAGCACGGTTGATCTCTGTCAAGCCAGGGGCGCGCGCAGTCACTATAAGTTTGGAGTAATTTGGCTGAAACTGGGCCCGCGGGGACGACGATCCCATTTCCCGCGGCTTGGCGCCGATTAACGATGTGTTCCCTCGCGCCGGGAGCGCATTCGCTGTCATCCGTGTGCGCGACAAATGGGGTCTTGCCATGCCCCGGGGGAAGATGCCATGTGGCCCAATTTGATAACGTTCAGCCCCTCTGCCTATCAGTATCCGCTGCTCATCAAGCATCTGCTTCACTCACCGCTGGTTCGTTCGCCGGACAAAGAGATCGTCTATCGCGATCTGCGGCGCCACACCTACCGAACCTTTCGCGACCGGCTTGGACGATTGGCCAGCGGCCTGAACCAGATTGGCGTAAAGCCGGGCGATGTTGTCGCCGTCATGGATTGGGATAGCCACCGCTACCACGAATGCTACTTCGCCATCCCGATGATGGGCGCGGTGTTGCAGACGGTCAATCTTGCCCTGCCACCCGAGCAACTTCTGTACACGCTCAACGACGCCGGCGCCGGCACCATGTTGATCAATTCGGATTTCCTGCCCTTGGCGGAGAAGCTCGTCGACAAGCTGGGGACCGTGCGCAAGTTCGTATTGCTGAGCGATCGCCAGGACGTGCCGCCCACACGCCTGCCGGTGGCATCCGAATATGAGGCATTGCTGGCGGCGAGCTCGCCATTTTTCCACTTCCCCGATTTCGACGAGAACACGCGAGCGTCGACCTTCCACACGACCGGCACGACCGGCCGGCCCAAAGGCGTGTACTTCAGCCATCGTCAGCTGGTGCTTCACACCCTTTCGATTCTGTTCGCCTATGGCCAGGCCCCGACCCAAGGCCGGTTTCATCGCGATGACGTTTACATGCCGATGACGCCGATGTTTCACGTGCATGCGTGGGGCTGCCCTTACACCTCGACCGCAAGCGGCGTCAAACAGGTGTATCCGGGCCGCTATTCGCCTGAAATCTTCCTGCGACTGATCAAGGACGAGGGCGTGACCTTTACGCACTGTGTCCCGACCATCCTGCAGATGCTGCTTACGGCACCCGGCAGTCGAGACGCCGACCTTTCCAAGTTGAAGATGGTCGTCGGCGGCTCCGCGCTCCCGCGATCGCTGGCAAGGGCGGCGCTGGAGCGAGGCATCGACGTCTTCTCCGGCTACGGCCTCTCCGAGGCGTGTCCGTACCTGACCAGCGCGCTGGTTGGCACGGAGCATCTGACGGGAGACATCGAGCAGGACGTTGTGCATCGGACGAAGTCCGGTTTTCCTGGACCGATGGTGGAACTGCGCATTGTCGACGCTGATATGGCGGATGTCCCGCATGACGGGAAAGCTACCGGCGAGATCGTCGCACGGGCCCCATGGCTCACCATGGGCTACCTGAACAACGCGGAGGCGTCCGAGCAGCTCTGGGCGGGCGGCTACCTGCACACGGGCGATATCGGAATGATCGACGCCGAAGGCTATGTCCATGTAACCGATCGGCTCAAGGATGTCGTCAAGAGCGGCGGCGAGTGGATCTCCTCGATCGAGCTGGAGGACATCCTTCTGGAGAAGGAAGGCGTCAGCAAGGCCGCCGTCATCGCCGTGAAGGACGAGAAATGGGGCGAGCGACCGTTGGCGCTGATCGTCCTGCTTCCCGAATTTGCCGGCAAGATCGGGGCAGACGAGCTTCGCGCGCATGTGTCGTCCTACGTGCAAAAGGGGCTGATCTCCCGGTTTGCGGTGCCCGAGCGGATCAAGTTCGTCGACACCCTGCCGCTGACCAGCATCGGCAAGATCGACAAGAAGCTGCTGCGCGAGACCTACAAAGACGAGATGGCCAGCGCCACAAGCGCGCCCAAGGTCAAAACTCCGTCGGCGGCGTAATCGCCGGATCGAGAGCGACGAAGGAGCATCCCCCGCGCTGCCCTCCGACTCGAATTTGGGCCCCACTGTAGGAGCGGGTGGGGCAGGCTTTGCGCAAGGCCAAGGCGAGCTTTGGGTCGCCGCGCTGTCGCTTCTCGACGCGAGGCCCAAAGCAGCGACCTAGGGCTGGTGAATACCGCCGATGCTATGGTCGATGGCGCCCCAGCCGATCATGGCTCGACACCCAGTCCCCGTGCAGCACGGCGCTTGCCAACGAGGTTTCACCCGCGAGCACCACCGCGGCGCAGATTTCGGCGAATTTGTCCGCGTTGCCATGGCCCGAGCAGCCCAGCATGTCGAGGCACTCTGTTTGCGTCGCAAGGCCCGTGCCGCCGCCATGGGTCGCGACGATGAGCGACGTCAGGGTGATCGACCAATAAAGATTGCCATCGTCCAGCAGTTGGTTGTAACCGACCGCCGCGTGAGATTCGGCGATGTCGGCGACGTCCTGGCCGGTGGCGATGAATATTGCCGTCAACCCGTTCGCCGCGTGGGCGATGTTGTTAGCGGAGCCCGCGAGGAAGGCGCCGAC
Organism: Burkholderiaceae bacterium; assembly: GCA_035621895.1. Taxonomy (GTDB): domain Bacteria; phylum Pseudomonadota; class Gammaproteobacteria; order Burkholderiales; family Burkholderiaceae_F; genus GJ-E10. The sequence goes on along the minus strand of DASPWJ010000172.1, from coordinate 5,857 downwards.
GTTCGAAATCTGGCGCGCGGCGAAGAGCTCGTTCGTACTCACCCCCATGAGTTCCTTTAGCGTCTCGTTGCGCACTACCGCCTCCGCCACTACCCGTTTGCCGCGAGTCAGTAGCATATTGATCTTCGAATGCTTCTTGTCGGTCTCCATGTTTCCGGACAAAACATAGTTCACATCGGCCGGGTAGTTCTTCTTGATCCATTCGCAGGCGACAAGCGTGGCCTTGCCGACCATGTTTTGACCGGCGGCATCGCCGGTTGCATAGTTAAAACGCAGCTCTCTCAACGGACCGATGGAAAATTGTTGGATCTTCACAAGCTTGCCGAACCGGGTGGTTGTTTCGGCTGCCGCTTTGATCGCGCCAAAGTTCTCCTCGACCCAATGGCCGAACTGCCGCGCGCTTTGCGCGTCCCCCAGAACAAATACGGGCGCCCGCTGCATATAGCTTTCGACGACCGTGGTCTTGACTCCGCCACACTCCGTCAGCAGCCGCATGCCGCGGTTGTAGCTTGCAACGAGCGTTCCCTCCGTGGTCGCGAGCGGAACGAAAAAATCCCCTTGCGCATGTTCCCCATTGATGCGAAGGGGACCGGCGACGCCGATTGGCACTTGAGCCACGCCAAGGTAGTTTTCGATGTGGCCCTGAACGATGGACGGATCAAACGAGTAGTTGCTTACATGCGAGAGGTTCGCACCGGTTTGTCTGTGAATAAAGTCCCGCCGCTTCGCCGCCTGCGCGTCGGTGTAGTCATTCTCCTCTTCGCGAGGAATCGCCTGCCGTTCCGTCGTCATGTCGGTCCCTCCTGCAATTGCAATACCAAAAACTCAGCATCATGCGCTTACCCCGCGGCGCCCCTCGTTGACCCAGGAGCCTGTCGGACTTTCACCTCAAAGACGCAAATTGAGCAGATACGGCGCGCTCCCAGGCAAATGCTTCGGTCAGACGTCGTGCGGTGGTCTTTTATCGCCTTGCGGCCTGTCTTGCTCCTTACGTCCGACGGGCTTTTGGGAACACCCTGTTAGAACGTAATGCATCGCGGCGACTTCTTCAAGTTTCGAAGGGCTCCAATGCATCTCGAGGCACTGCTTTGCTCAAGGCAGTGCGGTGCGTATAACGAAGGCCGACTGCGGTCTTGAGAAGTTCCACCGTAGATTGTTCAGACTCTAGCATTTGCCTACACCCACGCGCGCATGATCTTTTCTGCGGGTGATCCGTACGGGTTGAGGCGGCGGGATTCGATCTTGCGACCCCTTGCGGCCCATGCGCCACGCAACATACGCGATGAGGTTGACGAAGATGAGAACAATAAAAATCTCGTTCTTAGTGAGCAAAGCAAGCGATCCAAGAGCAACAAGCAAACCACCGGCATATGCGTGCGCTCGATTCAATCTTCGTCTCGCTGAAATTACCAATTCCTCGGCGTCCGATTCCTGTTCGACCGTAGTCGCCCGGTTGCGGACAAGGCCCGTCGCCGAAGAGCGGACGCGTCGAACCCGTTAGAGCAAAGATGGCTGTTCTTACGCGGTCTGGGCCATTGCGGATCCACCCGTCCCCGGAAAGCGAACTCGTTCGAAGTAGGTAACCGGACATTCACGCCTTCGCACAAATCTGGCACAGAGCGAGAGCTCGCTTCCGCGAACCTTAGCGTTCGGCAGAACTTACCCCGAAACATGCTGATTGATAGGTTACGTGACATAGCACGAGCATGTTCATGCTGACGATCTGCGTGATCGCCGGGTAGAAGTCGATGCCGGCGGCTGGCGACATTACGCGAAATCCCGTCACCCAGCCTCCCACGTCGGAGGGTTGTATCGATCGATTAGACGCCCTCTCGCGCTGCCGGGTCTCCATCGGACATCCTGCATCTGGTGCGCCGAAGGCTAAGGCGTCCGGACCGCCTTGCGGCGATCTCGTCTGTGCTCTGTGTCAGAATTCGCACCGTCTGTCATCCGCACTTCGTAGCCACGATGAACCCAACGAATGACACTGCAAACCCCGCCCGAGAATCCGTCGCACAAGCGGATGTCGCGCTGCGTTGGATGATCTTCCTCGTTGTGGTCGTGCTTGGTTTTGCCTACGTGAAATGGATTCCCTACTACCAGCGCGCACTTTTCGCGGCGTCCCATCATTCAATCGGAGCCTCGATCCTCACAGGGGCCGCGGAGAACCCGCCGGGCCCCTCGCTGGGTGCCGCACTCGACTATGCCTGGACCTACACCAAGGCCATCTGGAAAGCCCTGCTGCTGGGACTGCTGGTTGGTTCCGCGATTCCGATTTTGATTCCACCCCATTGGATCAGCCGAGTCCTCGGCGCAACAGGTTTTCGAAGCGTCGTGGTGGCGGGCCTGTTTTCCGTTCCCGGGATGATGTGTACGTGTTGTGCAGCACCCGTCGTTGCGGGTCTGCGCGCACGCCGCGCCTCACCGGGCGCGGCGATTGCCTTCTGGCTCGGCAACACCATGCTGAACCCGGCAACACTCGTGTTCATGGGTTTTGTGCTCGGCTGGCACTGGAGCTTGCTGCGCGTTGCATTCGGCCTGCTAATGGTTTTCGGTCTGGGCCGCCTTATCGATCACCTTGCTGGGTCGACGCAGGCGGCACCGGCAACGATGCCGACTGATGCCGGCGCAGGCGGCGGCGAAGCCGGCAATGTGTTCGCGCGCTGGGCGAAACTATTGCTGCAGATGGCGGTGGGCCTGATACCGGAGTATTTGGTTCTGGTCCTTCTGCTTGGGGCCACGCGCGCTTGGCTCTTTCCGCATATCGGCCCAGACGTCGGCAACGAACTGATGTGGATCGTGGCGTTTGCGGTGGCCGGTTCCTTGTTCGTGATCCCGACGGCCGGTGAGGTACCCATTGTTCAATCGATGCTGCTCCTCGGCGTGGGCGCCGGTCCGGCGGCGGCACTGCTGGTTACCTTGCCACCAATCAGTGTGCCTTCGTTAGCCATGCTTGCGCCATCGTTCCCGTTGCGCGTGCTGGCGCTCGTCGCCGTGTCGGTTGTCGCCCTCGGCGTGCTGGCAAGCTTCGCTGCGATCTCGCTGGGTTTCTAGCCGGTCTTGCGCTGGGCGCGCTATAGCGTTGCTTGGTCTGTTCTGCGGCGTCCTCAATGTCATTCCGAGCGTCTCTTTCCGTGCGTATTCAGCGCCGACTTCGAATGTCCCTTCTTGGCTGTCGGGCGACGATAACAATCTGCCGCAAGCCGGAGAAGATCCCTGACGCGGACGTACCGGGGGCGAACTACCGACCCTTTGCTGCCTGTCGCCCTCGCGAGAAGCGGACTTTCGGAACTTCGCTGTACGCCCAAAACCGAACGCTGGCGCGAGGTGGTATCAATCAGATACCAATCTCGGGTCCGAGCTACATCGGGGGCACTTGGCCGTTTAGTCCTACATTGACGCGCGGCGCGGTCAGGCTCCCGTCCGTTTGGCGCTGCGAATTCAAGAAGACCTGGGCGCCAGGCTTGAGCTCACTGCGATCGGCGGGTGTGAAAGAGACGATGACCGCGTTCTCGGGAACAAGGATCTTCTTTTCGCTGCCCTTGTACTGAACGGTCAGGATGCGGTCCTTACCCGTGCTCACCACGTCGGCGACGTTTGCATTGGTCATCTTGCTGTCGGGTCTGAGGTCCCAATCGTAATGTCCTTCACCGGTACCGCGCATGTTCTCAGGGAAAATGTGAACTTCGAGGGCGATCAACGCGCCGTCGCGCTCGCCGACCGTCGTCGTGCCAATGAACTTGCCACTGACGACATCGGCGAGGCTCGCTCGCGCAATCCCTAAGACCGCGAAGTTGTCCGCCAACTTGACGGTCATCGTCTCGCCATTCCGAGCCTTTACGGTCAGATTCTGGCCGTCGAGCCTTTCCACCGTGCCGCGGATTCTCACGGGGGGATTCGCTAGGGTCTGAGCGAGGGCGGCAGCGGATATGGCGGTGATAAGCAATGCAGTGATGGCACGAAGCATCAGTACCTCCGGGGTAATATGTCAATAGGCTAAGGTATCGCGAGTCGTCTTTCGCCGTAACTTTCGAGACTTCAATTCCCCGCCTCGAAAATTCTTCCCGAGCCACCTCCATTGCAATTCCCGTCAGGTGACCGTCGGCCCCCCGCTGCATGAGTTCCTCGTCGCTCATATCGCCGTAGGTTTCGGCCAGATCTGCGCGACGATCTTCCATTTTGAGCGGTCAGTGGTTTGCGGAACACTATCTGCACCTGCCTACGGAAGCAACCGGCGGCGATGACCGGTTTCGGGGATTATCCGCACCGCCCTCGACAATTGCATTTTGGCCGTCCACGGCGATACGAGGATTCCAGAGCGGCCTCCCCAACGTGCCCCCGGTACCAGACCCATTTCGACGAACGCGACCCATTGCGGTATTCGGGCATCGAAAACTCGCAGCAGCAAAGCGGACGATCAATCGCTTTCCTACTCCTGCGCCTTTGCCTCCACAGCTCCACGAATCACACAACGAGGACGACCTTGCCCGTGTTTTTGCGTGCCTCGATATAGGCATGCGCCTCGCCTGCCCTTGCCAGCGGGAAAGTCCTGTCCACATGGGGGCGCACCCACCCTGCGTACACCCCATCCAGCACGGCTTTCATCCAGGCCTCAATCTTCGGCGTCTCGTGCCAGAGGTGTCCGAGGTTGACGCCGAACACCGACCGGTTCTGATTCATCAACGCCACCGGGTTGAACCATGGCATGCCCAATCCCACTTTGAGCAGCTTCAGCGGGCCGGGCAGGTTCGATTCGGTCGCCGTGGAGGCACCGAACATCCCGAGCCTCCCCGTGTGGCGCAAAGCGCGATAGCTCTTCTTCCATTCTGACCCGCCCAACGGGTCGGTGATGAGCTCCACGCCACGCCCTTGTGTCAGCCTGGTCACCTCGCCCGTCCAGTCGAGCTTGGTGTAGTCGATCGCCTCGTGTAGGCCGCGTTGCTTGAGAAAGGCATGCTTGCCCGCGCTCGCTGTGCCATAGATTGTGGCACCGATATGGCGGGCAATATCGACCGCCGCCAGCCCGACGCCGCTGCCCGCATTATGGATCAGCAGCGTCTCGCCCGGCTTGAGCGCGCCCATCACGACCAGCAACTGCCAGGCCGTGAGATAGTTAACCGGGATTGCCGCCGCCTGTTCGAAGCTCAAGGTGGCGGGCTTCTCGAATGTCTGGATCTGGGGCACTACCACGGTATCAGCATAGCCGCGAAAGCGAGTCAGGGCGAAGACCTCCTTGCCGATCCAGGCTGAATCCACTTGGGGGCCGGTAGCATCGACGAAACCGGAGACTTCGTAGCCAACCACGGCCGGGAGCTTCGGCGCATCCGGATACAAGCCTTTGCGGGCCAATATGTCCGCAAAGTTGATGCCACTCGCCCTGACCCTGATGCGCAGCTCCCCGTCCTGCGGTTGCGAGTCGGCAGCCTCTCGCAACTGAAGGTTTTCGGGGCCTCCCTTGGCAATGATCCAGACTTGCTTCATGGCGCGCGCTCCGTGTTCAGCTCTCGTCGCGGCCGGTCCTCGTCAGGCAGGCCACTGCAGTACAACTTAGCGACTGTCCGGCCAGGCCGACACGGCAATCAGTCGGCAAGCACCGTCAGTTTTGAGATCGTACCGCTCGAGCAAACAAAGCGCGATGCGTGCCAGCAGGGGCGGCCGAATTCCGCCGCCAGTTTTGCCCGACCCAGCGGTGTGCGGACATTCACTAAAGACCGTTTGTGCCCGTGCAGTACCAAAGGCTAGGTGGTTCGCAGAATTTCTGCAATGCGCCGCATCGCCGCCATAATCGCTCGTCGCCAAAAGGGACCGTCTTCCGGCGCTAGCCGACCGAGGCTGTGCAAAAACCCGAATTTCTGAG
>DASPWJ010000171.1:0-4902 GCA_035621895.1 Burkholderiaceae bacterium | reverse complement strand
GACAAGGTGCCCACCAAGCGCGTCGTCTTATGCTCGATGGGCGAGATGTTCACGGGGTTCAAATCGTGGATCGTCGACTTCGTCGTGCGGCACGTCAAGAAACTCGTGCCCCCCTATCAATTGCCGCACGAAAGGAGCCTGCGCTTCAACCAGGTCCTTGCACAGGGGCGGCAGCAGACGCATCGGCCCGTGGCCGTGGGCCCACAGGACATCGCGCTGCTGCAATACACGGGTGGCACGACCGGCGTGGCCAAGGCTGCGATGCTGCTGCATCGCAACCTCGTCGCCAACATCCTGCAGCTGGACGCCTGGTATCAGCCGGCTTTGTCAAAAGTCGCTAAGGGCGAGCAATCGGTCGTTGTCACCGCGCTACCCCTGTATCACATTTTCGCACTGACTTGCTGTGCGTTGATTTCGTTGCGCACCGGTGCACGATGTTTGCTGATTCCCAACGCGCGCGATTTCCCGGCCCTGGTGCGCGCACTAAAGGGCCAGCGCTTTCACGCTTTTCCTGCGGTCAACACGCTGTACAACGCGCTGGTGAACAACAAAGAGTTTCGCAAACTGGATTTTTCTGGACTGGTGCTATCTGGTGGAGGTGGCATGGCCGTACAGCGGCCGGTTGCTGAGCGTTGGCTGCAGCTAACCGGCTGCCCGATCTGCGAAGGCTTTGGACTGTCCGAAACTTCGCCGGTGGTGTGCTGCAATCCGACCGACACGGATCGATACAGCGGATCGATCGGATTGCCGCTGCCGTCCACGGAAGTCGCGATTCTCGACGATAGCGGAAAGAAATTGCTGCTTGGCACCCCCGGCGAAATCGGTGTTCGTGGGCCTCAGGTCATGGCCGGCTATTGGCAGCGCCCGGATGAGACGGCCAAGGTAATGACAGCCGACGGATTCTTGCGCACGGGCGACATCGGCGTGATGGACGAACTTGGCTACACGCGTATCGTCGATCGCAAAAAGGACATGATTTTGGTGTCGGGATTTAACGTCTATCCCAACGAGATCGAGGAAATCGTAGCAGCGCACCCCGGGGTACTTGAGTGCGCGGTGGTCGGCGTGCCCGATGAGCACTCCGGGGAGGCCGTCAAGCTCTTCGTCGTACGCAAGGATCCGGGGCTGACTGTCGAGCAGCTCGCGGAGTACTGCCGCGACAACCTCACTGGGTACAAACGTCCCAAGTTCATCGAGTTTCGCGCCGACTTGCCCAAGACCAACGTGGGCAAGATTCTGCGTCGCCAATTGCGAGGCTAGGCGCGTTTGTTGCTCCTAAGCGCCGGCGAGCCCCCCGCGGCGTGCTTTGTCGGCACCGGCGCGTCGGCGCTGAGCATGTTGCGCTCGATTAGCATATGGCGCAGATAGTGATAGACGGAAAGCGCTTCAAACTGATGGCCTGCGCGACTTTTCAGACGGATGTGCATCTCGTCAGCGCCAGCGCGGACCGATACGTCGGTGGCAGCAAGTCGTGGCTGCATTGACGTCGCACCGAGCGCGATATGCCCGTCGGTGAGCGCCTGAAGGATCTGCTGATGGCGGCCGGCGACGCCAAGCAGCTCGATGAGAACCTCATCGCCTTGTTCGCTTACTCGCATTCGCATTGGCGCCTCCTTTGCTAGAAGGCCGTTGCGCACGATGCACAACCGCATAAGGCTAGTTGGCCGCAAATTCGCCTCAAACGAAGGGAGGAAAATCATGTGCAAGGCTGTCCAAATTCGCCCTCGCCGACCCTCAAGTTTTCCAAATCACTCGGCTGCGGCGATCCCTTGCGATCTGCGCCTCGGATGCTGCATACGCACATTTAAAGCAAACCGCCGGCAGCCAGGGCCAAAGGAGTAGGCCGTGACCGGGCAAGGCATGGGGCAGTACCTGCTTGCTCTGGATCAGGGCACGACCAGCTCGCGCGCGATCGTGTTTGATCGCCAAGCACAGATCGTCGCGATGCAACAGCGCGAACTGCGCCAGATCTATCCTCGACCAGGCTGGGTGGAGCACGACCCGGAGGAGATCTGGAGCACGCAGCTTGCCTGCGCGCGCGCCGCCCTGGAGCAAGCCGGATTAACCGCGCGGGACATGGCCGGCGTTGGAATCACGAACCAGCGCGAAACGACCATCTTGTGGGAGCGCGAGACAGGGCGAGCGCTGGCAAACGCTATCGTATGGCAGGACCGGCGCACCGCCGAAGAATGTGCGCGCTTGCGCGAACAGGGCTTGGAAGAGTCCATTCGGCGCCGCACGGGCCTGGTGCTCGATCCGTATTTTTCCGCAACCAAGCTTGCGTGGTTGCTCGATCAGCTGCCGCACGCGCGCACACGTGCAGAGCGCGGGGAACTGGCTTTCGGCACGGTCGACGCTTGGCTCCTATGGCGGCTTACGCGCGGAGCGGTGCACGCCACCGATGTCAGCAATGCCGCGCGCACACAACTGCTCGATTTGCAGACCCTAGAGTGGGATCAGCAGTTGCTCGACTGGTTTCGGATTCCACGCGCCGTTTTGCCGCGGATCGTCGCCTCCAGCGGCGTGGTCGGCACTTGCAACGCCGAATGGCTCGGCGACTCGGTCGCTATCGGTGGCATCGCAGGAGATCAGCAAGCCGCGACCTTTGGTCAAGCCTGCTTCTCGCCAGGCATGGCGAAGAACACCTATGGCACAGGATGCTTTTTGCTGTTGCAGGTTGGTGCGCGGCCCCGTGCGCCTGGCAGGGGGCTGCTGAGCACGGTCGGATGGCAACTAGCATCGGGCCCGACGAGCTATCTTGTTGAAGGCAGTGTCTTTGTCGGCGGCGCGGTGGTGCAATGGCTGCGTGATGGCCTGGGACTGATCGATTCGGCCGAAGAGGTCGAGGTTTTGGCCTCCCAGACGCCCACCAGCGGTGGCGTTGTCCTCGTGCCTGCTTTTGCGGGGTTGGGTGCTCCATACTGGGATCCGAATGCCCGCGGGGCATTGCTGGGTCTGACACGCGGCTCCAGTCGTGCGCACATTGCCCGCGCAGCGCTTGAGTCAATTGCGCTGCAGTCAACGGAGCTGTTGCAAGCGATGGACGCAGATGCGGGTGGGCTCACCGAGCTGCGCGTTGACGGCGGGGCGGCGCGCAACAACCTTTTGATGCAAATGCAGGCGGACCTGCTGGGTGTGCCGGTCGTGCGCCCGCGGAATACAGAAACCACTGCACTGGGTGCGGCCTTCCTTGCTGGTTTGGCCGTAGGTTTTTGGGAAGGCACGCACGAGCTCGAATCGCTATGGCACATCGACCGCGTTTTTGAACCTTCTTGGAGTGCCGAACAGCGCGCCGAGATGCTAGCGCAATGGCGTCGTGCCGTCGCGCGCACGCGCGACTGGGTCATGTCGCCGAAACCCGGCGGTAAGGCGCCGTAGATCGGGCGCACATCGCGCACCGTTTTAACTCGCGTTTTGCATTGACGACGCGCCGGCAGGCGCTGCTGGTATCGCGCCGGGCAAGTTGCACGGCCTTGCCCAGACGCGTCGATGGGGACCGCGAAAGTGCGCCACAGCCGCAAATGGGTTTCGTGCCGCAGTGCTTTTTAGCGGGAAGCTTTTATGATGAGCGCTATGGACAACGAATTTCAAATTGAGCTGTTTTTGCAAGCCGACTACCGGTTCGAAGTGCATTTTGCCAAGCCTAGTATTCCGGTGCTGATCACGGACGAGGACGCCCCGATTGGCGCGGACGCGGGGCCCAGTCCCGGCCAGCTGTTGGGAGCCGCAGTGGCTAACTGCCTTGCGGCGAGCCTTGCCTTTGCGCTGCGCAAATTCAAGAACGAGCCCGGCGCCTTACGTGCGCAGGCCACGGTACGCCTGGGTCGAAACGAGCAAAAGCGCCTGCGTATTGTGCATATTGCTGTAGATCTTTACCTGCCGATGCTTGCTGCGAACGTGCAGATGCTAGATCGCATCTTGGCCCAGTTCGAAGATTTTTGCATCGTCACCCAGAGCGTGCGCGCCGCAATCCCGATCGACGTGCGTGTAATCGATCGCGCCGGTGCGCTGCTAGCGCCTAGCGGTGGCGCTGTGCCTAGGGCGTGACGGCGCCGATCGCTTGGTTAAAGGCGAGCGCTTCGTTCCACTGGTTCGGTACGCAGCCGAAAAAATTGGTGCAACGAATGGATACGACGATCTTGAACTTGTCCCCGCCAATGGGCTCCTTGGTGACTCGGATGACCGGCCGCTCGTCGGAGTCGCCGCCAAAATAGGTATCGATCAGCTCGTTGTTCGCTGTCTGCACGTTAAAACCGGCGTGATTAAACACCCAATGGCGCGCCGCTTCCCATTTGGCATCACAATCCGCGCCTTTGACGCAAATCGGTCGGGTATGTTCGATTTGTTCGCGCTTGGCAAGAAACTGCGGCGAGTCGACGCAACCGAATAATGCAAGCAGCAGTGGCAACGCCGCAAGAAGACCTTTGGACGTTGACATATAGCCTCCCAAAGACGCAACTTTGCTTTGCAAGGATCCAGGTTCGCGCGCAAAAAGCGTCGCAGACGAGGCCCCCAAAAGGGGCCGCAGCCAGAATCGAGCTTCCCGACAGCGCGATGCCGATAAGTAAACGATAAGAAAGTGTAAGCCGCGGCGCATCCGTAATATGCCGTAGGGGTCTTGCTCAGGTGACCTGCGCGCCGGTTTGCAGCCGGTTTGTTGCTTTGCGCCCGTCAAACGCAGCGTCTATCAAGCTCGTGCGCGGCCGGTGGGTGCGTGGCTGACCCCAATGCGATGGTCAGTGCGTTTTTTTCACTACCGTGCGCCACCCCCCATCGATCTGCGTTGTGCCCAAGAATTCATGCCGTACTTTTTGCACCCACTCGGGGATATCGGCGGCCGAGTCGGCATCCTTCGACAACACCTCGATTTCGTCACCGATGGCGGCTAACTTCAGGGCGGCG
>DASPWJ010000170.1:0-19391 GCA_035621895.1 Burkholderiaceae bacterium | reverse complement strand
ACCAGCGTTACCGCAAATAGCTTCGCGAGGCTTACGCCGCAACGGCTCGTTGTCGAGGCACAGAGTGCTCCCAATCCGCAAGCAGGGCCCGAAGCGCCGCGATAAACGCTAGCGGTTGGTCCAAAATCAGGTGGTGATGTGCTTGTGGAATCTCCACCAACGGGGCATTGCGGTTGAGTAACCCGTACATGTACTCCCCGGTCTCGGGGGGAACAATGACGCTAAACTCACCTCGCATCAGCGCGACACGACAACGAACACGAACCAGATAGTCACGCAGCGACGTTGTTCGAAAGCGCATAAAGATTCTCGGGTCGAATTTCCAGGTCCACCCCTCGGGGGTCTGCACCAAAGAATGGCGGGCAATGTGTCGAAGGATGAAGCCATGTTCGCATGGTTGGTCCGGAATGAGACGAAAATGCGCCATGGCGGTCTCTAAATCCGGATATTTTTTCGGACTCCGAAAGGCACGGCCGCCCTTGCCTTCATCGCTCTCCGGATCGGGTTTGCGCACGGGTGAGTCCACGATAATCGCTCCCGCCAAACGCTTTTCACCATGGACAGCAGCAGCAACGATGCTCACGAGCCCTCCCATGCTGTGCCCAACCAGCACGGGTGCCCTGCCCGGCGCGGCAACTTCACTAATCGCAATCACTTCGTCGGCCCACGCTTCCATGGGATAAGTCTCCCGCCGACCGCTATCGCCGTGCCCGCTTAGGTCCGGTGCAATAACGTAGTAGTGACGCGATAGCTCCGGTGCAATGATGCTCCACCACATGGCATGGGCTGCCCCTCCGTGGATGAGCATTAACGGTGGTTTGTCGGAATCGCCCCAGACCAAGTAATTTAGGTTGCACCCCGCCACGGTCAATGTGTGTCTGGCAAAAGGCGATGAAATAGCGCTCTCGAACCAACGCGGAGGTTTATCCTTCGCCATAAAATCAAGTCCTTTCCAATCGCACGCGCTCAACGCGCGCTGCGCATCGCTCCATCGTCGTTTGCTGCACCAAAACTGCCGGCGAATTTCCTCTGCGCGGCGCGAACTGCACCAAGCAAACTTGCGGCGCACCAAACCGAGCCGACAGTTACCGCCACGGTACCGATGCAGCGCGTGCCTTGGAGTCGGTGCCTAACGCCTCGCCGTATCTCCCGTTGCATGCACTCCGGCCGTTTCCGCACCCTTGCCTGACGTAATTGTGTTCAAGTCTGCAACCTCATGACTGCCACTGCGTGGCAGGCGAACTTCGATTCGTAACCCACCGAGGGGGGAATTTTCCAAACTAACCCGCGCATCATGCCTTTTGGCAATCACCTGGACAATGGCCAACCCGAGCCCGCTGCCCGTCATGTCCGAATCTCGCCGCCGGTAAAAGCGGTCGAAAACGCGTGCACGATCCTCGGGAGGTATGCCCGGCCCCGAATCGTCGACGCGCAAAAGCGCCACGGCGTCTTCCTGCTCCAGTTGCACATGTACGCGGCCTTTGCGACCGGCATAACGAACCGCGTTGTCGATCAGATTTCGCGCAAGAATGCGCAATGCCACGGCATCGCCCCGAACCACGATCGCCTGCGATCCATCAAATTCGAGTTCCACTTCACGTGACGCAGCAAGCGAAACCGTGTCAGCAGTCGCCTGACGAGCGATTTCGACTAAATCCGTGTCAGCGAAGGCAGCCTCGGCGCCACCGGGCTCTACCCTTGCCAACGTCAGCAACTGCTCGACGAGATTTCGGAGGCGTTCAATTCCCGCCGTGAGTTCCTTGAGCGCCTGCGCGCGGGCAGATTCATCCGTTGAGCGAGCAACCAACTCCAACTGCAACTTCACGGCGGTGAGCGGTGATCGTAATTCGTGCGCCGCATCCGCAATAAAGGATCGCTGCGCGTCGAACGCATCGCGCAGCTTTTCAAGCAAAGCATTTAACGCGTCGACCAAGGGGGCAACCTCCGAGGGTTCGCTTGCAACTTCAAGCGGAACCAGCGACTCAGCGTCGCGCGCACGTACCGCACTCACGAGCTGCCGCAAAGGAGCGAGTGAAAGTCCGACCAGCCACCAGACCGCCGCTGCCACGAGCGGCGCAACCACCAGCAGCGGTAACACACTGCGTCCGGCGGCCGCGGCCGCCAACTCCTCGCGTACGGCAAGCGGTTGCCCGACCTGAATTACACGACCTCGCGCCGTCGTGCTAAAAACGCGCCACCTTCGCCCTTCTATCTCAACGTCGTCAAATCCCAACACGGCGCGTTGTGGCAGTCCGGGAGAAACCCGCGACGAGTACGTAACGGTTCCGTCCGGTGCCCAGATCTGGACAACATAGTCAAAGGTTGGGTCCCCGAGTGCGGCTGATTCTTCCGCTGAGATAGCCCCTTGGTCCCGCAGTGACAACGCCATCTGACGCAGTTGGTAATCGAAGAGCTCGTCCGTCTCGCGCAACACCCCCCGATATGTCACGAATGCCAACGAAACGGCCGAAACCGCGGCTAGGGTCAACAGAAATGCCAATAGTCGACCTCGCAGCGAGGTCATGCATTCTCCTTCGGCGCACCGACGTAGTAACCCACGCCGCGAACGGTGTGAATGAAACCCTCACCAAGCTTGCGTCTTAACTGGTGGATGTATACAGAAATGGCATTGCTTTCGAGCTCTTCGCCCCAACCGTAAAGCCGATCTTCCAGCTGCGCGCGTGACAAAATCGCACCCGGGCGAAGCATCAGCGCCTCGAGCACTGCATACTCGCGGGCGGATAGCGCCAAGCTTGCGCCGTTGCGCGTGACTTCCCGCGTTGACGGATCGAGCGTCACACTGCCCACTGCAATCGCCGATTGCCCTCGGCCCGCGTGGCGCCGTACCACCGCGCGCATTCGCGCAAGAAGCTCGTCCAACTCAAATGGCTTGACAATGTAGTCGTCGGCGCCGGCATCCAGTCCACTTACGCGATCGGTAAGCGAATCGCGTGCCGTAATGACGATGACCGGCGTGCTGTCGTTGCGCGCGCGTATGGCACGCAAAACTTCCAAACCATCGCGTTGAGGCAATCCGAGATCGAGCAGCACAAGCGCGAATTGCTCGCCGAGAAGCGCAGTGTCGGCTTCACCGCCTTCCCGCACCCAGTCGACGGCATACCCCGACTGGCGAAGAGCGCTGCACAAGCTCTCCCCAATCATCGAATCGTCTTCGACAACGAGAACCCGCATAATTTAACAGCGCAAAAGGCGATTAATACAACCCGATTCTAGCCTCAGCCTCGCGGAAAGTTCGCAGGCCAGGCGCCCCGTTTCAACGTTTTTCTGGTCTGCAGCGTGGCAATTTGATCATCGCGACGACCCCTCGCATAAGTCCTCGGAACAAAGAACGGTCGCCATCGTACGTGCATGCCTTTGCGCGCACGACTCCGCCGTTGACTCGCACGATGGCAATGACTCACCGGTATGTTGCCACGTTTGAATGCTTGCATCGGTACCGAAGTCAACAAAAATCTCTTCCACAAGCGACTCGCCGACCTCCATATCGCAGGCCAACAACAGAGGCGACTTAACTTAACGCTGACTTAATCGGTGACTAACCGTGGGCTAACCGAGGCACCGTACTTTGCTCTCCTGAGTTCGTCTCGTTTCACCTGATCCATGCAACCGTGCGGCGGCTTGCTATCGGGAGCGACGATTTCACTAACTTGACGAAGGAGATGAAGATGAAGCGCTCTTTCATGAAATCCTGGAGATCAACGGCCGTTCTGGGAATGCTCGCGACGGTTGCGCCGGCATTTGCAGGCGAGGCGCCCCTGCCCCCCGAACAACACTCGGGTGCCGTCAGCTATTTGAGCGGCGGCGTCGGGGAGCAGCAAGCCAAGATGTTTGCGAACCAGATGGGAAAGTTCGATCTTGCAATCGAAGTACTTGAGCGTGCCGGTCGACGCAACGAATTTACGGCAAATGCCGAGGTCAAGATCTTAGACAAACACGGCCACGCGATACTCGACACGAAGGCCGCGGGCCCCTTCATGCTGGTTGATCTGCCCCCCGGGAAATACTCGGTCGAAGCCGATCTCGCGGGACGCTCCGTAAAGCGGTCAGCGATACAGATCGCCGCTGGGCATCATGCGGTCGCCAAGTTGGAGTTTCCGTCCGGAACCGACTAAACGGCTCCGCTTTTTAGAGAGCTGAAAAACGAACTGACTGTAAACCCGTTGGAGAAGCAATGAAAAACCCCCTTCCGAATCCCGTCGCGATCCGACGTGTGGTTTCACCCGTACCGAGGACGTTAACCGTTCTGAACGTCATGTTGGCCTTCATCGCATTTGGCGCATTAGCCCGCGCAGCCGCTGCCGCCGAAATGATTGACACCTCCGGGTATGTGCACGACGGCGAACACCGACTCATCCATTCGGGCTCGGGTGGATGCGTGCGGACCGGCTTTTGGACACCAGCACTGGCAATCCCCGAGTGCGATCCGCAGCTCGTGAAAAAAGTTGCCAGTGTGCTACCCGTCCCGCCGAAGCCCGCGGCGCGGCCGCCGGCACCGGCTACTGCGCAAGCCGCACCCGCTCCGGTCAAACCAATCTTTGTAAAAACTACGCTCTCGGCAGAAGATCTGTTCGGCTTTGATCGGTATGAACTTATGCCTGCGGCCGCGACTCAATTGGATCAGATCGCGGAAAGCATTAAACGCAGTCCTGAACTCGATTCAATTCAAATCAGTGGTTACGCTGACCGGATCGGATCGTCAAGCTATAACTTGGCACTGTCGCGGTTGCGCGCTGACGCCGTGAAGACGTACCTGGTCTCGCGTGGAATCGATGAGGGACGCATCAAATCCGTCGGCATGGGAACAGTCGATCCAATCGCTGCTTGCACCGAGATATCGGGCCCGGTGGACAAGAGTAACGAGCGGCTTGTCGCGTGCTTACAGCCCAATCGTCGGGTCGAGGTTCAAGCCTTTGTAGAGCAGCTAGCGCGGCACTAACTCAGACTAAGGGGGCGCTTCGCTTTGAACGCGGAATGTCCCCCAAGTTCTTGACGCACACAATCAATGGTGAGGCCTTGCTACGGCGCTCACCCCTTCCGGTTGGCAAAGTGCAAAACGGGGACGCCAGAACGCGACTTAATGGGTCGGCTCCATAACCAGGCGATCATTGCCGGATTCGGCTCCCCACACTTCTCCAGGCCGTCCCGCCAGTTGGCGAACTGCGGCACGGTCCCGGCTGGATACAAACGATGCAAATGTTTCGCTTACTGGGTCGAAACGAACCAGCGCGTTTGCTGACCATTCGCTCAGCCAGACATGATCAAGTTCGTCGACCCAAATCGCATAAGCGTGCGCCGCCGCTCCAGGTAATTTCCACTCACGCCACGCGCCGTCGGAAGGATCGTAACGCGCGACCTGACCCGTATTCCAATAACTCACCCAGATACGCCCATGCGTATCGGTAGCGAGGCGCCGTGCACCTTGGTGCGCAGTCGGTGGATCGATCACGGTTGCCGCACCGGTCGCGGTGTCGATGCGCGCAATGTAATTGCCAGCCAGCGATGCATAGTAAATTTGGCCCGCCGAAGTACAGGTGATGCCGTAAGGCCCAAATCCCCGCGGTGCCTTCCAGACACGAACTTGTTCCGTGACCGGGTCAAAGCGACCGTACCAGCCGCTTTGCCCGGTGAACCATAGCTGGCCCGCACTATCGAACGCCGCAGTATTAAGGTTCGCCCCAGTTGCCTCGGAAGGCAGTGGCCACCTGCGCACTTGCTTTGTTTTTGGGTCAACTCGCACGATCGCGTTCAGGCCCCCATCAGTAATCCACGGCGCCCCATCAGGCCCGATGATCACCCCGTGCGGAGCCGAACCCTGCCCCAAGTCAATTTGCTCGACTTTGCCATCAGCCGGCGTAAGCACGCCAAGCCGTCCACCACGCTGTTCGGTGAAATAGACCGGGCCCCCTGCCACTTGGGCCGGCGCCACGTCATGCGCGCCTGAGCCCGGTGGGACGTCGAAGTACTGAGCCTGAGCGTGCACAGGCCAAATCGGCGCAAACCATACGCACACAAATAGCGGCACCGCCAAAACCCGGGCACGTAAAAACCAGACAATTCCGAACTCCGGGATTCGTCGCATTTTCGCCCCTTGACCCGAAATTTCCAGCCACGCTGAGAAAAACGAGCGTTAGCTCCAAGCCACCCTGATCGGCTTTAATTTTCCTTTTGGTCCGCACCCATTTCGCTACGGCGATCATACGACGAAGGGTACGACTCGATCCCCCAAGCGGGTTGATGGCCTTTAACCCAAGCTTGTTCACCACATTTTGTGGCGAAACGCTCCAATGCCCCCTTTCCGGACCCGGCCTTGGTTAAAGCCTGCGGGAACGCTACCCAAGTCCCCAGTGGTCCCCACCGACGCACCGAGATCCGCGCGCTACGTGCATGTCTTTCCACCGGCACAAATCGCCATCTCGCAATACGCTCAGCCAAGCGCGCGTGTTCGGCTTCTGCCAAGGAGCGATCGGTCTTCTCTCCAAAGGATATCCAGCCTCGTAACCCACGCCCCGCCACAAATGCCCCCGAGCTCGATTTGCTTTGGAACAAATCGCGATCGGCTGCTTAAAGCTCGTACCCGTACGATCGAATGATCGTTTGGGCTGGTTCGCTCCGAAGATACTTCATCAGCTCGTCAGGGCCGCGTTTGCTCTTGCTTTTGGTGAGAACGACTGCATCTTGACGAATTGGTGAATACAAATTCGCAGGAACGATCCATGCCGATCCTTGTATCTTGCCTCTTCGATACACCTGCGAGAGCGCGACAAAACCCAATTCTGCAGCGCCACTAGCCACAAACTGAAATGCCTGCGTGACGTTTTCACCTTCGACAATTTTTGGCTTCAGCATCTCGTACACACCAAGGGCTTTCATCGCCTCTTCGCTTGCGGCCCCATATGGTGCGAGCTTCGGATTACAAATCGCGAGGTGCTCGAAGGCACCAATCTTTAGCACCTTACCTTCGCCGTCGACCAACGCGGGCTTTGGCGACCAAAGAACTAGTTTGCCAATCGCATACGTAAATCGGCTTTCGGCGACCGCTTCACCCTCCCTCACCAGCTTCTCCGGAGTTTCGGCATCCGCAGCCAACAAAATGTCAAAGGGTGCCCCATTTTTGATTTCGGCGTAGAGCATTCCGGTTGCACCAAAGATCAACTTCACCTTATGTCCACTGGTTTTCTCAAAACTAGCGGCGATCTCCTGCATCGGTGCACTGAAATTTGCGGCCACGGCGAGTTGGATCTCTTCGGCCAAGGCGATTGGTGCAAGAAACACGAACGCCATAAGACCCAGGATTGCAACTTGCCTCCAGCAGCGCGCCGAAAATTTCACGTTCCGTCCTTTGCCGTGCGTAGGTCCATTGATAGATCGTTTGATTTCAAGTAATCGCGGTTGCGGTAAACCTAAGCAAGACCGCTCGAATATTGCCAACGTCATGCGTACTGTTTCACGAAACATGACCCAAGCGGCCAGCTTGTTTCATTCTTCGAAATCAGCGAGCAGGCGGCCCTTGCAAAAGCGGCCAGGCAAATACACCGCCGTTTAATAGGAGCAGCGCTTATCCATGGCGCAGACAAAAGCGGGAAGCGGGCGGACCACCTGCCATGGTCGAATCAACCGCATGCGTCGTCAACGCGGAAACAAAGCTGGCAACCCCGGCGCTGCGAAGTGGCACAAAATTAACCCCGTGACGCTGGCAAAGGCGCTTTAGTGTCCCAACGGAATCGTGGTCGATGCAGTCAACCGGAAACAAGACAAGGGCCGCGCCCGGCACTGCGGCGGCCAGCAGTCCCTTGCGGTCTTCAATCCCTCCGTCGTGCACCGTTAAGTCGATGCCCGCACGTTCGCAAAGGTTGCGAATCGCCACCGTAGAACTTGGTCGCCCGCCAACATAGACCAAGCGCCGCCCCGCCATCGCACCGAGTCCCGATGTCCCCGTATGCAGTTTCGGTGCGTCCTCAAATTGACGCTCCATCGCACCGAGTTCCACCTGTAGTTCGGAAACGAGCACCATCGCCTGATCGTATTTTGCCTGCAGACGCCTCATTTGCTCGCGATAAACCGCTAGGGATCGCTCCGCCTCTTCGCGGCGACTGGCGTGCAAGGACGCTTCCCGCTGCTTGTCCTGGACCGCATTTCGAAGCGCGGACAACTCGCCGGCGAAACCCGCGTCATCCTCCGATTCAATATGCAAGCGGCAGGCGAGGTTCAAAACTTTGTTTGTGAGTTGCTGAACTATCTCCTGATGCTGGACGTTGATTTCCCGCAGCCGTGACTGCTGCCGCTCGGTCTTGTCCTTGAGTTCAGCGTTTTCGCGCTCCAACGCCACCAATTGCCGGATATCAGCGCGATTGGCAGCGCCGACAAGATGAGAGAGCATGTGCACATCTCCAAATGCCCTCTTTCGCAATTCCGGTGTGCTGCACGGGTGCGTCATGACAGACCAGTACGCCCCTGCTATCTCGCCCGCTTTCATTGCCTCGGCCCACAGAGCACTCACCGATTCGGCGCTCTTCGCGCTACGGAAACGCTGAATCACCGGTGCGTACCGATCGTCAAGAAGCTTGGTTAACGCCTTGGCACCTGCCCCCGCTTCCACCGCAAGCTCGACGGCTGCATGATGCACCTCGAGATCCGTTGCGGCGTGGCCTCCAAGATTCTTGAATTTCGCCACCAGCTTTCGCAGCTCCGTGGTGCGCAAGCACGTGCCGATGATTGAACAACCAAAATTCGCATCAAGGTCTGCAAGACGAGTGCGTCGGGCTTGAGCCTCCTGCTTACTCGAGCAGATTTGGGTAGGACTGTCGACATTGCAAGGCGAAGCAGATTCCTTGTCACGAAGCCGTTCTTGCCTTTCCAACTCCTCGCGCAAAGAAGGCGCAGACACCAAAGTGCCTGCCAGGACCGTTGGATTGAAAGGTGGGCGCTTCACGGGGCTCTTAGCCTTTGTTTTCATGCACGCCGTCGCCACGAAGCGGCAGTAGGGGGCAGACAAGCAGCAGTTCGCGGCAGGCGATAATCGCAATATATGCTGTTATATAGCGCATGGCAAGCGACCACGCGACCGCATCCCGCGGCGGGCGTTCACTTGCTCAAGAATCTTGCCGGACCGAGGTAAGCGTCCCTTGGGCGAATCAGTTGAAGCAAAAAAGTGTTACGCCCGACGCCTCGATCAGGGCGCAACAGGGTTTGCCTATCTCGAGCTTCATTTGATTTAGAGCCTCTTTGCTGACCACGGCGGTAACGCTGCGGCCGCTTGGCAGCAACACGCTCACCTCCGCATTCATCGGCCCCCGATGGATTCGATCCACACTACCGCACAGCCGATTTAAAGCCGTTGTAGGTGCCGCCGGATTGTTCGACAACGCAACCGCGGTCGCCTTGACCAAGGCATGCACTTCCATGCCGATTTTTAAACCAAGATTCTCGGCGCTTTCCTGGGTAATCGTCGCGGCCAATTCATTGCTGTCATCAAGGCGCAGGCGCACTTCGAAGCCAGCCGGCCCTTCGTGCATCGCGCAAATTGGGCCGGTGAACTGATTTCTCGCGCTGGTCCTGAGCGCCATTCGACGGAGCATGTTCCGAAACTGTCGCACGTCGCCAGAGCCGCTCTCTCCGAGCCGCTCGGCAAGTCGGTCCAGCGCCGCCTGGTACTCCTCCTCGACTGCCCGATACATCGCCACTAGGCGTCGACCATAGTCAGTGAGAACCGTCCCGCCTCCATGGCGGCCGCCCGTGGAGCGCTGGACCAAAGGCTCATCCGCAACGTTGTTCATTGCGTCAACCGCGTCCCAAGCGGCTTTATAGGACAGAGGCACGGCCTTAGCCGCTTGGGAGATCGAGCCGTACCGCTCAATCGCCTCTAACAAACGTATGCGGGTATCCCCAAGAAAGGCACCAAACTCGGTCTCAACCGAGAGTTTTCCGACAAATTTATGGTGGACGGGCCGTCGCGCGGTCATGATGTTTATATGGTCGCACATTACGGGCGATCCTCAAGCCGCCGTGGCGGCTTTGAATGCTAGGCGCTATATTTCCGCCATACGCGCGATGCACTCCGAGCGATAAAGTCTGCTGCAGTTGCGTTGCTCTGCAACAGCTCATCGAACACGATTGGCAAGGAGATTACCGTGAAAATCAGTGCCCGCAATGTTTTCAAGGCCAAGGTTTCAGCCATAAAGGTCGGATCTGTCAATACCGAAGTCGAACTTACGACCGCTACCGGCGAAAAAATCGTTGCAATGGTTACGAACGAAAGTGCCAAGTCGCTGGACCTATCGGTCGGACGCGAGACCACGGCCCTGATCAAAGCCAGTTCCGTTCTCGTTATGACCGAAGGTGCCGGTGTCAAGCTCTCCGCGCGCAATTGTCTCTCAGGCAAAGTTACAAAGGTCGTTGAAGGGCCAGTAAGCGCAGAAGTAACGATTGCCTTATCCAGCGGCGCTGCCGTTCAAGCGACAATCACGCACCAAGCCGCCAAGGAACTCGGACTCAAGAAGGGTTCGGCTGCAACCGCGGTTTTTAAGGCAGGGGCTGTAATTCTCGCCGTTACAACATGACAACGTGCGTCCGCGCCTAGCTGCGAGCGGCAAATTCGCGAGAACACGCCTCACCAGAACTGGGCTCCAAACCAAAACCTGACCGCAACGGGCGGACAAATGGCGACGCAAAAGTGGCCAATGGCTCTTGCCAAACTCGGCGCGAGACCGGTAAGAAGCCGCACGTGTCGAGCAGCCGCCGAAAATCCGCGCGGTCGAACAGCCTAGGGTCCTTGCTGCTCGCGCTGGGCACGCAGTACCAGAACACACACTTTTCGGACGCGAGAAAGCTGCAAGAGGCATTTCTGGTTGCGTCTCGTTGTATCGTTTGCTACATAGCATTTGTGACTTTGAAAACATTTTGCACAAAAGCTATGCGCCTGTTCCGTTACACGGCAGGATTGGTTCGCTTTACTCCAACAGCTCGAGCGCCGGACTTGCCATTGGCACCGTCCTTGCTTAGTTGATTGCAGAACGTTGGCTGCTGTTCTTGTTGCCGCAACCAACCGTGTTAACTGTCAAAAAGCGCATTACGAACGTTTCACTGCATTGCGGAGATCAGCATGGACGAGCTTCGTCGCCTTATTGTTGTTGGCCTGCCGATGGCCATTCCCCACATCGCGCAGGCTCTACCTGCAGACACTACGAAAAACGCCGACCTGACCTCTTCCTTGTCTATTAGCGGCGCAGTTAGAAACAAAGCGACACTGTCGGCCGAATCGTTGCGAGCCTCTCCGCTCACGGTTGAGATGGAGCCGGTTCCCTTGACCGTCAGCGGTGGCGAAGTCAGGCGGACACTTACGGGCTATCGCGGAATCAAGCTCACGGACCTGCTCGATCAAGCGCAATTCGAGCCCTCCGACCACAACTCCTTGAAGCGAAGTTACATCGTTGCGCGTGCGCGCGATGACTACACGGTGGTTTTTTCGTGGAGCGAGCTCTATAACACGACAGTCGGCTCGGGCGTGCTCGTGCTGGTGGAAAAGGACGGTCAGGCGATTTCGACGGCGGAAGGTCCGCTCGCCCTCATCTCCCGCTTGGATCTACGCACCGGGCCACGGCATGTTCGTTGGCTCACATCCATTGAAATAAAACGTGTCTAGTTTTCGCACCGCCTAAGAAGTGCGTTAAGGGAGCTCACCAGTTATGGTTTTTCAGCACGCTGGGTTTTGAAGCGAATTCGACCTTTCAATGCACGCGGTAGCTTCGAAGACAAAGGGGTTGGAGGCTTTGGAAACTTAGCGTTGCACCCAGCGCCTTGCTCATCGCAGTTTGATTTTTTTCAAGCTTAGTTCGTCACATTTGCGCCCACTGAATCAAACGGTGGCGCTCGCTCCAAGAGCATCCGAAGCTCGCGAAAAACGCCGAAACACCACCTGCGTGTATTCCGTTGTTGCGCGGCAACCGTCAGTACGACTCGCCCGTGTCGCTGGTCTTGGCTTTTAGTAAACGGTCGGCGGCTGCATCGGCGCACATGCTCGCAGCGAACCTTTGATCCAACCCCTCAGGACTTTGACGCGACGCTATGGCGCGACGTTGGTTACCGGCGCGACGGCCGCATGGGCGATCTCACGCCCCGCCGGCGCGGCCTCATAAGTCACGTCCAGGCGCGCACTGACGGCCTGCTCGCCGTCCCAGACCGAGAAATCCGTGCAGACCAGTTTGGCTTGTTCGGAATCGGCCTTTTCAAATGACTTGTCGGAAAAGCGCGCATGTCCTACATCCTGGCCGGGCGTGACGCGTCTATCGGCCCAGGACTGCGATGAGCCTTCTGGCCGGGCATAAAAGACAGTATTGGTCACTTGTGCCGTCGACGGTACGCTCCCACACAACGTTGCCCGCAGTGCTTCTTGCTCCGAGCACGCACGCATTGCATCACTGCCAGTAGTGGCGTGCGCCCGGCATGGACCGATGGTTGTCATCACGCTCAAGCTCTTGGCGCTACGCTGGCCGTCGTCCGGTCGAGTAGTCGAGCCGTGATCGCCCAAGGATGCTCGCTCCAGACGTTGCGCGGTTGCGCTTATCTGGGCGAGCTGCGCTTGCAGCTCACCACGCATCGCGGTTGATTCAAGGTCGGCCTGTCTCACAAAATACTGCGAGAGTGCAAAACCGCCTACGCCGGCAGCAATGAGGAGCAAAAATACTGCCAGTACCGGACCTCGGCGCGACTTTTTTGTAACGGGCGCTCCTCGCGCACGTTCTGACACTTCCTTTCGCCAGGCCACGCGCAGCTGAATTAGGGCTCCGACAATGGTGCCCGCAGCAGCCACGGCCGCTGCGGTCACCCTATCGTCCATATCGAATGCGTTCATGATCGGATTCCAAATGGCTGCCCAACAGCGTATGCCCCAGTACGTCCCTCAGATCCGAAAAATAAGGGAACCAGAATGCCCCGTTGTGGGCCTATAGGTCGTTCTGGAAGCGCCTTTTCGGGCTGTAATCCGCAAGCTTATGGCACATTCGGCTCGGGTTGCGTACGTATCGGACAAACTGCCTAGCGCCAAAGGGCAAAAGTCGGTCGTCTCCGGCAACAATGCTGCGCCACGCTGAACCAGATCAGCACTAGCCTCCATATCGGTAAAAGCGACTGCATCTTGAGTTTTCCGCGCGCACATACGCGCAGATCGCGCGCAGCGCACTTTGGCCAATGCCAATGCTGCGCCTGGGCAAGAAAGAGCCACAGGTGACGGCTGCGCAAAAGCAGGATTCGGAAGATCCGGCCAAAGCTTTTCGACAAGGTAAGGGCCATGCCGTGTGGCCGCAGCCTCTAAGGCTAATGTTCGAAGACCTGCTCCACGGGCGTGATTTTGACGCTATCCGGACGGATGTTCAGTTTTAGGTTCCCAATGACCCGATCCTCGTCCAAAAGCTCCTGCGGCTTTGGCGCTTCGTATTTGATCGCAGAAAAACCATCGGCGAGCAGGGTATCCTTCAGTGCGTCCGCGTCCTTTGCGACGAAGACGACCGATAGATTCTTGGTCGAAAGATGCTTTCGGATTGCCCGGTTAACGTCATCGAGCGTCAGATGGGCAAGCGCCTGACGCATCATCTTTGTGTATTCGGGCAGACCATACCACTGCGAATCGAGCTCATAGCCAAGTTGTTGGTTTTGCGTGGCGGTCATCAAGAAAACATTCTTTGCCAGATAGTCGCGTGTGTTTTCAAATTGCTCCCTGGTTAAACCCTTTTTAACTAGATTGTCCAGTTCGTAAATGGCCACTCGTAATGCCATTTGCGCGTTCTGCGGAGCAACTGGGCGAATCCAAACCTCGAAGATCTGCGCCTTGCGGGCGAGATTTGGGTCCGGAAAAAATTCAAACATCCCGCGCGGAAACGCCTCGATATAGGCGTAGTCCCCATAATTCATCCCACGAAGCTCGCGGATGCGCCGAAACAACCGTGCGCTTGCAGAACGATGCTCACCGAGCCACGTCTTCGCGATACAAAGCGCCGCGTAATCGGGGTCGGAGCGCGTGACGGAAATGGGAAAACCAAAGGAAATTGCGGTCGCCCGCGTTTCCTTTTGCACGATTTCCACCTCGATTCCGTCGGGCGTCTTACCGACGATCCGATCCGAAGAAACCAAGCCTGGGCCAACCGCGAGTGCTCCTAACGCGTTCTTGAGCATCGCGACCATCTCATTGGAGACGTCGCCTGCCACCCCAAGTCGCACTGCCCCTTGGGTATACGCCCTCGCCCAGAAATTCTTGACATCGTCTAAGGTAATTGCGTCGATACCCCGCAGCGTCCCCAGAGCCGGGTGCCCGTAAGGAGTTGCGGCAAAAACATTCGTCTGCAGGCGCTCCTTGCCGAGTTCTTCGTCGTTATGACCCTTTAGATCCACTTCCAACGCGTTGCGTTGCGCATCTTTCAGACGCTTGAAGTCGTCTTCGCGAAATCCGGGTGAGACAAGCATCGGTAAAGCGATTGCGACAAACTTCTCCCAATTCTCGCCATGGATGCTGCCCGTGAACGTCGTCATCTCCTTATCGATCTGATCGGTAAACCGACCTGCCATCGGGAAAAACGCCTTGCTGACTTCGCTAATCGTCATCTGACTGGACCCGGCCCGTGTGACCATGGCGGCCGTCAGGGCAGCAAGACCCTCTTTGCCTTCCGGATCGTTGGCGCTACCGGCGCTAAAGAGGATTTTGAAACTGATCTGCGGCAGAGTTGTCTTTTGCACGACCGCCTGCAAGCTTTCTGTCGAAACGAAACGCCGCGCAAGCGTTGCCATGGTCGGAGCTTGTGCCATAGCGGGGGGCATTGCCTCCTTCGACAACGTCGCGACAACGAGACCCTCATCGCTGAAAAATTTCCGAGCAGCTGCGAGCAGATCATCCGGAGTAAGCGAACCAACGAGACGGTAGTACTCGTTAATCGTCGCGAAGGAGCGGCGAAAGTGCACGAACTGGGCCAGCGTTTCGGCGATTCCCTCAGTGTTGTCCAGCGAGTGAAGCAAACCGTATCTCTCGGCTGATTTTGCGTCCTCAAGGCGCTGCTGCGCTACACGAACGGATCGAATCTCTGCAATCGTGCGAAGAACTTGATCCCGCACATAGACCACGTCCTCCATCTTCTTGACTCGCGCCCGGATTGTCACGAGAAACGGATCCACCCGGGGCGGCGCAAAACTGCTCAGCTCATCGACCTTTTGTTCCTCCTCCACCAGGCGCCTGTACAAATCCGATGTTGGACCGAAGGACATGGACAAAAGTGTATTTAGCGCCGCATAGTCCTTTGTTTTTTCCGAGAAGGCTGGACCATGAAAGGAAACCGAAACCAAAGGTAGCGTCGCGCTCGCCCATGGCACATGCGCGTATACGGGCCCTTGCGATGGAGGTTCTGCGAGAATTTGCGCCTTGTAGCTACCAGGTTTCCACTTGCTCCAATATTTCTCGACAAGCACAAAGGCGTCGCGCTCGTTGACGTCGCCGGCGATGATGATCGTAGTGTTATTCGGGCGGTACCAGCGATTGAAAAAAACCTTGGAGTACTCGTACTGGTTGGGCATGTCCTCAATGTCCTCGAGAAAACCCATGGTGGTGTGCTTGTAGGAATGAACCTGGTACGCCTTTTCGCGTACGACTTCCGAGAGCTTAACGTTCGGATTAGAACTGTTCTTGTTGTACTCACCCAGGACCGCGCGCGACTCGGTCCTAAATGCATCTTCCGAGTACGACAGGTTCTCAAAGCGGTCGGCCTCAAGACGAAGGACCGTTTCCAGATCCTCTTTTGCGAAGGTCGTGTGATAGTTCGTAAAATCGTCACTGGTGAAGGCGTTTTGGCGAGCTCCCGTCTTTGCAATGATGTCCTCGTACGCCTCCGGCGGGTACGCTTTGGTCCCCCGAAACATCATGTGTTCAAAAAAATGGGCGAACCCCGACTTGCCCGCCTCGACCTCGTTGCGCGAGCCCGTTTGCACGGGAATTTGGACGGAAACGATATTTGGAAAGCCAGTGGGAACGACAATGATCTTCAACCCGTTGGGCAGCGTTTTTTCCGAAACATGAAACGGAAGCAGGTCCGTCTGCTCGTTCATGGACTTCTTGGCCAGCTGCGAGTGTTTCAAAGAGTCCTCCTCGGCGCCTCGAGAAGATGTCGCAAGCACGATCATTGCGACGAAAATCGCAGTGCAGTTAAGCGTGGCTTTCAACATAGGATCTGTCAAACCGATCGTAACGAAAGTGAAATTCGGCTAGCACAAAACAAGTGGCCACGCAGCTTCCACCCTCCACACCGGAGCTCTCCATTTTTCTTCTTGGCGGGTTTGCCCATGATCGCCTAACAGGACATTAGCCTCGGATTTCTGGACTTGCAATTACGCTCAAAAGGTCTGCATACGGGGTTGCTGTTAACAACGCCAGATCGCGCCGCGCGTTGATCCTAAGCTTTGCCTACTAGCGTTGCGGCCGAGCCAATCTGGGTTCGCCTCAATGAGCCCGCCCTTTGGATCTTTGCAAATTCCACTTCACGCTACGTCGCCCAATCGGTGCAGCAACGCACGAGCGGCTCATTTCCTGTTTGGACGATCGGCCGCCTCGCCGCCCAACAGGGAAATCAGTCGCAAAGCATCTCGCGGCGCATGTCCCAGCGCATCATTGTCAAAGTAGACATGAACATCGAAACCATCATGCAACCATCCTTTGATCTGGTTTGCCCAAGAATCCAACTCCTGCCTCGAATACGCTGACGCATAAGTTGCCGCGCGGCCGTGTAGGCGCACGTAGACCAAATCCGTCGTGACGGCATTCCAAAGTGGCCAATCTGCCGCCTCCGATTGACAAACCGCAATACGATGCCTGCGCAAGCAGCCTGCCACCTCGTTGTCAAACCAACTCTCGTGACGAAATTCGACCGCGTGGCGAACCCTGGACCAACTGCGTAACGCAACGACAAAGCGTTCGAGACGCTCAAGATTGCGGTGCATTTGATGCGGAAGCTGCCACACCACAACTGCTAGTTTGACCCCAAGACCCATTGCGCGACTGCGTTCGAGGCGGATTGCTGGTAACGGATCAAGAAGCTTCTTGTTGTGCGTCAGGTAATGGTTAGCCTTCATGGCGAATCGAAACTGCGCCGGCGTTTCATTACGCCATCGTAGAAAGGTCTCTTTGCTTTGCAAGCGGTAAAAAGTCGCATTCACTTCGATACCGGTAAATCGCTGAGCGCAAAACGAAAGCCAAGCCGCTCTGGGAACCCCCTTGTAGAACGAGTCGCGCCATTGCTCATAGCTCCACCCGCTGGTGCCTATGTAGGCGTGGTCGAACCCATCGCCGTACGTTCGCTTTGGAGTCGAAGGCATCGACGTCATCTTTTCATATTTTTGCCGCATATTCGCATTACGAAACGCGTCGATCGCGCATCACCCACCGCATGTATTCTCCCCTGGCATCAGACTGGAGGTTTGTCAAACGCCCAGTGGCTTCGTGCGTGTGGTGTGCAATTCTGGACATGTTATCGAACCACGTCCCCGCCGTGAATCCCGAAGCTCGAATCCTTCGTTCCGTAACTCGCACCTAGTCCGCCACCTACGCGGTGGCTTCGCCTTATTGCGTAACGTACGCGTCAATGCGCATTTCGCATCTGGTAGGTGCGAAAGCACCAACCGGCCTAGGCGTGAAGTGCCAAGGGGTGATGTTTTGCCGTCCTAAGTTTGGACACGGGCACTTGCGCTCATCAAGATGGGCCGGTTCCCCTCTGACCTTTTAGCAACTTCATTCGTCCATGTACGCGTCTCTTGGAAGTCGTAATTTTCCGTCCGCGTTGTAACAATTGGTCTACGAGCCCCACGTCTTGTACCAATAGTTTCACTTGCGAAGACGACCATTAAAATGGAACGTATTGTGAAAAGACGGTCCCAACGCTTCGTCGTTCTGCAAAGCCGGCGACACACGCACAAATGCGGCGGCGTCGGTCGGTCAAGGCGGTCGAATTTCGCGCTGTGCCGCGGTACGCGACCGGCCCGTTAAGCCGTGACCCCGGCTCAGTACGACGCGTGGTATGAGAGTGCGCGTGGAGGTTGGATCGGCGACACCGAATTTCGCCTTTTTACACATCTGCTACACCTTCAAGCTGGTCGAAAGCTGCTCGACGTGGGCTGCGGCACGGGTTGGTTTACGCGGCGTTTCGCGGCCCTCCCAGGTCTTACGGTAACCGGACTGGATTGCGATTTTGAATCACTGGTCTACGCTCGCACCCACGACGTCAAAGCGGCGTACCTTCAAGGCGATGCCCAATCACTGCCCTTCGCCGACGCAAGCTTCGATCTACTCGTATCAATCGCTGCTTTGTGCTTTATACCGAACTGGCCATCTGCGCTAAAAGAAATGATTCGGGTTACCCGCACACAGTTTGTCATCGGCACACTGAACCGCACAAGTCTGCTTTGGCGGCAGAAGGGTCGCGACGGCGGAAGCGGTGCCTATCGGGGAGCGCACTGGCACACGCGCGACGAGCTGCTTTCGGCGCTTGCGACGCTGCCAGTAACTGGTCTGCGCTTTCACTCAGTGGTTTTCTTACCCAACGGCTCCTGCTTTGCACGGTTCGCGGAAAACGTACTTCCCAGCCGGTTTTGCGGGGGTGCCCTGCTGGTTGTCACTGGAACAAAGGTTTGTTAGTGAATTCAAGCGGTGTTAGCGTGTGTCGCCGCGAAACGCGCGCTTGGGGATAGTTGAACCACCCAAAGAATGAGTCGATGCCGATTCCCCATTCCGAAATGAGTTAGATGACCGCGATTCCTCAGAAGTTGGTTTGCTTGGATCGCGGTCGAGTCTCTTCGTCGCCACCTCAGTGGCGAGCAAATGACTGTGGGGTTACGGCGAAAAATGGGCAAGACTCGTACCGACCGCCCCGTGTCGCGGCCGATGTTTGTTCAATGTGCAATGCGCGGGACGTTTGCCACTCGTCTTGATTTTTGACGCTGTCAGCGATATCGCGG
The DNA here is from genome assembly GCA_035621895.1 of Burkholderiaceae bacterium. GTDB lineage: Bacteria > Pseudomonadota > Gammaproteobacteria > Burkholderiales > Burkholderiaceae_F > GJ-E10. Next base: position 395 of record DASPWJ010000170.1, on the reverse strand, counting down.
CTCATCTTGAAGATCTTCAACAGGCGCCGCATACTTGGGGCGAATCTCGCGCCTGGGCACGGCGATTTAAAATTCTCCGATAACACTAGGCCTAAGGAGTCGTGGCCTGACAGGCACCGATGGAGATCGATTGTGCGTTCGCCCTTTCTCGAGTTGACTGTCGTTGTCGATTCCGACGGCAACGCCGTTTGGACTGCATTGGTGCGGCGCGACCAGATCGCCGCTATTGAGGATGTTTCGAGCCGCAATCTCGTCGGCGATGTTAAATCTCGCGTGCTATTGGCTGAGCCGATCGATTTGGTCGATATCGAAAACGCCGCTGCTGGCGTTTTGCGTGGACAGCGAGAGCTTTCGGTAAAGCAAGACGTGGCCGCTATCAATGATTTCCTTCGGGA
>DASPWJ010000169.1:0-16341 GCA_035621895.1 Burkholderiaceae bacterium | reverse complement strand
TGACCCTCGGATACGAATCGCTTTGGGCCTTGCCTTGGAACGCGGCCCGCTCGCCAGAGTCGATCGGCTGGAATCTTTTTGCGGTCGCGGCCTGTTTTGTTTTGGGTGCGATGGCTTCGTTGCTCGTCATTTGGCGGCTGGGTGGCCAACTGGCACCTCGCGAAATGCCAGCGTCGGTCAAATCACAAGCAGCAAGGCCGATACTTGTCTTGGGATTGGTCCTGTTTGCTGCGCTTGTGGCTTGGTTATGGTGGCAGTTTCGTCCCGGAAACGACCCCGGCAACCTGGCAGGCGGCCTTTCGCTGAAATTGGTGCTGCCTCCCATCGTATTGCTTACCGCCACGGTGCTGACGGTCCTTGGGACGATGCGCATATCCGGCGCTCCGGCTGCGGCAACCGCGAGTGGTGTTTCGGCCGACCATGCCCTTGCCATCATCGGTGTTCTGGTCAGTGTGGTGGCTATCACACTGTGCGTCACAATTGCCGCCGAGATTGCTCTGTCGCTATAGGGCAGGCTCGCCTGCGTCGAGGTGAGACAAAATCACATCATATGAGTTTGCGTTCTCGGTTGCGCCGAGCTTGACGCGCTGGCCGCAACAATCGGCGCTACTGCCACTCGGGCAGTTTGCACGCGCCACCTGGGCCTACGAAGTGGCGCATCCCGCGGCGGCACGTCAGCGTTTAGAGTTTGATGAGCTTTCCCTGGACGGCCAAAGCCACCGCCTGGATGCGGGTGATTGCCCCCAGCTTGGCGCGGGCCTCGTCGAGGGAAAAATCGACACTTCGCTTGCTCAAACCCATTGCCCGAGCGATCTCGTCAGAGGTCATTCCACGCGCCGAGCAGGTCAGCATTTGCGTCTGGCGGGGACTTAGCACTGGCTTAGGGGGCTTTTTCATGGCGGTGTGCATTGCCAACTACGGTTCGATGAGTCCTTGTGTGGCGGCCTTGACGACTGCCTCCACGCGGGTGACCGCCCCCAGTTTCGCGCGCGCCGAATCCAAGTGGGCGTCGACGGTCGCCTTGGTCAAGCCAATAATCTGCGCGATTTCCGACGAAGTCTTGCCGCGCGCGGACCAGGTAAGGGCCTCGATCTCGCGGTCGGTAAGCTTGAGCGCCGGCGGCGCTTCCCCGGCGCGCTCGACTCGTGCCAAGCGGGTGTTGATGATCTCAGCGAGCAACTCGAAGTCGATGGGTTTGGTTACATAGTCATCGGCCCCTAGCGTTCTGCCCTTGAGTTCGTGTTCGCGATCGGTCAACGCCGTAAGAAATACGAACGGCATGTTGGCAAAGCGCGGTGCAATGGCGGTCAGGGTCTCGAGCACCTGAAATCCCGACATCGTGGGCAAATTGATATCGCACAGGACCAGATCTGGAGGTTCCTTGAGCAGCGCCGCCATCCCCTCACGGCCATCGTAAGCAAGGCACACGGCAAAGCCCCGTGCAGTCAGATCCTCAGCCAGCAAGGACGCGACCTCGCGATCGTCCTCAATGCATAAAATGGTCTTCCGGGGCTGTGACATTTCGACGTACCGGTCAGCTGCAGCGCCGCTAAGAGACGCATGCCTTCTTGCGTCGCATGCAGGACCCATGTGCCTGCATGCATAAGCTGATTATCAGCAACGTTCCGCTCTCACGCCACTGTGATTAGACATAGGTATTTGTCACAGTAGCTTCGGCATTTGCTTCAAGCGACCAGGGCGGGTGGACCGGCCAGCATCAACGCGATAACACCGTGCTCAGTTACCTGCGAGCAGCGTCAGCAGTGCGTACCGCGCATCGCGCTGGCCACTTGCCGTCTGGCGCGTGTAACGAGCGCGATGACGCAAACGACCCCTTTGGAGCAAGGCCACGGATGGTTGTTTATGCGAGGCGATTTGATCCGAAGCATGCGCTCTATGCATCAGAGCAGCATTGGACCCCGTGCCGAAGACTTCGACATTTGCACGACTTGGAGAGCAAACGATTCCCGGCGCGCGGCAAAACTCGCCTCTGCGCATCTGGGCACGACCTGCGCCCGGTGCAACCTTATAGACGAGCGATCCGTTTTTTTCTTTTGACCCAATCGAGCGAAAAACGCGCTGGCCCGCTTTGTCACAAAGCTCGGCTACGAGCAACCTGCTGGGATTGCAAGCGGCTCGGGCGCCGCGCAAAGCGCGGCGCAGTCATTAGCCGTTTTCGATGCCCTTGCAATACTTTTTTTCAAAATCTTTAGACCGTCTTGCCTAGCATGTGACATGAGGGCGGGTTTTTGAGCAGTGGCAAGGCACCGACTGATAGCGGACCTTGCGATTTTTCTCCCTTGAAGAGATCGGTTTTCGCTGAAATCCGAGTTTTGCGCGCGCCCAGTCCGCGGGACGCCTCGCAGTACTGCTGGCGCGAACGCGGACCGTGCGCTTTATTTTGCCCCACAGCGGTGGCCACAATGACGATTGTCCTGGTGCTTTTATTATTGATCGCTTCTTTTCTGTCGTTGGGTGGATTGGTTCGCTTTTCCGAAAACATCATCGGGCCCGTCGCGCCAGCTGATAGGGTTTCCGCGACAGCGGGCGCGGAGGGTACTGCGGGCGCGCGCGATTGCTGAGGAGCCCTAGCCAAATCGTCCTTGGCGGTTCGTTATTTCACAATGGCGGCAGCATTATGGCTTCCTATGTACTTTTCACAATTGTGGTTGGGCTGGTCTTTTATCTTTTCTACGCCGTGATCCACCCCGACAAGTTCTAGCGCTTTTGCATGACGCCCCAGTCGTGGTTGCAAATTGCCCTGACGCTGCTCATTGCCCTTGCGATCAGCGTTCCGGTGGGTAGATACCTTTCGCGGGTCGTGACGGAGCGCAAGGGCTTAGCCGATTGGCTGTTCGATCCCGTCGATAATCTCCTGTACCGTGTAATCGGCCAGCGGATCTGTCGCTCTCCGATGAATTGGAAGGCGTACACGGTCCACATGCTGATGACGAATCTGGTGATGGCATTACTCATCTACCTGATTCTCGTCCTTCAGGACCGTTTGCCGCTAAATCCCCTGCAGTTGCCCGGCGTCGAGCCGCTTCTGGCCTTCAATACGGCCGTCAGTTTCATTACCAACACGGACTGGCAGGCCTATGGAGGGGAAGTCACACTCTCAAACTTTAGCCAGATGGCGGCGATCACCTTTCCGATGTTCACCTCCGCCACCACCGGTTTCGTGGTCGCAATGGCTTTCATTCGCGCCTTTACGGTCAAGAATGGCGGCACTGATATCGGCAACTTTTATCGGGACCTTATCCGCTTTACGACCCGTGTACTTGTGCCGGCCGCATTCGTGCTAGCCGTCGTGCTGATCGAGCAGGGCGAGCCACAAACGCTTGCCGCTCAAGTCAGTGCGCACACGATCGAGGGATCCGAACAGGTAATCGCATTGGGGCCCGTTGCTTCGCTTGAGACGATTAAGCATCTGGGCACCAATGGCGGGGGCTTTTTCAACGCCAACGCCTCCCATCCCTATGAAAACCCGACGCCGGTAACCAACTTGGTGCTCACGCTACTGATGATTGTTTTGCCCGCTTCGATCGTGGTCTGTTTCGGCGACATGATCGGCAACCGACGGCAGGGATGGGTGCTCTACGGGGTGATGGGTGCAATGCTTCTCATGGTGCTGCCCATTGCGGTCAGCTCCGAGCAGACCGGTACGCCGGCACTGCAGACGGCCGGTGTCGAGATGAAAGCGTCGCAAACGCAGCCTGGCGGCAACATGGAAGGCAAGGAGGTGCGCTTTGGCATCGCCCAGAGCGGCCTGTTTGCCACGGTAACGACCTCTTTTACCACCGGAAGCGTGAACTCGATGCACGACAGTTTCACGCCGCTTGGCTCGGTACCCACCTTTGTTGGCATGATGTTGCAATGTATTTACGGCGGCAAGGGCGTGGGTTTTCTCAACGCCCTGGTTTACGGCATCATCGCGGTCTTCGTCGCCGGCTTGATGGTGGGTCGCACCCCGCAGTTTCTTGGCAAGAAGATCGAAAAGCCGGAAATCATCCTGGTTTCTCTGGCGCTGCTGATCCATCCGCTGGTGATTTTGGCGCCGACCGGCTGGTCGGTCATCGCGCCGTACGGCCTGTCTTCGATGGCCAACGCCGGTGCCCATGGCTACTCGGAAATTCTGTACGCGTTCTCTTCCTCGGCGGCGAATAATGGCTCGGCGTTTGCGGGACTGAACGCGGATACGCCGTGGTACAACCTCATGACAGCATTTGTGATTTTGATTGGCCGCTATCCGCCCATCATTTTCATGATGGCGGTGGCCGGCTCCGTGGCCGCCAAACCAACGCTAGCGGCCACGGCCGGTACCTTGCGAACCGACACGGGTCTGTTTGCCGCCTTTTGGTTGGGCGTTATCTTGGTCGTGGGCGCGTTGACGTTTTTACCCGCGCTCGTGCTCGGTCCGCTGGCCGAGTATTTCGCGATGCAAGCGCGCATGTTGTTTGGATGAAGTCGCCCTCCGAACTACTGACAAACACCGAGGCGTCAGAGCGCGCGCCAGTAGAGCGCGGCACGCGCAAAGCGCGCCCGCGCGCTGCGTACGACACCGCATTGTTGCGCCAGGCATTTGTCGATTCGCTAAGAAAGCTTGATCCGCGAACACAGATTCGCAATCCGGTCATGTTCGTCGTCTGGGTCGGCGCACTCGTGACCGCTTGTCTTACGCTAAGTCCCGAACTCTTCGGCCCATCGAGCGCGACTCGCACGTACAACGGCACTGTGACGTTCATTTTGCTGTTGACGGTCTGGTTCGCAAATTTCGCGGAATCCCTCGCCGAAGGTCGAGGGAAGGCGCAGGCTGCATTCTTGCGACGGACCAAGGTCGAGCTGCACGCAAAACGCGTGCGCGCAGACGGCGACATCGAGGATGTGCCGGCAACGGCGCTGCGCAAGGGCGACTTGGTCCGGGTGGAGAAGACCGACATCATTCCCTGCGACGGCGCGATTGTTGACGGAACGGCGTTCGTCGATGAGTCCGCGATTACGGGCGAGTCCGCCCCGGTATTGCGCGAGGCCGGCACCGACACGTTTTCCTCCGTGACGACTGGCACCACGGTGATTTCCGACTGGCTGCTCGTTCGCGTCAGCGCCAACCCTGGCGAAACCTTTTTGGATCGCATGATCCATCTCGTAGAGGGCGCGAAGCGGCAAAAGACGCCCAACGAGATTGCGCTCACGGCATTACTATCCATCCTGACTTTGATCTTCGTGATTGTTGTGGCCGCGATGGCGCCCGTCGCGTCCTATCTGAACGCGCAAATCAACGTTGCCGATTTGATTGCCTTAGTCGTCGCTTTGATTCCAACGACCATCGGCGCACTGCTTTCCGCAATTGGCATCGCCGGAATTGACCGCATGGTGCGCTTTAACGTGCTCGCCATGTCAGGCAAGGCCGTCGAGGCCGCGGGCGACGCACAGCTGCTCATCCTCGATAAGACGGGCACGATCACGGTTGGGAACCGGCAGGCCACCCAGTTCATCCCTCTGCCGGGTTATTCGCCGCAACGGCTGGCGCAGGCGGCGCTGCTTGCGTCGCACTTTGACACTACTCCCGAAGGGCGCTCGGTGGTCTTGTTTGCCAGACAACAAGGCGCGCCAACGGATCCGCTCTTAGAGCGTGGGCGGGGGCTCGAATTCTCCGCCAAATCTCGCATGAGCGGCGTGGACATGCCCGATGGCCGCGTGATCCGCAAAGGAGCAGCCGGCGCCATCATTGATCACGTACGCAAGGCCTTCGGCGCCGAAGAACCCAGAGAACTTGCCGCTGCGGTCGATTTGGTGGCCAAAGAGGGCGCGACCCCGCTGGCGGTGTCGGTCGATGGCGAGATTCTGGGCATCATCGCCCTGTCCGACGTCTTGAAGCCGGCGATTCGCGAGCGCACCGCGCAGTTGCGTACGATGGGCATTGGCACCGTCATGGTTACCGGCGACAACCCTGTAACGGCTGCAGCCATCGCTGCCCAGGCAGGGGTCGACCGCTTTATCGCGGAGGCTAGGCCAGAAGAAAAACTCGAGCTCATTCGTCGCGAGCAGGCGCATGGACGTCTTGTCGCGATGACCGGCGACGGAACCAACGATGCTCCTGCGCTCGCGCAGGCCGACGTGGGGCTAGCCATGCATTCGGGCACTGCTGCCGCCAAGGAAGCCGCTAATTTGATCGACCTGGACTCCGACCCCACAAAGCTGCTTGATGTCGTGAAAATCGGCAAACAGATGCTGATCACGCGCGGCGCGCTGACGACGTTTTCCATCGCCAACGATGTTGCCAAGTACTTCGCAATTCTTCCCGGGATGTTCATCGTGGCTCTGCCCGGTCTTGCTGCCCTAAACGTCATGGCACTGGCCACACCGCAAAGTTCGATCTTGTCGGCGCTGATCTTCAATGCCCTCATCATTCCCGCCCTCATCCCGCTCGCGCTGCGGGGAATCCGTTTCAAGCCAAAAAGCGCCGAGGAGACGTTTCGTCGCAATCTGCTTGTCTACGGCATCGGTGGTCTGATCGCGCCATTTATCGGCATCAAACTCATTGACCTGGCCATTTCACCGTTGCTATGAGAGACCTCGCTTTCAGCACGCTCATGAGCGCGGCGCGCGCCGCATTGGCAACCTTGATTCTTTGCGGACTGCTCTACCCGCTGGCGCTTACGGCGATCGGCCAGGTGATTTTCCCGTTCCAGGCCAATGGCAGCTTACTGCGCGCGCCCGGCGGCACTGTCCTGGGGTCGCGACTTATCGGGCAGCATTGGAACGGACCGCAGTGGTTTCACGGCCGTCCGTCGGCGACGACTACAACCGATCCCAGCGACCCGAGTAAAACAGTGCCCTTACCTTACAACGCCGCAAACTCCGGCGGCTCGAATCTGGGGCCGACCAGTGGTAGCCTGATGCAGCGTCTTTTGGCGGATCGCAAATCGCTCGAGTCAGCGCAACCGGAGTTTGTGGGAAAAAATCTCCCCGCGGACATGCTGACTACCTCTGCCTCGGGTCTGGATCCGGATATCAGTCCCGAAAATGCGTCACTGCAAGTCGCTCGTGTGGCCCATGCGCGCAATGCCGATCCTGCGCGCCTACAGGCACTCGTGCAGCGGTACACAACTGCACGCAGTTTTGAGGTCTTTGGCGAACCGCGCGTAAATGTTTTGGAATTAAACCTTGCCCTGCAGCGCGCTTGCCCTTTGAACGAGGATCACCCGGACAGCCGAGAGTGCGGATTTCGCGCAGAGAAAAACTAAGCCTTGCCGCAGCTTTGTCTAAGTGAGGCATCAAGAAGACACGGTGCGCTCAAAGCGCCCTAATACCGCGCGAAAAAACACCGAATCCGCTGCATCCCGGTTCAAATGCATCGCCAGGGATTGCGGATGGTTCCAGGGTTTCGAACTGTTGCGCGTTCCTTTTTCGCAAGTTGATAAGTCCGTCACGCCATGGCGCCAGTAGGTAAATTTCTCGGGTGACCAAACCGGTTTAGACGATTGCGCCAATTCCTTGCGGTCGGCGACGCGACTTTGTAGCCGAAAGAAAATGGCTTCTCGTCCGGAGCCGAGCAGGTCCGCACTATCGCAGTGCAACCGGGCACTTTCACCGTACGTGGTCACCAAGAAAATTCTCGCCCATTGACGAAGGCAGTTCCCTGCCTAGCGACCGGGCGTCGCGCGGCTAGATGCGCTGACTTTGGCAGTGCGAGCGATGCGTCTCCCGCAAGTGGCGAGCCCTGCGCTATGCCCGTTGGCTGTGCGAAATGCGGTGCGCGACGCACCAAGGACGCGCATGTCGCGCTGGTCCTCGCGCACCAATGCCGCCGGCTTTTCAGCCAACGACGGCTCCAACGCTTTTAGTTGCGGCTCCATAGCCTTGGGTGGAAAATACCGACGCTTTTTCCGGGTTTAAAAGGCGAGTTTTATCAATAGAGAAAAGGTGCACTTATGAATCGCAATTTGAAATTGGCTGCGCTTGCTTCAGCGCTTTTCCTAGGCGTTGCGGGCGCAGGGGTTGCCATCGGCGCGGACATGGACAAAGACAAAGAAGCGCAAAAGATGAAGAACGTCGAGGCGGGCTACTGGGAAACGAAGGATCTGTTGCGCCTGATGGATAAGGACAAAAACGGTAAGGTCTCCAAAAAGGAATTTATGGAGTACATGGAAGCCGAATTCGATCGGCTGGATACCGACCACAATGGTGAATTGGACGTCAGCGAGTTGTCGCAAATGAAGGTTAGTAAACACACGGGTGGGTCGGGTAGCCGATAGGCCACGCTGAAAGGAGCGCGATATACCAATCGGGGCACCCTCATCGGTTTAAACGATTAGCAAAGCCTCACGCCAAGCAGCCTTTGATGGCGAGCCGTGGCTCGTGCCTTGCCGCGCGGTAGCGCGCTGCGGTGATGCGCGTTAACTTGTCTTCGCAAACTCTTTCCGAAGCGCCGGGGGTAGCCCCAATTTTTCCGTAGGACGCGGGCAGGTAAGGGGCTGTGGTCGTCAGGGCCACATAGGTCGTTTGTTTACCTCCTGCCCGATCTGCAGGTACGACAAGAAATGGCGCAATACCCTCGGCGCCTTCGATCCAGAAAGTAGTTTCCCAGGGGCAAAAGCCAAACTGCCAGCAGTGCGCGAGCGACCGCGCGCAACACTGGCAGCAAAAAAGCAAGACGCTAGAGCGCTCCTTTGCCGGTCTCCCCGGTACGAATACGCACGACTTGCTCAAGGTCGTAGACGAAAATCTTGCCATCTCCCACTTTGCCCGTAACCGCGGAGTGTTGTATGGCCTCGACAACCCGCGGTGCGATTTCGGCATCGACCGCCACCTCGAGCACCAGCTTGGGCAGAAAGTTCACCTCATACTCCCCGCCGCGGTACATATGCGCATGCCCTTTTTGCCGGCCAAAGCCCTTGGCTTCCGTAATCGTGACGCCTTGCACACCGACTGCGGCCAGCGCCTCTCGGACCGCGTCCAACTTAAATGGCTTGATAATGGCAACAATGTATTTCATGTCTTTCGTACCCTAAACGCCCGCTGAGCGAAAGCGCAAGACGCCTCATCCACCAATATACAAATATGGTACTTGGAGCGCGGCAGACCGGGAAGATGGCCGATTTTGAAATTGCGTTTGTGCAAGCGCCGGCCAAGGTCTCGGCAAGACGCTGCGGTAACCACGACGGCCTCGCGACATGTCCTGGGCACTTTCGCCGATAGGACATTTGGCGGGCAACTCAGTCGCCACGCCAGGCAGCCTACCCGCTTGAGCAGCTTTGGTTAGCCGCTCAAGGCCGCGCCCACCATGCCGTGCCCGGGCGCTTTAGTTGGTTTTGGTTTCGCCGGCGACCGCAGATGCTTTGGTTTGCTGCTCGGTCGACTCGGTCCGATTCCACCACCCGCCGCCTAGTGCCTGGAAGAGGGCCGCGGTGTCTCCATAGCGATTGCTTTGCGCCTGAACCAAAGTGATCAGGGACTGCTGGTAAGCCTCTTGTGCTGCCAGCAGGATCAGGAAATTGACGTAACCCATCTTGAACTGCCGCTCGGTCACTTCCATCATCACTTTTGCGGCCCGTTCGGCTTCCTTGCAGGCTGCGAGGCTGTCCGCATCGGACTGGATAGCGTGCAACGTGTCCGCGACATTTTGGAAGGCCGTGATCACGGTGCTGCGGTACTGCGCCTGCGCCTGCACCAGACCCTGCTCGGCCGCGCGCTGTCGATGCAAAAGCGTGAAGCCGTCAAAAAGCGGCTGCGTGACATCGCCGATCAGATTCCAAAATGGTCCGCCATTGCGAAACAGCCAGGAAGCCTGGTTCGCCATGCCGCCGACTGCCCCGTTGATCGTAAATTGCGGCAAGCGAGCAGCAACAGCCACGCCGACCTGGGCGCTTGCTGAGTGAAGTTGCTCCTCGGCCGCACGCACATCGGGGCGTTGATCGACGAGCTTGGAGGGCAAGGTTACGGGCAGGTCGGTGGGCAGCTTTAGCGAAGAAAACTCAAACGTCGTGTCAATATCCGCATTGGGTAGCTCGCCAAGCAACGCCCGCAGCAAGTCGTGCGTTAGCTCCAGCTGCTTTAGCAGTGGGGGCAATTGCTCGCGCGCCTGGGCCAGCGCGGACTCCTGCGCGGCCACATCCAGGCGCATGACGTAGCCCAAACGAAATTGATCGCGCAGGATCTCCAACCCCCTGGCGTTTTGATCGATAAAGTGCTGTGTCGCTTCGATCTGCGCACGCAGCGACGCTTCCTGTATCGCCGCGGCCACGACGTTTCCGGCGAGCGTGATATAGGTCGCTTCCATTTCGTAACGCAGCGTATCGGCCTGTGCCTGCAACGATTCGACCTGGCGGCGGTTGGCACCAAACACATCGGGCGTGTAGCCCACGGTCAGCTGTGCTGTCTGAAAGTTGTAGAACAAAGGTTCGGCTGGAGCGCTTGGGGCAATGAATTGGCCGTTGCCCTGTAGGCCTGGGGCATTGGTCGTCGCGACGTTGCCAGGGAGCTTTTGTCGCTCGAAGGTGTATTGCGCCGAAACCGTCGGATAAAAAAATCCGCGCTGCGCCGCGGTGTACTCCTGTGCCTGGCGCAGCGCAGCCTGCGCGGCAGTGATGGTCGGATTAGCCTTCAGTGCCCGCTCCACCAAAGCATTGAGTTTGGGCGATTCGAACAGCGTCCACCAGGCAAACGGAATGTCCCGGCCCATCGCAAATTGCTGAGCCTCCCCGCCGATCACCTCCGCCGAGGTCGTCGTCTCCGGCATAGGCTTGGGTGCATAGCTATCGGCCTTAGGAGGCGGCGGACGTTGAAAGTCCGGGCCCACCGCGCAGGCGCAGACCAATAGCGTGCTGACGAGCGCGGCCGACACGCCGCGCCTTAATGAAATCGTATGCATTAAAACTTTCAAATGATCATCGTCCCGGTCCACGCGGATCCCTAAGTTCCATCTCCCATATCGATTCTACGGGCCGAGATGGCGTGCAGACCACCGTGATAAATCACAGTGTGCACTGTGATTTATCACGGTAGACAGTGCCCGGCCCCAACCGGGAACATATACCTTCTTCATAAAGAGGCGGGTTATGCGATTTGCACACAAGCTCGTTGGGGCAGCGAGTGCGCTGGCCATTTTGGCCATGGTGATGGCAATTGATGGCTGCTCTGGTGGCGCCCCCAAAGATGCATCGGAGAGCGCTAAGGGTGCCGCGGCAAGCCCAGCGGAGGGCAAAGCGGCGGGGGAGCAGAGCACTCAAGCCAGCGTCGACCTGAACGATACGCAGGTCAAAACCATCCGCTTTGCGCCGGTTGGCACTCGCAGCTTTCCGCGACAACGCGTCGCAGTAGGCAATATCGACTTTAACGAAGATCTGGCAGTCCAGGTTTTCTCTCCTTATGCAGGGCGCATCATTCAGGCCTTCGCGCAATTAGGCGATGAGATCGAGAAGGGCAAGGCCCTTTTCACGATCGACAGTCCTGACCTTGTGCAGGCCGAATCGACCTTGATTGCAGCCGCTGGTGTCTACGATCTGACCTCCGCCGCGTTAACGCGCGCCAAGGGACTGTTTGAAACCCAAGGTATCGCCGAGAAGGACTTGCAGCAGGCGATTTCCGATCAGCAGAGCGCGGAAGGAGCGCTCAAAGCGGCCCGCGACGCGGTTCGCGTCTTCGGCAAGTCGGAGACACAAATCGACGAGATCGTCGCCAATCGCAAGATCGACCCGGCGCTGGTTGTTCCCTGCCCGATCAGCGGCCGCGTTACCGCGCGCAACGCCCAGCCTGGCTTATTCGTGCAACCGGGCAGCCCGCCCGCGCCCTATGCCGTAGCCGACCTATCGACCATGTGGATGCTGGCCGACGTCACCGAAAGCGATATCCCCATGTTCCGTTTGGGCCAATCAGTCCGCGTCAAGGTGTTGGCTTTCCCCGACCGCGAGTTCGAAGGAAAGGTGACCAACATCGGTGCAACCGTCGATCCCACGACCCGTACCGTTTTGGTGCGCTCGGAAATCCGCGATCCGAAGCATGAGCTACGCCCGGGTATGTTCGCAACGTACGTCATCAACGTCGAGGCTCCGCTGAAGGGCATTGCCGTGCCGCTGGCAGGCATCGTGCGCGAGGGCGACGGAACGATGACTGCGTGGGTCACCACCGACGGACATCGTTTCACTCGGCGAATCGTCAAAGTCGGCCTTCAGGAGGGTGGTTTCGATCAAATCCTCGAGGGTCTGCAAGTCGGCGAGCAGGTCGTCACCGACGGGGCGGTATTTCTCAGCAACATGGTCAACAGCGCTGGAACCGAAACCTAAGCCGCCCACGTTAAGGAAGTAGCTGTGTTCAAAGCCGTTCTTGCCTTTTGCCTAACTCGCCGGGCCGTCGTCATGATGGGCCTGCTGGTGCTGCTCGGCGCCGGGGCCATCGCCGTCAACAAACTCAACATCGAGGCCTATCCCAATCCGGCGCCGGTGATTTTGGAAATCACCGCGCAAGCTCCCGGCCTGTCCGCGGAGGAGATGGAGCGCTACTACACCACACCCATGGAGATCGGGCTGTATTCGACGCCGGGCATCTCCAATATCCGCTCGACATCCTTTTACGGTCTTTCGTTTGTACGCGTCACCTTCAAGTACGGCGTCGACTACTTTTTCGCCTACACGCAAGCGGCGCTGAGCCTGCAGCAAAACGTCAGTCTTCCCGCGGGCCAGGTCCCGCAGATTCAGCAATCGAGCCTCGTGGGTGAGGTCTACCGGTACCAGGTCGTCGGTCCCCAGCACTTTGGCCTGACCAATTTGCGTACCGTGGAAGACTGGATCATTTTGCGTCGTCTGTCGACGATCCCGGGGGTGGTTGCGATCAACAGCTGGGGCGGTACCACCAAGGAATTCGACGTCAAGATCGATCAAACCAAAATGCAAGCCTATGGGCTGACGGTGCCGCAGATCATCACCACCCTGGGCAACGCGAACATCAACGTCGGCGGACGCGAGATCGCCATCGGCCAGCAGTCGATCAATATCCGCGGCGTCGGATTGATCGATAGCGGTGGCACGGACGATCTAACCCAAGGCTACAAGGTCGAGGACATTGAAAACGTCGTCCTGACGCAAAACAATGGGGTGCCGGTACTCGTAAAGCATATAGCTCAGGTGGAGGTCGGTTACGTGCCACGGCTGGGCATCGCCGGGCGTGACCACGAGGACGATATTGCCGCGGCCATCGTCGTGATGGGCCGCACCCAGCATACCAACGAGATCGTTCCGCGCATCAAAGAGGTCGTAGAGAAGATGAACCACGACGGCAGCTTGCCGCCGGGAGTGAAGATCGTCCCTTATTACGACCGCACTTCGCTCGTCGATGTAACGACCCACACCGTATTTCACAATCTGATCTTTGGCTGCCTGCTGGTATTTCTGATCCAGTGGATCTTTCTGGGCGACCTGCGCAGCGCCATCATCGTCGGAGTCAACATCCCCTTTGCCCTGCTTTTTAGCATCATCTTGTTGGTGTTGCAGGGCGAGGATGCCAACTTGCTTTCGATCGGGGCCGTGGACTTTGGCATCATCGTTGATTCTGCGGTGATCTTGGTCGAGAACATCTTTCGCAACTTTCAGTCGAACAAGGACGTCCGGCGCCGGTTACTTGAAGACCTCGCAGAAGGCCAGCTGGGCAGCGACCCCACCCATTTTCGAGACGTAAATCATCGCCGCACCTGGACGAACCGCCTGCGCCTGATTCTGATCAGCGCCTTGCAAGTCGATCGCGCGATATTGTTCTCGGTGGCCATCACCGTGGCGGCATTCGTACCCTTGTTCACCATGCAGGGCGTCGAGGGCCAGATCTTCGGCCCTATGGCCAGAACCTACGCCTATGCGTTGACGGGCGCGTTGATTGCAACATTCACCATCACGCCGGTGCTGGCCTCATTCGTATTGCCCGCGCATGTGGAGGAAGTCGAAACCTTCGTCGTGCGCGCGATCCGCTCGGTGTACACGCCGCTGCTGCGCTGGTCGCTGTCGCATCGGGCAGTCGTGGTTGGCGCCGGGGTGGTTTTTCTCGTGGTGACGGGGCTGTTGATCGGGCGACTGGGTTCGGAGTTTTTGCCGGCCCTTGAGGAAGGCAATTACTGGATTCGCGCTGCCATGCCACCAACGATGTCGCTGGAAGGAGGCACCCGTGCGGCCGGCAAGATGCGCGAGATTCTGCTCAGTCATCCGGAAATTTTGACCGTCGTCTCCCAGCACGGGCGGCCGGACAACGGCAGCGACGCCTCGCCCTTTTCTAACGTGGAACTGTTTGCTCCCTTAAAGTCCTTTGACGAATGGCCTTCGGGTTTGACCAAGGAAAAGCTCACGGAGCAACTGCAAAAGCAGTTCAACGACGAGTTACCCGGGGTGACATTTAACTTTTCGCAGTACATCCAGGACAACGTCGAAGAGGCCATCTCGGGCGTCAAGGGCGCCAATTCGGTCAAGATCATTGGCCCGAACCTGGCGGTGCTTGAGCAGATCGCTGCGCAGGTTATGGAGCAGATGCGAGCTGTGCGCGGTGTGGAGGACCTGGGCCTCTTTAACGTCCTGGGACAACCAAACCTGAACATCAAGGTCGACCGGGCCAAGGCGGCGCGTTACGGCTTAAATAGTGGCGACGTCAATGCGGTGATCCAGGCGGCGATGGGCGGAGTGACCGCGAGCACCGTGCTCGAAAACGAGCGCCAGTTCAACCTCGAAGTGCGCTTCTTACCCAAGTACCGCGATAGTATTGAAAACGTAAGCAACATTCGGGTCGGCTATCAGACGGCCAGTGGCGGCACGGGCTATGTCCCGTTGCGCGATGTGGCAAATATCAGCCTGGATACCGGTGCGTCGTACATCTATCACGAGGCAACCCAGCGCTTCATTCCGATTAAATTCAGCGTGCGCGGGCGCGACCTGGGCGGCACAGTGGCCGAAGCGCAAAGTCGAATCGCGAAGAACGTGCCCCTGCCCACGGGTTATCGCATCATCTGGGCGGGTGAGTTCGAGGACTTGCAACTCGCGCAAAAGCGCCTCGAAGTCATTGTGCCGATCAGCCTGGCGCTCATTCTCATGCTGCTGTATACCCTGTTTAACTCGCTGCGCGACAGTCTGCTGGCACTGTCCGGTATTCCCTTTGCTATCGGCGGTGGGGTATTGGCGCTGTATATCGCCGGACTGCCCTTCAGCATTTCGGGCGCAATTGGCTTTATTTCGCTGTTCGGCGTGTCGGTGATGAACGGGATTTTGCTCATCACCTATTACCACCAGACACGCTCGCACGGTCTGGGCAATATCGACGCGATGTTTCTTGCGGGAGAGCAGCGCATGCGGCCCATGCTCATGACCGCGCTGTCGGCCTGCATCGGTTTGTTGCCGGCCGCGCTATCTCACGGCATCGGCAGCCAAGTGCAGCGGCCTCTGGCTACCGTCGTCGTTGGCGGATTGTTGCTCGGGCCGATCATGCTCCTGGTCGTCGTACCGGCCTTGCAGACGCTGTTCATGGGCAAAGAAGACAATGAGCCGCCCCTCGCGCACGAGGGCGCACGGGGCGTGGACGTCGAATGAGTGCCTTGGTGAATAGGGCTGCTGGGGCGGCTGCTTCGCTGGCGATTGTCCTTGTCGCGCTCGCGGCGAAAGTTTGCCCTGCGCAGCCGCTGCATCGACCGCTTGAACCGCGCCAAAGCCTCGCGCCACATCCTTCCGCGGCAACCATCGGTGGGCCCACACGGGCGGCCGGCGCAACAGCGCGCGAACCCCGCTTTCCCGTATCACCAGCCGGGGTCTTGGTTGCCAAGGCACCATCGCCGCCGCGCGAGATTCCGCACGCGGCTGCAAAACTGGTCGACGCACCCACTCCAGCGGCCCGATCGACACAGGCTCCTAAACGGCAGGGCGCGGCGCCGCGGCAAAATCACTCGGCGCCAACGCACCTCGTCAAATGAGTGCTTACGGTTCGATCAATCCGCCCGTGGCCGCCTTGACCGCCGCCTGTATTCGAGACGACACACCTAGCTTGGTGCGAGCATTGTCGATATGAAAATCAACGGTGCGCTTGCTCAGGCCCAGAATCGATGCAATCTCATCGGAGGTCTTTCCGCGCGCCGACCACGTCAGGGTCTCGATTTCGCGCTGGCTCAAATCGACTTGCTTGGACCAGATCTCCAGGCGCGCCACGCGCGCGAGGCGCGCGCTGATGATGCTGGCCAGAAGGTCGAAGTCGATCGGCTTGGTGACATAGTCATCGGCGCCCAGCCTGCGCCCTTTGAGCTCGCTGTCGCGATCGGTCAGCGCCGTCAGGAACACAAACGGCATGTTGCGAAAATTCGGGGCGATTGCCGTCAGCGCCTCCAAG
>DASPWJ010000168.1:0-5672 GCA_035621895.1 Burkholderiaceae bacterium | reverse complement strand
CGCTCCCCACGGACTGCCCGTTGGGAAAGTACGCGCACACCACCCGTATGCCTTCGGTGGTCAGCGCAATCAAACGCTTTTGCACATCGTCCAATTCGGGCAGTGATGTCACCACGGCCTCGGCCGCGCTGACACGGTCCGAGCGCAACAAGATTGCCACGCCGTTATAGGTTTTTTGCCCGGCAAAGTGGCACTGGTAGCCCACATCAAGCAAGTCCTGCTTCGGGAAACTCTCATCAGTAAGCTTTGTTTCCTGCAGGCAAACGATATCGACGGTGCGGGTGTTAAGCCACGCCAGAAGCTGCGGCAGGCGGACCTTCAGGGAATTGACGTTCCAGGTGGCAAGGCGCAAGGGCACCTGCAAGGCTTCAGGCAAGGCCGGCGCCTTTAACGTTGAACATCCGCCGATTCGTCGGCGTTGGCTGCCGGCGGCGGCGCTGGCGGCGGCACCAAGGGCCTGGCCGCGGGCCATTGCCAGGTGCTTGGCAGCGGGACGCCTTGCGGATAGCCCGCATCGGCCAGTGCCTCGGACCACTGGGACGATTCAAATCCGCGCACGATGCGTCGACCCACTGTGATAGCCGGCAGCTGCTCGCCGCCACCTAACTGGCGAAACGCATCCATGTCCTCGCGCGTTGCGATGCTGCGCTCACTAAAGGGAATCGCGTGCGTTTTCAAAAAGGCCCTGCTCTCGTCGCAAACGGCGCAGCTCGCCATCGTATACAGGACCACCGGAAAGTCCTTGGCCGCGCGCCGAATTTCGTAGGGCAATTGCGTCAGAGTGTCCTCGCTATCGGCGGGGCCGCGCGATACGTCGCCCATACGCTCAACGTGCGTCGCATCGCGCGGCGCCTGGTCACCGTAGCCGGTCTGTCCCTCCGGTTCGGTCCACTTGTACTGAGCCTGCGTCGAGCAGGCGACAAAAAACCAAAGCAAGGCAAAGGCGCGCAGCCTCATGGGGTTTCACCCGGACGTTTTGGCCGAAAGGTCTCGGCGCCAAGCCCTTATCGTCGCGGAATTTTGGCCACTCGGCAACCGCGGCGGCTGCGCGCCCACCCACGCCTAGGGGCTAGGCGCCTTAGCCGAAGCGACCGGTAATGTAGTCCTCGGTCTGGCGGCGCTGCGGGCGCGTGAAGAGGTCGGCGGTAGCTCCGAACTCGATCATCTCGCCCAGGAACATGTACGCGGTGTACGACGATACGCGGGCAGCCTGCTGCATGTTGTGCGTGACGATAACGATCGTGTAGTCGTTGCGAAGATCGTTGAGCAGCTGCTCGATGCGGCCCGTGGCGATCGGATCTAGCGCGGAGGTTGGCTCATCGAGCAACAGGACCTGCGGGCGCAGGGCCACCGCGCGGGCAATGCACAGCCGCTGTTGCTGTCCGCCCGACAGGCTCAAGGCGCTCGCGTGCAGTTTGTCCTTGACCTCGCTCCACAAAGCCGCCTCGTGCAACGCGTGCTCGACGCGCTCGTCCATTTGCACCCGTGAGAGCTTGAAATGATGGCGCAACCCGTAGGCGACGTTCTCGTAGATCGACAAGGGAAAGGGCACGCCCTTTTGAAACACCATGCCCACGCGTGTACGCAATCGGTTGAGCGAATAGTTATGGTCGAGAATGTTCTCGTTGTCGAGCAGCACCTGCCCGGTGGCCACTAGACCCGCGTACGCCGAGTAGATGCGGTTAAACACGCGCAGCAGCGTCGACTTGCCGCAGCCCGAGGGACCGATGACCGAAGTAATCGTGCGCTCGGGAATGTCCAGATTGACGTTCTTGAGCGCGTGGTAGCCGCGGTAATAAAAATCCAGACCTCGCACCGAGATCTTGGTGCGCGCAACATCCATCAGCGCCGATTCGCGGGTCGTGTCGTCCATCGCAGTTAGCCCCCGCCCTCAATGCGATTGCGCAGCAGGTACGCGCGTGCGCCAACGCTAAGCAGCAAGACAAAGACCGTGACGATGAAGGCACCGGCCCAGGCCAAAGCGTGCCAGCTCTCGTAGGGGCTCATCGCAAACTGAAATACTACGACCGGCACGCTTGCCGTTGGCGCATTGATGCTGCTGGCCCAGTACTGGTTGTTTAGCGACGTAAAAAGTAGCGGTGCAGTCTCACCACTGATGCGTGCCAGCCCCAGCAACACTCCGGTGAGTATCCCGGGCGCCGCCGCGCGATAGAGCACTTGCATCGTCACCTTCCAGCGCGGTATGCCAAGCGAAAGCGCGGCTTCGCGCATGATGTTGGGCACAAGACGCAGTGTTTCATCGGTCGTGCGCACCACGACCGGCAAAACGATCAGGCCCAGGGCGATGCCACCGGACCAGCCGGAGAAATGTCCGACGCTGCGCACGGCCAGCGTGTAAACGAAAAGACCCAGGACGATCGAGGGAGCCGAGAGCAGGATGTCATTGACAAAGCGCACGCTCTCACGCCAGGCGTGGTGTCGCTCGGCAAACTCCGCCAGATACGTGCCTGCGGCAATGCCCAGCGGCGCGCCGATGAGGACGCCAAGAATGCTCATCTCCAGGCTGCCAAAGAGCGCATTGGCCAGGCCCCCTTCGCCGCCGGGCGGTGGTGTGTTTTGCGTAAAAATCGCCGGGGCAAGGGCATGAATGCCGTTATTGAGCGTCACGAGGAGAATCCACGCGAGCCAAAAGAGGCCAAAGAGAGTTGCCGCGATTCCGAGCGTCTTGGCAAATAGGTCGACGGCACGCCGTCGGCGGTAGAAAAATCCGGTTGCCCGCAGCATCAGCGCCCTTCCTTGCGCGCCAGGTTGTAGAGCATCACGCGCGCAATCGCCAGCACGACAAAGGTCACGACAAAGAGCAAGAAGCCCAGTGCGATGAGCGAGGAGAGGTAGATGTCGGAATCGGCCTCGGTAAATTCATTGGCGATCGTCGCTGCGATCGAATTGCCGGGCATAAGAAGCGAAGAACTGAGCTGGTGGGCGTTACCCAGCACAAAGGTGACCGCCATCGTTTCGCCAAGCGCGCGTCCGAGCCCAAGAAAGATACCGCCGACCACCGCCGAGCGCGTGTATGGCAGCACGACTTTCCAGACAACCTCCCAGGTCGTCGAGCCCAGAGCGTAGGCCGATTCCTTCAGCGACGCCGGCACGGTCTGGAACACGTCGCGCATCACCGAAGAGATGAACGGAATCACCATGATCCCCAGGACGATGCCGGCGGTAAGCATGCCGATTCCCAGGGGCGGACCGCGAAACAGCGGTCCAATTCCCGGCACGTGGCCCAAGTTGCGATCGACCCACGGCAGGACATTGGCCGCCATGAATGGAACAAACGAGAACAGGCCCCACATGCCGTAGATGATGGAGGGAATTCCGGCCAGCAGTTCGATTGCTGCACCGATCGGCGCTCGCAGCCATATGGGGGCGATCTCGGTGAGAAATAGCGCGATGCCAAAACTCACGGGTATGGCGATGATCATCGCGATAGCCGAGCTCACCAGCGTGCCGTAGATCGGCACGAAGGCACCGAACTGATGGCCCACGGCATCCCACTCGTCGCTTACGATGAAACGCCAGCCGAAGGTCTCAAAGGCCTGGCGCCCGCCCCAGAGCATGGAAGCCGCGGCGGCCCCCAAAATCACCAGCACAAAGCCTGCGGCAGTAAACAGCGTCCAGTGAAACGCCGCATCTTGCCGTGTCTCGGCCGCCGCGCGGGCCCTACCGCGCGCCTCCTCAACGGACGCGATGCCGCTGCCCGTGGGCAGTGCGCTCACAATCGACGGGGCAGAGTAGGGTGCTTCCAACGCTTACTTGATTTCGCTGGCCCAGTATTTCTCGATGTTCTGGACCAGGGGTTTGGGCAAAGCGACGTAGTTCAATTCTTTGGCGCGCGCTTGTCCTTTTTCCAGGGCCCAGCGGAAAAACTCAAACGCTGCCTTGGAGCGCGCCGGGTCCTTGGGCTGCCGGTAGACGATGACAAACACGCTTGCGGCGATTGGCCAGGCCTCGGCGCCGGGCGCATCGGTAATCACAAGATTAAAGTCCTTGGCTTCGTTCCAATTTGCGCTGGCCGCCGCCGCCTCAAAACTCTCAAGGCCCGGCAGCACGAACTTGCCGGCGTGGTTTTTCACCGCCGCATACGACATGTTGGTCTTAAGCGCATACTCAAGTTCGACATAACCGATTGAATTTTTAATCTGCTTGACGTACGCGGCGACGCCCTCGTTGCCTTTACCGCCCACCCCAACGGGCCATTGCACCGATGTGCCCTCGCCGACCTTGGAGCGCCATTCGGCGTTGACCTTGCTCAGGTAATTGACGAAGTTATACGTGGTGCCCGAGCCGTCGGAGCGATGAACGACGGAGATCGGATCGGCATTGAGCTTTCGACCCGGGTTTAGCGCAACGATCGCCGGGTCGTTCCAGTGCGTGATCGCGCCCAGATAGATGCGGGCGAGCGTTTCGCCATCGAGGCGCAGATCGCCGGGTCCGACACCTTCGATATTGACCACCGGCACTACGCCGCCAATGATGATGGGAAACTGCGCAAGCCCAAACTGCGCAAGCTCATCGGAGGGCAGGGGTTTGTCAGTGGCCCCAAAGTCGATCGTGGCCGCTTTGATCTGCGCGATGCCAGCGCCCGAACCAATCGAGGTGTAATTGATGCGGGTGCCCGTGGCGGTGGCGTAGTCGCTCGACCACTGGGAAAGTAGCGGGTAGACAAAGCTTGATCCCGCACCGGTGACCTCGGTAGCCAGGGCCTGCTGCGCGATCGAGGCAATTGCGCCTGCGGCAAGGATCCAGCAAGAACGCAAAAGTCGATGGGCGAGGGGGCTTCTCATGCGTGGCTTCCTTCTTACATTTGGTTTTTTGGGCAAGCAGGCAATTTTGGGGTTGAAATATTTCCGCAAAGTTACATTGCGTCGCAGCAGCCATGACAAAGGCGTTACGCAACGAGAGCATGGCTCAGGTCAGGCCGTAAATTTTCATTTCGCAATATAAAACTGCGTGCCATGTTTTGAAATTTCCCGTTTCACCTGCTACAGTGCGGCCGTGCCGCTTGCACGGGCCTTGCGCATTCATGGCAGGGCTTGGCTGTCGCCGGATGCGCCGGGCGCAAAACACAGTGCCAAAATTGCCCGGCGCCGCGCACGCCAAAATTACCAAGAACGAACCCTGCTGCCCAAGAAAGGACCTCGATGTCTGCAATTCCGAGCGCAATCGCCGCCAACGATCCCGATGCGCTAGAGACGCAAGAATGGATGGACGCGCTCGCGGCCGTGCTCGAGCGCGAAGGCCCGGACCGCGCGCATTTTTTGCTCGAAAAGCTCATCGATCAGGCACGCCGCTCCGGGGCCTACATACCGTATTCGGCCAACACTGCCTACGTAAACACGATCCCCCCGCACCTGGAAGCGCGCTCGCCGGGTGATGCCGCGATCGAGGAGCGGATTCGCTCCTTCATTCGCTGGAACGCGATGGCCACGGTGGTGCGCGCCAACCGCGGCGAGGGCGATCTGGGCGGCCACATCGCGAGCTACGCCTCGGTGGGCACGCTTATGGAGGTAGGCTTTAATCATTTTTGGCACGCACCGAGCGCAGCGCACGGCGGCGATGTCATCTACATCCAGGGTCATTCCTCGCCCGGGGTGTATGCCCGCGCATTCTTGGAAGGGCGCATTAGCGAGAGCCAGCTGATTAACTTTCGC
>DASPWJ010000167.1:0-3455 GCA_035621895.1 Burkholderiaceae bacterium | reverse complement strand
CTCATCGCGCTTGGCATAGCCCGTGAAAACCGAGGCCGCATCGATGCTCGCCTTGACGCTGCCTGCGCGCTGCGCCTCGTCGTAGCTCAGCGAGCCGTTGGTCGCAGTAAACACGCCCCGCATGACGGAAAAACCGAGGTGATTGATTTCAAAGCTGGGATACGTGTGATTGGGATCGAGATCAAAGTTCTCGGAAGCCGCCCAAGCGGGGCCCAGAGCGCAAAGCGCCATTGCCGAGGTGGCGAGGAAGTTTCGAATCATCTTGTTTTCCCTTCAAGATTAAAAAAAGCCGCGTTTTGCGCGCGGTGGCCAAGCATAACGCTTTCGCCCAGGTGGACTTGGCCACAGGCAAGATTGCAGGCTACCGGTTCAAAGGTTTGCCGCAGCCTTGCGAAGTAGCTACGCTAAAGCGCCAGAGCGTCAGCTCGCACACTAAGAGGGGCTCGCAATGAACTGGTATCCACTGTTGCTCTTCGTGCACGTGATTTCGATCGTGGTGTGGGTTGGCGGAATGTTTTTCGCCTACCAGTGTCTGCGTCCGGTAGCCGCGCAGCAGCTTGCACCAGCGGAGCGTTTGCGACTTTGGGATGGCGTCTTTACGCGTTTTTTCCCATGGGCCTGGGCTGCCGCGGTGCTGGTTCCCTTTAGCGGCTTGTCGATTATTGGCACGATTGGCTGGAGCGCGGCGCCCTTGCGCTGGCATCTGATGCTGCTGACGGGCTCTGTGATGATCGCGATCTTTTTGGTTGTCTTTTTCTTTCCATTTCGGGTGCTGCAAAAAAGCGTGCAAGCCCAGGACTGGAAATCGGGTGGGCAAGCCCTGGCCCGCATACGCCAGCTGGTGGGCCTAAATATCCTCCTGGGTCTTCTTACAATCGCCATAGCGACCGCGGGGCGCCTGATCGCCTAAAAAAGCAAGCGTCGGCACAAGCCCAAGGCGAAATTTTCAGCGAGCGCAAGCGCGGGCGCTCTTGCGCCCGGCGCGGCTGCGGCCCAAGCGCGTGAGCGCTAGCGATCTTCGATGACCAGAGGCGCCACAGTGCTGTTGTACACAAAGACCGTGTATACGTCGCCCGTTATCAGGTTGGTAGGCGGGGTCACCGACCAATCGTACGTACCGCCGATGACCGTAACGGATGCACTTGGGCCTGGCGTCACCCCTGTGTATCCCGACGAGGTGCCGTAAGCAACGCCGGTAGTCACCAAGCTATTGTTGACAGACAGATTCAGACCGCCCGGGGCGATAGCTGTTGTCACCGCACCGTTAATCATGCGAACACTCGCGTAATTCGGGATCACGAAATTGTTGTCATCCAGCAACGCCGCCGTCGTGCCCGCGGCCGTTACACCGTCGCCGTACACGAGAATTGTGTAATCCTGGCCCACCGCCAGAGCAGTAGTTGGGACCGGCGGGAGCGGCGCCGTCGGGCTGATCTGCGTTCCGCTAATCGTTACGCTTGTGAGCGTGGCCGAAGCGCCGGCGGTCACAAGCGTGTATGGGGTCGGCTGGCCACCGTAGGTGGTAGGAAGCGCTGTTGTGCCGACAGTTACACCTACCGCGGTTGCCGTGGGCACGGCGGGCAGCACTCGCACGCGCGCCTGAGTTGCCGGGTATGAAGTGATGCCGCCACCTTGCGTTATCACGTAAGCATTGACAAGCAGGCCCCCGGTCGTCTCGGTGAACGCGAGCGTTGCCACCTGACTTTCCGAGAAAGCGACTGCGCCCGCACCGTCACTGCCGATAAGCGAAAGGCGCACGTCATTTGCTTTGCTGGCAGCAGTAACGATGATGTTAAAGCTCCCGGCAATAGGGGTCGCGGGCCCTGTTGGGACCAGGCTTTGGACCGAGGAAAAAGTAGGTCTAGTTTGACTCGGGATTGAGGTAACTCCGGGCGGCAGGAGATACACGTCAAGCGGGCCGGCATCGGGCGCGACGTTGGCCACGTCAAGCGTAAAAAAATTGCCGGCCGGAGCCGTCATATTGTCCGTGAGCGGGAAACCGTAGACCTGGTTACCGGCCTGATACGCAATGACCGAGTACGTTTCCGCAGTCCCAAAAGGCCAGCCAATCGCTGGGGCCCCTTCCACGGACGGATCCGCGCTCGAAACACTCACCAGATAGACGGCCGGCGTGATCTGCTCATAGGCGCTTGCTTGATCGCTGGCGATGCCGCTCAGTCCAAAAGTGCTGCTTAAGCTCAGGGACACGGTGGCGCCGGTCAAATTCACCAGCCGAACATTGGCCGGTGTGGTGCTGCTACTGCCACTGCCGCAAGCAGTGAGCACGGAGGCAACGATCGCGCCAACGGCGCACAGCAAGATTCTCATGGCAGATGACACTTTCTCGATAGTCCTTTCAATTGCTTGCCCGTGGCAAGCATGTTGATCACGCCGCAACCGCTCGAGCGACCTTTTGCGGTCCGCAATCATACGGAAGTTGTCCACGACAACGCGGCGCCCGGGGCCACGATCCTACGGCAGTTCGCTTGCGAATTTGCCCCGCTACGGCCAAATTCGGCCGCAAGATCGTAACCACATGCTACGGTCGGCCCCCGCTTGGGTCGCTTGCAAGAGCCGTGGTACATCGGCCTCGCACGCAGGTCCCGCTCGCGTCAATCGCCTGGCATCCGCAGTCTTTGCCAAGCGGTACGCAGCCAGCTGAAATTCCTCTATGAAAACAAAGAGCAATTGGCAGCCGTCTTTGGCCGGCCCTTCAGAGGCCTAGCACTCCTCCCAACGCGCCAGCATTGTAACAAGGTCGGTTCGATCCGCCGTTGCCCCCTCCAGTTTCGCTTATTCGCGTCGATAACTCGTTGATGGGGCGAACTGTATAGCTCAAAGGCGCAATTTCGGCCCCCGACGTTCGGTGAAAACCAAGTGGCGTTTCTTACATCGCACTATGACCCGTGGGTGGTTGCCGCCTCGGTGCTCGTCGCCGCCCTGGCGTCGTACGTGGCGCTGCACCTGGCCGAGCGCGTGCGCACCGATGATCGGCTGCTTGCCAGCGCATGGCTGATCGGCGGGTCTTTAACGCTGGGCACCGGCATCTGGTCAACGCACTTTGTGGGAATGCAGGCGTTTTCGCTTCCCATCACGCTCGGTTATGCACCATTGCCGACAGTGCTCTCGTGGCTCGCCGCCGTTGCCATCAGCGCCCTGGCCCTCTGGCTGGCCGCCACTGGCGAGCTCACTGCATCACGCCTTTGCGTTGGGGCACTAGCGATGGGTGCCGCAATGAGCGCCACGCATTACATCGGCATGGCAGCTCTCGTGGTCGAGCCGGCAATCATATGGAATTGGTGGCTGGTGGCGGCCTCCGTCGGCATCGCCATCATGGCGTCGGCTGCGGCGCTGCTGGTCTTTCGGTGGCTGCGCCAGCAAGGCGGCAGGCACCAGGCGCGCTATCGGCTCGTTGCCGCGCTTCTGACGGGGCTTGCGATCAGCGGCATGCACTA
>DASPWJ010000166.1:0-35547 GCA_035621895.1 Burkholderiaceae bacterium | reverse complement strand
CCGTCCTCGACGCCCGCGTGCGCCAGGGCAAGCACCGGGCCGCCCGCGTCGTTTTGAGCAAAACCCACCCACGCCATCAGGTGGCCACCGATCTCGACGGTGAGCTTGCATATCTTCGCAAGTAGCTCCGCCTGATCGTCGGCATGCACCAGAACCGAATCGCACTGGCTAAGGAGCCGAAACGCGCGGCTGAGCCGCTGCTCATTTTCCTCGGCCACTTTGCGCGTCGTGATGTCCTTGTTGGTACCGACGATGCGCAAAGCGCGACTGTTCTCATCTCTTTGAACGACCTTGCCGCGCGAAACGATCCACACCCAGTGACCATCCTTGTGACGCAGCCGATATTCCGCCTCGTAGGTTGCGATTTCTCCCTTGAGGTGCCCGTAAAAGGCCGCAGCCATTTTCGCTGCATCGTCCGGGTGCAATAACAAATCAAACGTCTTCGCATCTGCCGCAATCTCGCCGAGCGCGTAACCGATCATGCTGATCAGCCGCTGGTTGCCATTAAATTTGCCGCTAGGAATATCAAAATCCCACATTCCAAGATCCGCGCCTTCCAGCGCGAGGTCCATGCGCTCTTCGCTGCGAATAATGCCCTGTAAAAGGCGGGTCCTTTCCGTGACATCGCGCACGACAACGCTGCTTCGGTGCTCGCCGTGCAGGTCGGTGAACTTTGCCAAAGAAACTTCTCCAAGAAAACGCGTCGCGTCCTTTCTGCAAAACTCCAGTGTTCCTTGGAAATGGCCAGACTGCAGTCCGCTTAAAAAAGCTGTTCCGGCACCCTGAGAGTTCTCGTCGATCAGCGCACCGATTCCAAGCGCAACAAGCTCTGGCGAAGAGCATCCGAACAGGCGCGCAGCCGCGGGGTTTGCCTCCAGAATCACGCCGGCTGGCGAGCAAATCACGATGGAATCGATACTGCTCTCAAAAATTGACCGATAGCGCGCTTCGCTGGTGCGTAGCGTCGACTCGTATCGCGCGCGCTCGGCTCGGTGGCCTCGGAAGACCGCCAGTGCCAGCACGGCCAAGATCCCCGCCGTACCCACCAGAACGAACACCAGGATGCCTTGCAGCTGGCGAGCTCCTTCACCAAGAGTCGCCGAGAATTCATCCTCCATGGGTGCCAATTTGTCGTCGATTTCGCGCAGTCGAGCGGACATTGCCTGCATCTTTTGCGATGAGCTGTTATGCGCGGAAACATCCTCGTGCAATTGGCGCCCGAGCTCGTTGATTTCGACGACGTAGGCGTCGCCAACGGCCCAAAGATCGACGGCGTGCTTCATGGGTCCGAACCAGCGGCCCCAACGGAACAAAAAAATGAGGTGACCAACATCGGCCGAATCGTTCTGCCCTGCGAGAAAACCGGCTGCAGCAATTTGCAAATCGGGATCGTCTTTTAACAACTCGAGACGCGCCGTACGGTCGCCAAGGGGTATCGCGACAGCCCTTTGGAAGGCGCGAAAGTCGCTCTCCGCGTGGGTCCCGCTGTATCGCGAAAGCGACGCCACCGCCTCCTTTTGGGCCTTTGAATAAAGCCCTTCGCCGCCCACGTAAGCGCGGACGCCCGACAGCACTTCCATGCTGCCGACACTTAGGACAAGAAAGCACCCAAGAAGCGCGACATACGGCCAGGCAGTCCCCCAAGCCGATCGCGGAGTAAGTCCCAGGTCGCCGGATGCGTTGGTCATTTCTCAGCGTCGTGAGGTTCTGATTTCGAGAATTAGCGGCAATCTCGGCACCAAATCCGCGGTTATTTCCGTTTCCGTCAGCTCGCGTTGGGTGCAAGAGCGTAGGTCAGAGGAAAGCGCAGCATTCATCGACGGCAGTTGCTCGCGCAGCAAAGCAGTTCCTGGGGGATTTGAACGCACGGGCAAGAATAACGATCGAGGCGGTCGACCAAGTCGCACAAAAAGCTCTCTTACGGTGCGTTGCTTTAGTCGATTTACGCGCTTAAGTTCCGCATTTTGGTCTCGCCGCATGTTGCTTGTTCGTCGGTATCCCTCTTTTTGAAGTTCCGAGCCAATCGGCGTTATTGCGCGTTTGCCGCTAGATACCTTATTGGGATGATCGCAAGCAAACGCAAACGTGATGGATCGCAACAAAAATTGCATTCTCAAATCGCCCTAGTCCGCGCCAAAAGGCCGCTCTTCAATGCGGGGCGAGTGCATCACGGCGCAGCGGCGCGGCTAGCACAACGTGTTAGCGCGCGTGCATTGCTGCGGCCAAGCGGCAACAGGGACGATTGCCAGACGGCGGCCATCTTCGTTCTCTCAACCCGCTGCTTTTAAAACGCCGCAATACAGGTGCGAAGATGACGCAAGACAGACCAAGAGCGCCACCAGTGGGAGATTTTTGTCCTCGAGTTGCCCGCAACGTTGGAAGCCCGGTCGCTGCGGGCTCACGAACTTGGCTAAAGCCCAATCGTTTACGAGACAAACGAAACGCAGGCACGCGTTAGAACTTGCGCCAAACCATGCGACGGGCCGAAGTCTCGTGCTGCGGCGCGTGGTGCAACGTTTGCGCGCGTCATTAAATTGCAATTTTTCGAAGCAGGCGATTTGCAAATAAGAAACATCGCGCAAACCGGTGTCTTGACAGTCAAACTTGGTGGACAACTCACAAACTTGCTTGACAACCCTTGATGGACACGAAAAAAATGCTTGCGCAAAGGCAAGCACTTTCATTTTTATCGCTGCTGTCCGGCCAAAGAGTGGCAGCGTTCGCAAGACCGTCAAACTTCGCAAGCGTTTGACTGAGAAATCCGCAAAAAGGCGGAAGGCGTGTTGTTGCACGCGTTGCGTTGCCTAATGTCGACATCGGAGGAGTCGTAGGCAAGCCTAGTTCGGCGGATCGGACAACAACATCGCGTGGGGAAAGGAACTGCTATGGCTTCAACGGAATTTCGTCGCACCGGGCCTCTGAAAGAACTTGCAAGCTATCCTCAGTGGCTGCAGAAGGTCGTGCATGAGACCAATCCCGACAAAGAGCGTTTCGTCAAACACCCGCTATTCACGATGATGCGTGACGCCGTGTTGCCACTGCCGCAAGTGCAAAAGTTCCTCAGCGGTATTTGGTTAACCATCGAACGCTTTCCACAGTTTATGGCGATGAATTTGCAAAAGATGCACGTTGGCAACAGTGTTGGAGCGGATATGGCCCGTAGGTTCCTCATCCAAAATATCCGCGTAGAGCAAAAACACGCCGACTACTGGCTGGCCTGGGCCAAAGCAAGTGGGCTGACCCTGGACGATCTGAAATTCGCCGGTAACTGCATTGAGGAACAAGCCCTGGCGCACTGGTGCTGGTACATCAGCGCACAGCCGTCGCTGGTTGTTGGCGTTGCGGCGACGAACTATGCAGTCGAAGGAGCCACGGGCGAATGGTCGGCTCTTGTCTGCTCTAAGGACGAATACGCGAATAGCTTCCCGGAATCATGCCGCACCTCGGCGATGCGATGGCTGAGGGTGCACGCCGAATACGATGACACTCATCCTTGGGAGGCGCTGGACATCGTTGCGACCATAATGGGTCAGGATCCACCGAAAGTGGAAATCGACGAAGTTTGTCGAGCGATTCGCGCCAGCTTTAACTACATGGAACTTGCCGTCGACGGGGTGCTGAAGTCGCAAAAGAGCCGGGACATGAATCTGACTTTGAATTCGATCTTGAGGGAAGACAAACTCAAGCTAAAGCCGGATGTTGCGGGGCGGCGCAATCGCAGCGATGACCTTGAAAAATCGGTCCCCGTTTCCTAGCGAAAAACGACACCCGAGGCAAAAGAAGAACGCCACCAATTTTTTCGGGGTTCGATTCGGCAAGCATAGGCCGCAAAGCGCCTACCTCGCGGCGCGAGGTGAGAATTGTCAAACCTTTATAGCGTCCGCCGACGTAGGCGAGATGGCGCGCCCTGCGCTCGCCCGGACCCTCTGCCGCCACGGCGAAAAGTTCTCCCCCTTCAAAGGCCAATCCGGCTTCGGCTGCCGTGCAATTGCCGCTTGGCAGCCTCAGAGGCTCTCGAGCAGCGGCTCTATGAATCGAGGCTATCAGCTTCCGACCACGGGCCAGTTCGGTCGACGCTTGTTCAAGAATGCGTCGATGCCCTCCCGTGCCGCCGGCTCTTGCAAATTGCAGGCCATCGCCTGTGCAGCGAGCTGGTAAGCCGCTTCGACACCCATCTGCTGTTGGCGATAAAAGAGCTCTTTTCCGGCCGCCACGATGCGTGCCGGCTTGGCGAGGATCGACTCCGCCAAGCGGCCGATTTCCTCGTCCAAGCGCTCAGGGGGCACCACGCGATTGACCAAGCCGCGTTCGCGGGCGCTATGGGCGTCGATGAACTCGCCCGTAAAGAGCATTTCAAACGCGGGCTTCTGCGCAACGTTGCGCGTCAGCGCTACGGCGGGCGTGGCGCAAAACAGGCCGATGTTGATCCCTGAGGTGGCAAATCGGGCCTCGGTGGAGGCCACAGCCAGATCGCAGGACGCTACCAGCTGGCAACCCGCGGCCGTAGCGATTCCATGAACCCGTGCGATAACCGGTTGGGGAAGGCTACGCAGCTGCCCCATGAGCTGAGCGCACTCGGAGAACAGCCACTGGTGGTACTCCAGCCGCTGGTTGTCCTGAATCTGGCGCAGGTCATGGCCGGCGCAAAACGCCTTGCCCGCCCCGCCAAGTACCACTACCCGTATCGACGCGTCGGTGCCAATCTGCGAGAACGCCTCGCGCAGTGCGCTGAGCATCTCCTGCGAAAGCGCGTTGTACTGAAGCGGTCGATTCAGCGTCAGATGCAGGACCGCGCCGTCCTGAGCCCGAGCAAGAAGCGGCGCACCTTGCGGCGATACGTCAGCGATTTTGGCACTCATCGATGCCTCCACCTCAGAAGAGAATCGTTCAAAAATACAACCCGGCTGGACTCAACCGCCTTCACAATTGTGCGAGCACGCGCACGTGTGTCGCGGCGCTGCGGCCGAGCGCACTTAGGTTATAGCCACCCTCTAGCGAACTCACGATACGCCCCTGGCTATGTCGCCGCGCAACTTCCATCAGACGCTGCGTGATATACGCGTAGTCGGCTTCAACCAGACTCATCTGACCGATATCGTCCTCACGGTGGGCGTCAAAACCCGCGGAGACGAAGATCATTTGCGGGCGAAACCTCTCCAATCGTGGTATCCAGATCTCGTCAACCACTGCCCGAACTCTCGTCCCGTCAGATCCAGCAGGCAAAGGCACATTGACCATGTTTTCCATTGGATTGTCGGTGCCCGAGTACGGGTAGAAGGGATGCTGAAAAAAACTGGTCATCAGCACTCGCTCGCCGCCGTACTTGATTGCGGCGAGAATCTCTTCCGTTCCATTTCCATGGTGCACATCAAAATCGACCACCGCAACCCGCTCCAGGCCGTGTACTTCGAGCGCGTGCAGCACCCCGATTGCCACATTGTTCAAGAGGCAAAATCCCATTGCCATTGCTGGACGCGCGTGATGGCCGGGCGGCCGCACCGCGCAAAAGGCGTTTTCAAGCTCTTTGCCGATCACCCGATCCGTGGCCTCAAGCACAGCGCCTACCGCGCGTTGGGCCGCTTCCCAAGAGTGCGCACAAACGAGCGTGTCCGGGTCAAGCGAGTAATAGCCGTCTTGCGGTATGCTGCGCCGCAACATCTGGAGATAATCAGGATCATGGGCTCGGACCAGGGCATCGATCGGCGCTGGCGGCGCCTCGATGTACTCGAGGTGCTGCGCAAGCCCGGTGATAATCAGGCGATCTTGGATCGAGGCAAGACGGGCCGGACACTCGGGATGCCAGCTTCCCATTTCGTGCGCCGCACACGCGCTATGCGACAAAAAACCGGTGCTCAAGACATTTTCCCCATCGCGAACATCAACTGCCAATGTTAGAGAAATTCCAGGCCTGCGCGGCGCGCATTGCAACCATCATTGTTGGCAAGGACCTTCAGATCCGCCAGAGCTTGACCTGCCTTTTGGCGGGCGGGCACCTGCTCATCGAAGACGCCCCGGGGGTGGGCAAAACGACCCTCGCACATGCGATTGCCATCTCGCTGGGTTTGCCATTTCGACGCATTCAATTTACAAGCGACCTGCTGCCGTCGGACGTTATCGGGGTCTCAGTGTACGAGCGCTCGAGCGCTCAGTTCGTGTTTCACCCGGGACCGATTTTCTCCGAGGTGTTGCTAGCCGACGAGATCAACCGCGCCAGCCCGAAAACTCAAAGCGCCCTGCTCGAGGCCATGGAAGAGAGCCAGGTGTCGATTGATGGAATGGCCAGACCCCTGCCCCAGCCGTTTTTTGTCATTGCCACACAAAACCCTCTTCACCAGGTCGGAACCTTTCCTTTGCCTGAATCGCAGCTCGACCGCTTCTTGATGTGCATCTCGCTTGGATATCCGGACCATGCGGCCGAACGCGCCCTGCTGGCGGGGGACTCGCGCCGCGATATGCTCAAGGCTATGCCAGCTTTGTCGCGCGCTTCGGATCTGCTCTCTGCCCAGCAAGAGGTCAAACAAGTGTTTTGCTCGGACGCTTTGCTTGATTACGTGCAAGCGCTACTGGCGCACACGCGCACTTCGGGAACCTATGTGGACGGTCTGAGCCCGCGGGCGGGTTTATCGCTACTGGCAGCGGCTCGTGCCTGGGCTTGGCTCGATGGTCGCGATCACGTCATTCCCGAGGACGTGCAAAACGTCATACCGGGTGTGGTGGGACACCGGCTGCGTGTGGCCAAGCGCGACGGCAGCCGCGCGCTGCACGGCCAAGAACTGGCAACACACCTGATGCAGGCCGTGGCAGTGCCTTAAAGCCCTCACGAGCGGAATTACTGGCTGTGAACGCGATCTTGCGCACCGTGCCGCCTCGGATGATGCGGTGGCTATTTCGCAATCATCGTGAACCGCTTGGCGACGTCACTTTAGAGCGCAGGCGGGTTTTCATTCTTCCCACGCGCGCCGGCTTGTTATTCGCCACTGTCGCCGTCACCGTCTGGCTCGGCTCGCTGAACTTTAACTTGCAGCTTGGCTACCTGTTGGCCTTTCTTGTTTTAAGCATCGCGCTCGTGGGCATGTACCAGACCCATCGCAATCTTGTGCAGCTTGCGGTGCGCGAGCAGCGGGTAGTGCCCGTACATGCCGGCGAAGTTGCCGGTTTTGACTTTGTCATCGACAACCCAACCAACGAACCGCGCTATGGCGTCAATCTGGCCTTCATTCTTCCGCGACGACGCAGATCCCGGCGCGTGCAAGAGCTCGCCATGAAGGGTGTATGGGTTGACATTGCCGCGTCGAGCAGTGCACGCGTGAGCATTGGATTGCCAACGCGCAGGCGAGGCCGGCGGGCTTGTCCGCGGGTGCGCATTTCGACGCGCTTTCCCTTTGGACTGTGGGAAGCTTGGGCATACGCCTCCCCTCAAATGACGACCGTGGTCTATCCCACGCCGGAAGTCGACGCCCCGCCGCTTCCCTTGGGCACAGGCGGCGAACGGGAAATGGCCAACGCGGTCGTTGCCGGGAACGACGATTTCGCGGGCGTGCGCCCGTACCGCCCCGGCGACCCGCTCAAGTCCATTGCCTGGCGTCTCGCGGCTCGCAACGATGAACTCTCGGTCAAGCTATTTGAGTCGAGCGCGGGAGAAGAAACCGTGCTTGATTTTGATGCGCTGCCCCGCTCCCTGCCGATGGAACAGCGCATCTCGCGTTTAACCCGCTGGGTGCTCATGGCCGATGCGGCCGGCCTGCGCTACAGCCTGAATCTGCCGGGCAACCGCATTTCCACGGCCGCAGGGCCCGCGCAGCGCGTACGCTGCCTCGAGGCCCTTGCGCTGTGTCCGGCCTCGTAGCTGCCATGGCGCAAACTTTTTCGCAACCGCAAAGCGAGGTGCACGGCGCGCAGGCGTATGCCCAGCGCCTGCGCGCCTGGCTGCAGCCCCAGGTTTCCGGTGGCGCGCGCGAACAACGCGACCAGGCGGTATTGCTGTTGGCTGTTGCGGTGGTCGTCGCCCCACATTTCGCTCACTTGCCGCTATGGTCAATCGCCGCGATCGGCGCCATGTGGGTGTGGCGCGCTTGGCTGATCCAGACCCTTAAGCCCGCACCCGGCCGCCTGCCCATGTTGATCTTGCTTGCTGTGTGCACGGCCGCCGTATGGCTTGAACACGGAACCTTGTTTGGACGCGGGGCCAGCGTCAATTTCCTGCTCGTGCTGGTCGGGCTCAAGATCTTGGAGATGCGCGCCCGTCGAGACGTGCTGGTGATCGTCTTTCTCTCACTTTTTGTGCTGGAAACGCAGTATCTCTTCGACGAAAGCATGTTCTCTGCCTTTGTCATGGTGACATCGGTTTTTCTGCTGTTTTTCGTCCTTCTAAGTGTGAACCTTCCCGAGGGAGACATCTCCCTTGCAGGCAAGGTGCGGTATCTAGGGCGCGTTTTCCTGCTTTCCGCGCCTCCCACCCTGGCCTTGTTCTTTCTGTTTCCCCGCTTGCCCGCTCCGCTGTGGCATGGGATCGGCGACGAAGTGCGCGCTGGCACAGGACTATCGAACTCCATGACTCCGGGCTCCATCAGCCAGTTGCTACGCAATGACACCGTGGCACTACGCGCCAAATTCGACAAGCACGTTCCAGAGCCGCGCAACATGTATTGGCGCGGCCCAGTGTTTGGTTTGTTCGACGGACGAACCTGGACAGCGCTGCCACCCGCGCGGGCTTCCGCAAGTGGTATGCCCGTCCGCTACGTTGCATCAAGCGGCGTCGATTACACCGTAACGCTCGAGCCAACACAAAGGCGCGAGCTTCTCGCGCTGGAATTTGCTGACAGCATCGATGACGTGCCAACTTTCAGTTCGCGGCTGACATCGACGCTGGAGTTACAGACGGCCGCGCCGGTCATCAGCCGGCTTCGCTACCACGTTCATAGCTACCTGAATTTTGCCAGTGGCCAGACGCATTACGACGCGACGCTCTCGCAATGGCTGCAACTGCCCGCCGGCTACAACCCGCGCACGATGCGCTGGGCCAACGATCTGAAGGTTCGCACCCGCTCGCTGGCCGATGCCGTGAACGGAAGCGACGCAAGGTTGGACACCCGGCTGGTAGACGCTGTGCTGGCCCATTTCCGCAACGAACCATTTCGCTACAGCATCAACACACCACTGCTTGGCCGTGATTCCGTCGACGAGTTTCTCTTTGATACGCGAACCGGCTTTTGCGAGCACTATGCCTCGTCCTTTGTCGTACTCATGCGCGCCATGGGGATTCCCGCGCGCGTTGTAACCGGTTATCAAGGTGGGCAGGTCAACCCGGTCGATGGCTACCTCACTGTCCGGCAATCCGATGCACACGCCTGGGCAGAGGTTTGGCTGGAAAATCGTGGTTGGCAGCGGGTTGATCCGACCTCGGCCGTGGCACCAAACCGCATCGAACACACACTGTTGGAGCGCCGATCGGAAGAGCAGCTCGAAAGGCGCGACGGATGGGCTTGGCTCACCGATTGGCGTTCGAACAGGGAAGCACTGGAAAACGCCTGGAACCAGTGGATCCTTTCGTACTCCGCCGAACGTCAGCGCGCACTGTTGTCGCGGATCGGATTGCGACCGACTATGACGAACGTAGCGACCGTCGCCATTGCGGCAATGTGCGCCCTACTCGTTGCGCTGGCGTTTATCTCGATCCGTCACCGCGAAACGCGCGACCCGTTCGCCGAGCTGGTCTTGCAGCTGCGCGCCAAGCTCGCGCGAATTGGGATAAAGATACCCGCCAACATGGGGCTGCAGACAATGGAGCGTGAGCTTGCCGAGCAACTCGATCCGTCCAGCATGGCCGAACTGCGCCGCATGCTGGC
The DNA here is from genome assembly GCA_035621895.1 of Burkholderiaceae bacterium. Lineage (GTDB taxonomy): Bacteria > Pseudomonadota > Gammaproteobacteria > Burkholderiales > Burkholderiaceae_F > GJ-E10. The sequence goes on along the minus strand of DASPWJ010000166.1, from coordinate 25,702 downwards.
TGATATCAGCGCGGCGCGATATGAGCGCCCACCAACCAAGGGCAAGCTGTCCAATCTGCGCGGGTTGCGGCTGCAATTGCGGTTTTGGCGGCCGGTTCGGCTCTCCGCGTGAACGCGGCAGCCGCTAACCTGGTGCGCCCATAATCTGTAGCGTGATCCGGCCCACGCCGTCGACTGAAGCGCAAAGCACATCAGAAGGCTGGATCGCACCCACCCCAGCGGGCGTCCCCGAGAAAATCAAATCTCCCGGCGCCAGCGTGAAATAGCGCGAGAGGTGCTCGATGATCTCACTCACACTCCAGATCATCTGCGACACATCGGCATCTTGTCGCCGCTGTCCATTGACCTCCAACCAGATGCGCGCGCCGTCGATGGCACCGACATCGCTCACGGTGCGGATGGGCGAGATCGGCGCGGACCGATCAAACGATTTGGCGATCTCCCAGGGCCGACCTTGTCTTTTTAGTTGCGCCTGCAAGTCCCGACGAGTCAGATCAAGCCCAACGGCATAACCCCAAATGAGTTCGTCGGCCTGTTTTGCAGATACCGCCGAGCCGTGGCGGCCCAGCGCGATGACCAGTTCGACCTCGTATTGCAAATCACGAGTTTGTGTTGGGTAGGCCAGCTGGCCGACGGTGTTGTCCGGTATGGCGAAGGCGGCATCCGGCGGTTTGGCAAAAAAAAACGGCGGCTCGCGATCCGAATGACCCATCTCGCGCGCGTGCTCCGCGTAATTGCGGCCAACGCAGTAAATCCGATGCACCGGAAAAAGGTCCGTGGTCCCCACCACCGGGACTACGGCCTGCCCCGGAGCAGCAAATACATATCCCATGAGCGCATTTGCCTCGCAAGCGATCGGGGCCCGCAGCTACGATCGGGCCCGACAAATTGCTATTTTACGCACCCACCGTGCTGGGACATCCGCGGACGGTTCGCGTACAGTTCACTTATGTCCGCACGCGATCAATCAGCTCCGGCGTGGAGTTCTTCGCTTGCCACCAAAGGTGGAATCTATTCGGCTCCCATTGCCGAGTCCGGCCGGCGCTCCGCGCGCAAGCCTTCGATCTCATGTGTCGTGCCCGCGTTTAATGAGGCGCAAAACCTGCCGCGCCTTCTGCCGGTATTGGTCGAACGACTTCAATCGCTGACCGATCGGTGGGAAGTAATTATTGTCGACGACGGCAGCCGCGACCAAACGCTTTCCGCACTCGAACCATGGCTGAGCAAACCCGGTGTGGTCTGCCTGGCGCTGTCGCGCAACTTCGGCAAGGAAGCTGCACTGGGCGCGGGACTGGACCATACGCGCGGCGACGTCGTCATCACACTCGACGCGGATTTGCAGCACCCCGTCGAATTGCTCGCTCCCATGCTCGAGTATTGGCGCGAAGGCTCTGACATGGTTTACGCCGTGCGCGCAGACCGAAGGGGCGAATCGGCACTCAAGCGCGTGGGCGCAAGACTGTTTTACTCGTTGCTCAAACTCGGCTCACCTATTGAGATCCCGCCGCACGCTGGCGACTTTCGACTCATGGACCGTTGCGTTGTCGACGCCCTGTGCGCATTGCCCGAGCGAACGCGCTTTATGAAGGGTCTGTACGCCTGGGTCGGATACCGCTCCCGGGCCATCGAGTTTGCGCCCCCGCCGCGCAGCGCCGGGCGCAGTGGGTTCGGAGCTCGCGCCCTGTTCTCGCTTGCCGCCTCGGGCATTACCGCTTTTTCCAATCTGCCATTGCGCCTTGCCAGCGCACTGGGGTTTGTCCTGGCGGTCGTCGCCATCACCTACGGCGCCTGGGTGGTCGTCGACCACTTTATCAACGGTAACGACGTTGCTGGCTGGGCGACGATTGTCGTCGGCATAACATTTCTAAGCGGCGTGCAGCTGCTATTTATTGGTATTTTGGGCGAATACTTGGGTCGGGTGTACGAGGAGGTAAAGTCCCGGCCCCGTTATATCGTCGCGCGGCGCCTTGGCGCCAGCCCGATGGAAACCCCGATCGCGTCGCTCTCGGTGCCGCCGCGGTGAGCGGCGGCACGGCGCCATTGCGAGACCCCAATCTGCGCCACTGGATCGCTTGTGCAGATGATTTCGCCATCGACGCGAGCGCCATTGACGCGGTCTTGGAGTTGATTGAGCGTCGACGCATCACGGCAACCAGTGCCCTGGTCGATTCGCCGCTGTGGCCGAAAGCCGCACAACGCCTGCATGCGCAGCTGGCGCAGAAGCGGCCGGGCCAGAGCTTGGCGTGCGCCGATGTCGGACTGCACCTGAACCTGACGCAGGCCTTCGCGGCTTCGGCCGCGGCCGTCTGGCCCCTGGCAGAGCTGATTGCACGCTGCGCCGTAGGTGCCCTGCCGCGCGGTTTGCTTGAGGCTCGTATCGAGCAACAGCTCGACGCTTTTGAAGATGCCATGGGGCGGCGTCCCGATTACGTCGACGGACATCAGCACGTGCACCAATTTGCCGTTGTGCGCGATGCGCTGCTAAAAATTCTGCAGCGGCGCTACGAACGCGATCCACCCTGGCTGCGCAGCACGCGACCGCCAAAAGCCGTGCGCGATCTGAAGGCTCGTGGCATCGCCGCGCTCGGCGACCGGGGTTTACGCAAATTGGCCGCCGCATCACATTTTCGTACCAACGCGTACCTGGTCGGCGTCTACGATTTTCGCGACGACAGTGCGGCGTACTGGCAGCGCCTTACGAGATGGCTTCGTGCTGGCCCCGAGGCAAGCGTCTTGATGACCCACCCCGCGTTGCAATCGGCGCGCGGTGATCCGCTGGCCGCGGCCCGGCCAATGGAGTTTGCCGTGCTGGGCAGTGTGCAGTTTGGCGACTTGCTAGCCCAGGCACAGATCACGCTCACGACAGGAACGTGTCTGTTCGCGACCCATCAGGGCAGTGCTGCCATTTTCTCGCGGCTCTGAGCCCCGTGCTAAGCGTGCAACACCATCAAACTTCGCTCGCTTTTGTACTTACGCTCGATTCCGGCTTTGACGCGCCTTGGAGCTGCGCCAAACCGCGCTGTAGCCAAGCCCCATCAATGGCCGGTGCAAGCCAAGGACGAAGTCCCAAGTCGGCTCGCTGCAACAGGGAATTTTCCGGATCCAGCGCAAAGCGACGGAAGACCGGGCCCAGTGCCTGCGTTTGCGGATCGCAAGACAAGATCCATTCGTCGCAGGCCGATTCGGTGCTGGGCGCCAGTTTGCGCACATAACCTAACGTCTCCAGCTCCCCCAACAATGATGCCAGCTCCTCTTCGTCGGTTCGCAGGGCACGGGCCAAATCGGCCGTTCCCAAGGCTCGAAGCGAACCAGCACCACGTGCATCGAGCAGCAGTTTGAGCAGCGCAATTGCCGTAATGGCCCGGTCGCCGGCACGCCGGGTGTCGAAAAAGCGCGTCGCACGCAATTGTGGCAGCGTAGCGGCGATGGCAGCGCCGAACAAGAAAGTCAACCAAGACAAGTAGATCCACATGAGGAATATCGGAAAGGCGGCAAAAGCGCCATAGACCGATAGCACGCTGCCATGAATAACGTACGCGGCAAAGCCGCGGCTCATCAGCTCTCCCGTGACCGCCGTGACCAGCCCTCCAGTGAGCGCGTGGCGCCACGAGACTTTGCGGTTGGGCACGAGCGCATACACGGCGCTGTAGGCGGCCGTCGCAATCAATGGCGAGGCCAATGCGAACAGCTCTCGAACAGTGCTACCCCAACGGTCGATACGTGCGTCGGACATCGACACAACGTACGAGGTAAGACTCAGGCTCAATCCAAGCAGCACAGGGCCAACGGATAGCACGGCCCAGTACACGAGCAGGCGCTGGGCCATAGAGCGGCGACGATGAACTTGCCAGATGTCGTTCAAAATTCGGTCGACTGTCAGAATCATCGATAGGGCCGGCAAGACCAAAAATGCCAGACCGGCGGCTCCAACGCCGGCCGCCTTTGCGGCAAATTCACCCAGATAGCGAAGGATTGTCTGCGCATACGGATCGGGCAACAGGCCTTTGGGCAGTTCGCGCTCGATGGATTCGCGAATCTCGGTGAACACGGGAAATGCCGTCAACACCGCAAGGATGACGGCCAACAGCGGCACCAGCGCGAGCACTGATGTAAATGTCAAACTCGCGGCAACTTGCGGCAATTGCGACTGGCGCGCCTTGTGGACCGCAAATTCAACGACTTCGCGGGCGCGGATAAGTTTGGGCTTCCAGCCGCTCGGCGGATGCGAACGTGCGGTCATCGCTGCGGCTGCTGGCGAGCTTGCAACTTGCATGTTTTGAGTCATGCGGATCCTAAGTGCGCGGCATCCGCCGACCGGCCAAGCGGCCGCAGCGATGCCCGCGTCCGGATTATCCTATCGTCCGATGGGCCGGAGCCGTGGATTTTGCGCTTCCCGCCTCGGCGCAAGGCAGCGGCATTTGCGACGCGATAGGCACTGCACGGCACTTGCGCAAACGCGCGCGCACCGCGGCCCGATGGTTTGTTTTGCTGATCAATGAAATCATGAACTGGATCGATGAGTTGCGCGGCCTGGTCGATGCCACTGGCATCATCGACCAGCCGCAGGATATGTCCGCCTTCCTCACGGACTGGCGTGGGCGCTTCAGCGGTCGTGCGGCCGCGGTCGTGCAGCCTCGAACGACGCAGGAAACGGCGCGGATCGTGCAATTGTGTGCGCGCCGGGGTGTGCCCATAGTGGTTCAGGGTGGCAATACGGGGCTGGTCGGCGGGGCGACGCCCGATGCGAGCGGCAAAGCGCTCGTGCTTTGCACGCGTCGAATGGATCGGGTGCGCCGAGTTGACACGGACGATGACACGATCACAGTTGAGGCGGGCTGTGTACTGCAGCGCGTGCAGGAAGCCGCCAGCGCGCACAATCGCCTTTTTCCCCTGAGCCTTGCTGCGGAAGGCAGCTGCACAATCGGCGGCAACCTGGCGACCAACGCCGGCGGAACCCAGGTGCTTCGCTACGGCAACGCGCGCGATTTGACGCTAGGTTTGGAGGTCGTACTGGCCAGCGGAGAGATCTGGGAAGGCCTGCGCGGCTTGCGCAAGGACAACTCGGGCTACGACCTTAAACAATTGTTCATCGGCTCCGAGGGCACGCTTGGGATAATTACCGCGGCCACGCTCAAGCTCTTTGCCCTTCCGCGAGCGCGCGCGGTCAGCCTGCTGGCGTTGCCGCATTTTTCCGCGGCGATCAAAGTATTGCAGCGCGCACGTGCCGCGGCGGGTCCGGGGCTAACGGCATTTGAAATCATGTCGGGCCGATGCGTGCAGCTCGTAGGACGTATTTTCGGCGAGCAGCGCCGCCCTTTTGTCCAGCAATATCCTTGGCTGGCGCTGCTTGAGTGGTCGGACTACGAAGACGAGCCAGGCGCGGTGCGCCAATGCGAGCGACTGTGCGCGGCCGCAATCGAGGCTACAGAGGCCATCGACGCGGTGATCTCCCGCTCCTTAGGCGATTGCGAATCATTGTGGCGCTTGCGCGAGGCAATTCCGGAGGCGCAGGCACGAAGCGGTGGCAACGTCAAGCACGACATATCGTTGCCGTTAGCCTCCATGGATCGATTTGTGAACGAGACGGAAGCGGCCCTCTATGCGCTGTGTCCACAGCTGCAGGTACTGGTTTTCGGCCACTTGGGGGACGGAAACTTGCATTTTAATGTCGGGACCCAAGAGGGCGTTCCCGTCGATGAGGCTTTCGGGCGCGAACAGCTGATCAACGACATTGTGTACTCGGCGGTGGCACGTTGGGGCGGCTCGATCAGTGCGGAACACGGGCTCGGGCAGCTGCGCCGCGAACTGGCTCAACGCTTCAAACCGCCGCTGGAGCTGGATATGATGCGCGGCATCAAGCAAGTTCTCGATCCGCAAGGCCTATTAAACCCGGGTAAGGTCATCTAAACGTCGGAGGCAGTACCCCAATCGCGCCCGGGCAAGTACTATGGCATCCGGACACAGGGACCCGGGGTGGGTCCAGGAGCAATAATGGCAGCACACAAAGCAATCGCCGCGGCATTTGGAATTGGCCTTTTGACCCTCACCGGCTTGACAATGAGCGACGCGGCGGCGCGCGCGGATTTGAGGCGCTGCGAAGACGCAAGCGGCCGCATCACGTACTCCAATGAGCCGTGTCCGACGGGAACTGCCAAGGAGCGTCCCGTCGATGATCGGCCGGCAGTCGAGGTGCCGCGTGATGCAACCGGCGAGAAAGTCACGCCGCGCAGCGGAAAGGTCACCAGCATGGTGCCCTCGAGTAGTGCTGCCGAACTCAAGACGCCGGAGCGCGAGCAGGAAGTTGCCCATGAACAACAAAAAGCGCGCGTTGCGCGATGCGACGATCTAGTGCGCCGCATCGAGTATGCGCAACAGGATCAATTGTCGGCAGCGCCAGGCGAGCGCGCTTCGATCGAACTCGAATTGCACCGACTACAGGACGAGCACGAGGCCAACTGCGTCACGCATTAGCAACGGCAACCGGCGAGGGCTCTGCCCGCAACATAAGATCGGCCGCGGCCACCCGCAAGGCGTTAACGCCATGCTCGGCGACAAACTGTGAATTCGATAGGCGCTGACGCCACGTGCGTGCGCCCGGGCAGCCATGAAAGAGTCCCAAGGTGTGACGAATCACGCTCCATGGCGTTGCACCTTGAGCTACGGCACGTTCGAGGTAACGCGAGGCCGGCTCGACCCAAGCCGACGGTCCGTTTGCTGGAAGCGCACGGCCGAACAGATCCTTCTCCAAGATGGCGAGAAAATAAGGCTGCTGATAGGCGATTCGCCCTAGCATTACCCCGTCGAGCTGCTGCATCGCGCGAGAAATATGCGCCGGTGTCCTCAGCCCTCCATTGAGCACAACCGTTGCATCCGCAAAATCGCGCTTGAGCTGCTGCACGACGTCGTAGCGTAGCGGCGGGACCTCGCGATTTTCTTTCGGGCTCAATCCGTGCAACCAAGCGTTTCTTGCGTGCACGAGAAACACGCGGCAGCCGGCATCAAAACTATGGCCGACAAAATCCCGCAACAACGCGTAGTCCTCGTCGCGATCAATGCCAATGCGGTGCTTGATGGTCACCGGAATGGAGACCGCTTCCTTCATGGCGCGCACGCAATCTGCAACCAGACGCGGTTCGACCATGAGGCAGGCACCGAAAGAGCCACGTTGAACCCGTTCCGAAGGACAGCCGCAATTGAGGTTGATCTCGTCGTAGCCCCAGGCTTGGCCAAGGCGAGCGCACTGCGCAAGTTCCTCGGGGTCCGAGCCGCCAAGCTGAAGGGCCAGCGGATGTTCGCCGGGGTCGAAATCCAGGTGACGCGCCCGATCGCCGTGCAGCAGTGCGCCCGTAGTGACCATCTCGCTATAGAGTCGAGCGTGCGGACTGAGCAGTCGGTGCAAGCTGCGACAGTGCCGGTCGGTCCAGTCGAGCATCGGCGCAACACACAGCCGCCATGGGTTGCGTTGCTTTTGCCCGCTGCCCTCTTCGATTGGCATTTGCCCCACTTTGCGCGGCCCTAGCGCGCCCTACGCGGCCTCGCGCTGCGCGCGCTTACGCTCGTGTTCCTTCAGGAAGCGCTTGCGCAGGCGAATGCTTGATGGCGTGACTTCAACGAGCTCGTCATCGGCGATGAACTCGACCGCATATTCGAGCGTTAGTCGGATGGGCGGCGTCAGATCGATGTGTTCGTCCTTGCCCGAGGCCCGTACATTCGTGAGCTTTTTCTCTCGGATCGGATTGACAACCAGGTCATTTTCGCGCGAGTGGATGCCAACGATCATTCCTTCGTAGAGCTTCTCTCCCGGTGCCACAAACATCCGCCCGCGCTCTTGCAGCTTCCAAAGGGCGTAGGCAACCGCCTCCCCATCGTCTTGGGATATCAACACACCATTGCGGCGCTCGCCAAGATCAGGCGCACGCACAGGGCCGTAATCATCAAAGACGTGACTCATCAACCCTGTGCCACGGGTCATGGTCAAAAACTCCCCTTGAAACCCGATAAGTGCGCGCGCCGCGATGTGGTATTCCAATCGCACCCGACCGCGCCCATCGGACTGCATATCGAGCAGGTCACCGCGGCGCCGCCCTAGTTCTTCCATTACCGCTCCCTGGTGCTGCTCCTCCACGTCCAAAGTGAGCATCTCAAAGGGTTCGCAGCGCTGACCGTGGATCTCGCGGTAAACGACGCGAGGACGCGAAACGGCCAGCTCGTAGCCCTCGCGGCGCATATTCTCGATCAAGATGGTCAAGTGCAGCTCGCCACGCCCGGAAACTTCGAAGACGGTCTCGTCATCGGTCTCACGCATACGCAAAGCCACGTTGGACTTTAGTTCGCGTTCCAACCGTTCGCGTAGCTGGCGGCTAGTGACAAATTTTCCCTCGCGGCCGGCGAGCGGACTCGTGTTGACGCAAAAATTCATGACCAGTGTCGGTTCGTCAATTCGCAACAACGGCAACGCATCGGGCATCTCGGGTGCGCAGATTGTCGACCCGATGCTCAGCGCCTCGATCCCGTTGACCAATACGATGTCGCCCGCCACTGCCTCAGGAACGACTTCGCGTTCCAATCCCTTGAACTTCAGCACCTGGTTGACACGACCTCGCACCGGTGCGCCCTCGGGGCCTGCGAGCACGAGTACGTCCTGCCCCGAGCGAATGCGGCCGCGCCGGATGCGTCCAATGCCGATTTTTCCAACATAACTCGAGTAATCGAGCGAACATATCTGCAGCTGCAGTGCGCCGTCGGGATCTTCGTCGCGAACCGGCACATGCTGCAGGATCGCTTCGAACAGCGGCCGAAGTCCTTCACCGCGCTCCTCCACACCGGCGAGCTGATCGAGCGAGGCAACGGCGTAGCCATTTAGCGCCGAGGCATACAGAACCGGGAAATCGAGCTGCTCCTCGCTCGCCCCGAGCTTGTCGAACAGATCGAAGGTCGCGTTGACTACGAACTCCGGACGCGCACCGGGGCGATCGATCTTATTGATCACCACGATGGGCTTGAGACCCAGCGCCAGGGCCTTGCGCGTCACAAAACGCGTCTGGGGCATCGGACCCTCGACAGCGTCGACCAGCAGCAGTACCCCGTCGACCATCGACAGAACCCGTTCTACTTCGCCTCCAAAATCGGCGTGCCCTGGCGTGTCGACGATGTTGATGTGCGTGCCCTCGAAGACGACGGCGCAGTTCTTCGCCAAAATGGTGATGCCGCGCTCGCGCTCCAGATCGTTGCTGTCCATTACCCGCTCGGCAACCTGCTGGTTCTCGCGAAACGTACCCGACTGCACGAGCAGCTTATCGACCAGGGTCGTCTTGCCGTGATCGACATGCGCGATGATGGCGATATTGCGCAATGCTCTGGGTGTCATGTTGTTTCCTTGATTTCTTTTCCCTTTGCAAACTGGTCCAGAGAATCTCTGATTGGCGCAATGTTGGCGACCAGGCGTGTTGCCCTCAGCCAACCGTCGTGGCAACTGGCAAGGCCCACTAAGCGGTTGTGTGCGTCATACACACGCAGCCGAGGTGCATCCGAGATCGCGCGCGCTTGCTGCCTTACTCGCTGCCCACAACCCAGGCGCGCCGCCTCATCGGCATCAAGCGAGATTCGTGGCAGGTTCGCCAGCAAAGCGTCGACCGGTAAGAGCTGCGAGCGGCGCTCGCTTAGACTTTGCTCTTCCAGTTGCGCCAGCGTTGTGGCCTGCGCCAGGTGCAAATTGCCCACCCGCGTGCGGCGCAAGCCAACAAGGTGCGCGCCGCAACCCAGGGCCTCGCCGATGTCCTGCGCCAGCACGCGCACGTAGGTCCCCTTGCTGCACGCAAGCTCGAAGCAAGGGCGCCGCTCATCCCAACAGGTAAGCGTCAGGCGCGTCAGCTCAATTGGCCGCGCAGCGCGCTCGATCTCGAGTCCCACGCGCGCCAACTCGTACAGCGGACGGCCGCCGCGCTTGAGCGCCGAATGCATCGGGGGCACCTGCTGTCTTTTGCCAACAAAGCGCCCCAGTACTGTCTCGAACTGTTCGCGCGTAACCCGGACCGCGCGCCGCGCAACGATTTCGCCTTCGGCATCGCCCGTGCTGGTGGCAACGCCAAGTTCGATCCGCGCCTGATATTCCTTGTCCGCGTCAAGTAAATCAGCGGAAAATTTCGTTGCTTCCCCAAAGGTCAGCGGTAACAGGCCGCTTGCCAGCGGATCAAGGGTACCCGTGTGTCCTGCCTTGCGCGCCTGCAACAGCCTTCGGGCCTTCTGCAGCGCTAGATTGGAGGACACGCCGACCGGCTTATCGAGCAGCAGCACGCCGTCAATGAGGTCGGCCGCTGCGCGCCGCATCCGATGCTCCCGGCCGGTCCTATTCGCGTTCCACGCTCGGTTCACCGGCGCCGGCTGGCGCCTCGTGCAATGCCTGGCGGATCAAATCGTCGATCTCAAAGCCACGCTCCAGCGTGACGTCATGCACAAACGTCAGTCGCGGCACGGTGTGAATGCGCAAGCGCTTAAACAGCAAATTGTGCAGGTGTCCGGCCGCCGCGTTTAAGCCCGCGGCTGCGGCCGCAGGCTCCGATCCGATGACCGTGAAAAATACCTTGGCGTGCGCATAATCGGGCGACAGTTCGACGCCGCTGAGCGTCACCATCCCCACACGGGGGTCGCGCACTTCGCGCGCAATTAACTCAGCTAAGTCGCGCTGAATCTGATCGGAAACGCGCTGCGCGCGGTTAGGTGATTTGAGCGGTCGAACCATATGACCCACAAACGGCTGACGTTACGGCACATCCCACGAAACCCGCTTACGGGCATTTCGGGACCGGCCAACTACAGCGTACGTGCGACCTCCTGGACCTCGAAGATTTCCAGCTGATCGCCTTCCTTGATGTCGTCGTAGCCCTTAAGCGATAAGCCGCATTCGAAGCCAGCCTTGACCTCGCGCACGTCATCTTTAAATCGCTTCAGCGAATCGATTTCCCCGCTCCATATCACCACGTTGTCGCGCAGCAATCGCGCCTGAGCCGTGCGCTTGACCAACCCATCGAGCACCATGCAGCCCGCGATCGTGCCGACCTTGGAGACGCGAAACACCTGGCGGATCTCCACCAGACCCAAAATCTGCTCTCTTTGCTCCGGCGCCAGCATGCCCGTTAGGGCGGCTTTCACTTGATCGACGGCGTCATAAATGATGTTGTAGTAGCGAATATCGATGCCGTTGTTCTCGGCGAGCTTGCGCGCCGATTGCTCGGCACGCACGTTAAATCCGATGATGACCGCTTTGGAAGCCACCGCCAAATTAACATCGCTCTCCGAAATGCCGCCCACTTGCGCATGCACAATCTGCACCTTGACTTCCGGGGTCGAAAGCTTCGTAAGTGCATGCACCAGTGCCTCTTGCGAACCCTGAACGTCGGCCTTGATGATGAGCGGCAGCACCTTCGCCGTACCGTCCTGGCCCATGGTCTCGAAAATGTTCTCCAGCTTTGCCGCCTGCTGCCGGGCCAGTTTCGTGTCGCGGAACTTGCCTTGGCGAAACAGCGCGATTTCCCGAGCCTTGCGCTCGTCGCCGAGCACGATCATCTCGTCGCCCGCCGCAGGAACGTCCGACAACCCTTGAATTTCCACCGGAATCGACGGCCCGGCTGTGGCAATCGCTTTGCCCGACTCATCGAGCATCGCGCGCACCCGTCCAAAACAGCTGCCTGCCAGCACGACATCGCCACGGCGCAACGTGCCAGATTGCACGAGCACCGTTGCCACCGGACCGCGGCCCTTGTCGAGTTGCGATTCGATGATCAGACCCTTGGCCGGCGCGTCCTTCGGCGCCTTGAGCTCGAGAACCTCGGCCTGCAACAGCACTTGCTCGAGCAACTCGTCCACGCCCTTGCCGGTCTTGGCCGACACCGGCACAAATGGCGAATCGCCACCGTACTCTTCCGGAACCACCTGCTGCGCAACAAGTTCCTGCTTGACACGCTCCGGATTGGCTTCCGGTTTGTCAATCTTGTTGATCGCCACCACGATCGGCACCGACGCGGCTTTGGCGTGGGCAATCGCTTCGATCGTCTGGGGCATCACCCCGTCGTCGGCCGCGACCACCAAAATGACCAAATCGGTCGCCTTGGCACCTCGCGCGCGCATCGCAGTGAACGCCTCGTGGCCGGGCGTATCCAGAAACGTGATCACCCCACGGGGAGTCTCCACATGGTAGGCACCGATGTGCTGCGTGATTCCGCCCGCCTCGCCTGCGGCAACCTTCGTGCGCCGGACGTAGTCGAGCAGCGAGGTCTTGCCGTGGTCGACGTGTCCCATGACCGTCACTACCGGAGGCCGCGGCAGCAACTCGGCCTCAGCCGTCGGCTCTTCGCGTACGGCCAGCAGGGCTTCCGGATCGTCGAGTTTGGCAGCAAAAGCCTTGTGCCCCATTTCCTCGACCACGATCATCGCCGTTTCCTGGTCCAGCACCTGATTGATGGTAACCATCTGTCCTAGCTTCATCAGGACCTTGATTACCTCGGATGCCTTCACCGCCATCTTATGCGCCAACTCAGCAACGGTAATCGTTTCCGGAACCGAGACATCACGCACGACCGGTTCGACCACCGCTGTGAAAGTGACTTTTTCGCGTTCGTCCTGACGCCGGTGGCCCTTGGGACCGCGCCAAGTGCCCGTACCCGTCGAGACGTCACCCCGTGTCTTGATCTGGCGGCGCTTGGCAGCATCCTCGGACCAACTAGAGGCAAGCTTCGCGGACTTGACCTCCTTGGCTCCGGTTTTTTTCTCTTCTTTGCGCTCTTCGGCCACTCGCTCCTGCGGTTTTGCCGTCGCGGGCTTGTGCAACGTGCCTTCGGCAACCGGCGCTTTGAGCACCTTCTTGGGCGCCGCCATCATGGTCTTGATAGCGGCGACCTCCTGCTCGACTACGCGGCGCGCGCGCTCGGGTGCGTGCGGCGCAGCTTCCACGCGCTCGACGGCCGCAGCCGCTTCCTTGACCTGTGCCGCAGCGACGGCGGCCTTTTCGGCCTGCGCACGCTCCGCCTGCGCTTGCTGGGCCGCCGCAGCCTCATGCGCCGCGGCACCGCGCCCGGCTAATGCCTCTTGGGCCTCGCGCTCGCGCCGATGCGACTCCTCGAGCTCTCGCTGCGCACGCTCCGTGCGCTCGCGCGCCTCGCTCACTTGGCGTGCGACAAATTCGGCCTGCCGACGCGCTTCCTCTTCGCGTCGCGCCATCTCCGCTTCGTCGAGCACCAGGGCCTGCGGGGCGACAGCGGCCTCGGCCTCTGTTTCGGCGTCACGCTTTACGAATACGCGCTTTTTGCGCACTTCCACTTGAATCGTGCGCGCCTTGCCAGTTGCGTCGGCCTGTTTAATGGCCGAAGTCGAGCGTCGCGTCAAGGTGATCTTGCGCTTCTCGATTTCCTGCCCACCGTGCGCCTTGCGCAAGGCCTCCAACAGCTTGGCCTTGTCGTCCTCCGAAAGTTCATCCGTTTCGGCGTGTTTGCCCACGCCAGCGGCGCGCAGCTGCTCTAGCAGCACCGGCGGCGTGAGCTTTAGCTCGGTGGCAAATTGCGCAACTGTGTTGCTGGCCATTGTCTTTCGTTTCCTCTTTCGTTCAAACCGGCGCCGGCACTTTAGGCAAACCAGTGCGCGCGCGCCGCCAAGATTAAAGCACCTGCACGTGACGCGTCGATGCCCGTCATTTCTACCAGTTCATCAACACCCAAATCGGCCAGTTCGTCGCGCGTGCGCACCCCACCGGCCGCCAGCTTGATCGCCAGCTCGGTGTCCATTCCGTCGAGCTCGAGCAAGGACTTGTCCGCACGGTCCAGATTTTCTTCGCGCTTGATCGCTTCGGTGAGAATCGCGTTGCGCGCTCTGGTGCGCAGCTCCTCGACCATATCCGCGTCAAACGCCGAAATCTCCAGCAACTCATTCACGGGCACGTAGGCAATTTCCTCAACGCTCGAGAAGCCCTCGCCGATCAGGATGTCGGCGACTTCCTGGTCGACGTCAAGGCTTTCCATGAAGGCATTACGGATCGCCTCACGCTCCTGCTGCTGCTTTTGCGTCGATTCCTCGGCCGTCATGATGTTGATTTGCCAGCCCGTCAGCTCCGACGCCAGCCGGACATTTTGGCCACTTCGCCCAATCGCAATGGCCAAGTTATCTTCATCCACCACGACGTCCATCGCGTGTTTGTCCTCGTCGACCACAATCGAGGAAACGTTGGCCGGCGCCAAGGCACCGATCACGAACTGTGCTGGGTCGTCCGACCACAGCACGATGTCCACACGTTCGCCACCCAGTTCATTGGTTACGGCCTGCACCCGGGAGCCGCGCATGCCCACGCAGGTTCCAATCGGATCGATGCGCCGATCGTTGGTCCAGACCGCGATCTTGGCGCGAACGCCCGGATCGCGAGCGGCCGACTTGATTTGCAAAAGACCCTGCTCGATCTCGGGCACCTCGAGCTCGAAGAGCTTCATCAGAAACTCGGGCGCCGTGCGCGAGACGATGACCTGCGGTCCGCGCAGCGTTCGGTCGACCTTAGCGACGTAGGCGCGTACACGATCGCCGATGCGAAGATTCTCTTTCGGAATCATTTCAGATCGGGGAAGACGAGCCTCGATCTTGCCGATCTCCAGGATGACGTCACCTTTGTCCATGCGCTTGACCGAGCCGTTGACAATGGCGTCATTGCGCGCAAGAAACTCCGAAAGCAACTGTTCACGCTCCGCATCGCGGATCTTTTGCAGGATGACTTGTTTGGTGTCTTGTGCAAAGCGCCGACCCAGATCCTGGCGCGGCAACTGCTCTTCGATGTACTCATCGACTTCGATGTCCGGGATCTGGTCTCGCGCATCGGACAAAATGATCTGATGACCGGGTTCCTGCAATCCGGCTTCGTCGGGCACGACGTGCCAGCGGCGAAAGGCATCGTATTCACCACTTTCCCGATCCACCGCCACGCGAATCTCGACGTCTTCTTCACTAAAGAGGCGCTTGGTCGCAGAGGCGAGCGCCGACTCGAGCGCGCCAAAGACGATTTCCTTGGGCACGCTTTTTTCGCGCGCCAAGGCGTCAACCAGCAGCAAGATTTCTCGACTCATAGCTTTTCAAACCCTCTCGACAACCATCACTGCGCCTGCAACTGCGCGGTGCGCTGCATCGCGCCTTGGTCGAATTCCCATTCGGGCGCAAGTCGCGCCTTCTGGACATCGGCCAGGGCAAACTCCACGGTCTCCCCCACTTCTAACTCGCGCACGCGCGCCTTGCGCGCGCCTCGAGGCGAAGGCTGCGGGGCGGGCACCAACGTCATGCGTACTCGCTCCGGCACTCCATCGCCCGTCGCCAAACCAAGCAGCCGTCCGCGCAGGCGGCGCCGGCCTCCAATAGGTGCGGCTAACTGCACCGTCGCCATGGCGCCGGCAAAACGCGCAAAATCGCGTGCCCCGCGCAACGGCCGATCGAGCCCCGGTGATGAAACCTCCAGTCGATCGTAGTCAATGCCTTCGACCGCAAATAAGTGCGTGAGTTGCCGGCTGACTCGTTCGCAATCCTCGATACTTACCGGCCGACCGCTGCCACCAGCGGCCAGTCCCACGCCTTCGACCGGGGCAATGTCCAAGGTCACTCGCAAAAGCCCGTGCGAACTGCGCTCCAGCCCCAGGAGCTCATAGCCAAGTCCCGCAACCGTGCGCTCAACGAGCGCTCCGAGCGGCGACGAGAGCAGCTTGCCCGCGTCGGCAACCGGTGCAGAGCGTTCCTGCAAGTTCTTTTGCGCCTCGTTCACCCGCGCCACCCATTAATAAACACGCACCGTCGCTGCTAGCGCGCACCTTCCGATCAATCAGACATCGACGTTGGGCCCGCCGCTTGCGGCAAAAAAAAATGGGCCGTCGTCGAGCCCATTTTGTCTCATCAACAGGCTGGCACTTTGGCTCCGACGGCTCGGACCAATGGCGCCGGGCGCCCCAATTATTTCCGCGATCGACCCAAGATGACCCAAGTCAAGCCGGAACTGTCTCGATCTTGCCAGCGGGCGCACCGCTGCTGGCAATCGCAAATTATATACCGGCCCGGCACCGGCGTCGCGCCGCAAGGGCCGCCAGATTGTGCAATCCGATCCCTACCTGCAACAACTTAGCCGATGCGGTTCCGACCTTTCGACCGACGGAAAACCGCGGGTCCGCCCCCAGCCGCATTGGACCCCGAACCATGCCCCCGCGCGATGTAGTTCACGGTGCTGGTCATTGGATCGGGCTGCCGGCCCCCGCCTTGTTGTCGAGGCGGTTTGTTGCCTTGCGGGCCGCGCCGGCCTGCATAAGGGTCGTTTGCAAGATAGTTGACCGTGCTAGCCATGGGATCCGGCTGCCGGTTGCCGCCAGGGCGGCCGGATTTGCCCGCGCGATTGCCGCGGCGCAACCCGTTAGGCTGTTGGGAAAAGTAGCCAGCTGTACTGGCCATCGGGTCAGGCTGCCGACCCCCATTGGGGCCTCCCGGACGATTATTAGGGTTGCCGCGGCGTACTGCGTTGGGGTCCTGGGCAAAGTAGCTCGAAGTGCTTGCCAGCGGGTCTGGCTGACGAGCGCCGCCGTTTCGACTGGGCCTGCCGGCCTTTGGCCCGCCCGGCCTGCGTCCGGGAGTGCCGGAGCGAGTGCGAACTTCGTCGGCTCCAATGCCAAGGTCGTGCAACCAGGCTTCGACCCAGGCGGGCGCCAGTTCTTGGAAACGACCCCGAGCAAGCGTGCGCGGCAATTGGACTGCGCCAAAACGGATACGAATCAGACGGCTGACCTGAAGACCGAGCGCCTCGAACATGCGCCGAACTTCCCGATTGCGTCCTTCGCTAAGCACCGCGCGGTACCAGTGATTTGCGCCTTGACCGCCGGCATCTTCTAAGCGCGAGAACCGCGCAGGGCCATCCTCAAGGGCAATTCCTTCAAGCAGTTGGTTGCGCTGCTCGGTGGTCAATTCGCCCAGTAGCCGAACCGCGTACTCGCGCTCTACCTCAAAACGCGGGTGCATCAAACGATTGGCCAATTCCCCTGAGGTCGTGAACAGTAGCAGGCCCTCGGTATTGAAATCGAGCCGGCCAATGGCGACCCACCGTCCGCCGGAGACCTTGGGTAGTTTTTCGAAGACACTCGGCCGCGCTTGCGGATCATCCTGCGAGACAATTTCTCCCGCCGGCTTGTGGTACAGCAACACCCGCGGCGGCCGACCCGGCTGCCGGCGAGTATTCAGGGGCTTGCCGTTGATGCGCACCTGGTCGGTTGGTAGCACGCGCTGGCCAACGTGAGCGGGTTGCCCGTTGACGGAAACGCGGCCGGCGACGATGAGTTCCTCCATGTCGCGTCGCGAACCGATGCCGGCATCGGCAAGCACCTTATGCAGCTTGTCCGATTGCGCGCTTAACGCGATCTTGGCGGCACGTCGACCTTTTTCCAACAAAGACTGCGGCAGCGGGTGCTCGGCCATCGCCAAGGCATTGACTTCTTCGCCTTCTCCGGCCAGCAAAACTGGGGCAGAAGGCGCTTCGCTGCTGGCATCGGCGTCCGCCGCTGCATCGCGCGGCAAGCGCTCCGGGCGTCCTCGCCGGCGTCGGCCATGAGGTCCGCGGTGACGACGTTCGCCGGCTGCGCTCTCAGTACCCGCATCGACGCCAAAGCTTGGATCCGGGCTATCGCTTTCGAGCAGACCTTCCTGATCGCCGCCCCCATCCAAAGGCGGCGGCGCGACCTCGCTCCCTGCTTGCGTAGGCGCTAGGTCCTGGGGAACCGGCACTACGGTTTTGGGAGTCGAAACCGCAGCCGGTTCCTGCGGCGTCGGCTCCGTCGTCGTTGGGAGGGTGTCGTTTCGTGAAGACGGATTCATGGGGTTACCGAACTCATCTGACTCATAGGGGGACTCGCTTCTCCGTATTGGACGGGCGCATCCTCGGACTGAGGAAAATCCGACGATGGGGCATGGCTGTGATTCGTCGCAGGCTCGCCACTTGCCGTAATGGCTGCCGGCAGCGCGCTAGCGGCGTGCTCGATGCGTTCGGCAGCACTGGGGGCCGACAAAGCCGCTGCCAGATCAGGAAATGGCAACTCGTCCTTGGTAGTGGGCGCAGAAGCATCCACGCTAATGGGAGGCAGCTCCTGCAACGAGCGAAGGCCAAAATCGTCAAGAAACATGCGGGTCGTGGCAAGCAGTCCGGGGCGACCGGGCGCCTCACGATGGCCGATGGTTTCTATCCATCCGCGCTCCTCAAGCGTCTTGATTACGGGCGCTGATGCGCTTACGCCACGAATCTCTTCGATATCGCCGCGCGTGACTGGCTGGCGATAGGCGATGATCGCCAGCGTTTCGAGCACCGCCCGCGAGTACTTGGGTGGTTTTTCAGGATTGAGTCGCTCGAGAATCGGTCGCATGGCCGCGGTGCTTTGAAAGCGCCAGCCGCTGGCCAGCGCAACTAGCTCGACACCGCGACCTTTCCAGTCGCTGCGCAACTCCTCAAGCAGCGCTCGGATGGTGTCATCGTCCAGTTCCTCGGTAAACAACTTGCGTAGCTGATCAACCGGGAGGGGTTGCTCCGCGGTCAATAGTGCCGTTTCCAAAACGATCTTGGCCTCGTGCGTATTCATGTCTCGCGTGCAAATGGATCAACCCGGCGCGCGCGCCAGGCGTGTGTGTGCGAAGCCGCAATGGCTAACGCAAGGCGTTCGGGGTTACCGAACAAAAACATACGATTCCGGTTTTCCAGTTCCGCTTGGCCGAACGACCCTGCTTTGCAGGTGTCGTCTACGGGCGTGGTCGGGAATTACGCGGCACGAACCGTGGGTGCGGGCTGCCGGCGCATGGCGCATCGGCGCGTTCGCGGCACTACTCTCACGGCCAGCCGCTCTGTCAGGAGCCGCCGTCAGTAGCGGGCGGCTTCCGATTGATGCCAACGCAGTGTATCACGTAGCCGGCGGGCTGCAAGGCATGCATTTCGATGGTTATGGGTACCACGATGGCGGTTGACAACGAATACTGTATACATTTACAGTATAACATCTTCAGTTCGTGATACGACCATGAATATCGACCCGGCCACTGTCCTGACCTCCCGTCAAAACGAAATTCTCGAATTCATCCGCAGCACTCTTGCGGAAAGCGGCGCACCGCCAACACGCGAGGAAATCGCCCACGCTTTTGGCTTCCGTTCTTTGAACGCCGCGGAACAACATCTGCAGGCATTGCAAAAAAAAGGTTTGATCGAACTGGTCGCCGGCACTTCGCGCGGCATTCGGCTGCGCGATTCGGTGCGTGCCCTTGGCGAGGCGGCACGCGAATTTGGTCTGCCCCTGATCGGCAAAGTCGCCGCTGGCAGCCCAATTCTGGCGCAGGAGAACGTCCTCAAGCGCCCGGCAGTCGACCCCTCCACCTTCCGGCCACGCGCAGATTATCTGCTTGAAGTGCGCGGCATGAGCATGCGCGACGCCGGCATTCTCGATGGCGACTGGTTGGCGGTACATCGGCAAAGCCAGGCGCACAACGGGCAAATCGTCGTCGCTCGGCTCGGCGATGATGTCACTGTCAAGCGGCTAAAGTTGCGCGGAACACGCGCTGAGTTGATCGCTGAGAACCCGGACTACACCTCCATCATGGTCGACCTCAAACGCGAGGCACTGACCATCGAGGGTATCGCGGTGGGTGTCATCCGTGCTGCCATCTGACGCAAGGCATGCGGATAGTAACGCCTCAGAAGATACGACCAGTGCAGTAAGGCAGCCGGCCCGGGAACCCGTCGACGGGATTCTAGAGATGGCGAACATCGTTTCAGACGCAGTAGGAATTTACGGCCTATAGGCCGGGGCAGATATCAAAAAGTCACGGTGAACTATCCATGCGTGCCGCCACTACCCTAGTTCCTTTGCTACAAGCGGCTGATGTCGGCGCCATTCCCAATCTTTGGCGCGGCGACGATTGGATCCGGGCGGATTCGCGCATGGATTGCACACCCTCTGGTTATGAAGACCTCGACCGGGAACTTCCCGGTTACGGCTGGTCACACGGACAGCTTGTCGAGCTACTGACCGATCATTCTGGTATCGGTGAACTGAGTCTGCTGCTGCCCGCACTGGCAGCAGTAACGCACAGCGGCCGCACTTGTGTTTGGGTGTTGCCGTCTCAGGAGAATTCGCCGACCACGGCCCGCCTGCCCCAAGGCACCATACAACAGCGAACGGCAGCACACGCTTTGCCCTATGCACCGGCACTGGTAGAAGCCGGTATCGATCTGGCGCGCAATATTTTCGTCAAACCACTGACCGCGCGCGAAAGCGGCTGGGCCATGGAACAGTCTTTGCGTGCGGCCCATTTGGGTGCCTTGCTTGGTTGGTTGCCTCAGGGCGCTGGTACCGATGCCGATTTCCGCTCCCTGCGCCGACTGCATCTACTGGCGCAGCGACACCGGGCATTGGTTTTTATCTTGCGCAACGCCCGCCATGCGCGCACACCGTCGCCAGCAGCCTTGCGCTTGCAACTACACCATGATGACGGTCAACTGCAGGTACGCTTGCTCAAACGCCGTGGCCGCCCGCTAATCGAGCCCATCGCACTGCAAATCCACCCCGTGCGTTGGAACCGTCTTCCGGCTCCATCGACTGCACCGTCCGAGCAGGCAAGCGCGGCAACAGCGCCCTGCCTGGCGCAACTGCTCGAAACGCTCTCGGCAAGCGCCGGGCGCTCCGTGCGCACGATCTTTGCCCATTAAGCAAACCGCGCTGCGGCGCCGGCGTTAAAACGAAAACGACCAGGTCGTCACCGGAGTTCCCATTCCGGGCAGTACGGCGCCGGAAACCGAACAAAGCGTTGCTCCCGAGCGCGAAATCGTTGTACAGCGCGCACCGCCAAAGGCCGGACGGCTAATCAGACTTGTCGAACCCTGGGGCGAACCGAGGTAGCGCTCAAAAACCTCGCTGGCTGTCGGCTCGCGAATGCGCTCTCCGGTGACAACAATCTCGTCCGCATCCGGTCCGGCAATATGAACCGCCTCCCACTGCAAAGGCGCACCGCCCAGCACGTGTTGGCCCGAATCAGCCAGAACCGATGGCAGACGCAAACGACAATTGCGGATCACGAGCGAGCCGCAATTGACCCCCGTAGTGACCGGCTCGGGCTTGACGGGCGCAGGAGCTGCGTCGCCTTCGCTTGCTGCCAGCACGACCGACATCGCAAACATCAGGGCCAAGGCCCCGGCAACGTTCTGTCCCAAGCGCTGCCGCCTTAACCACCAGGCAGCAAGGTACAAAAGCCTCATACGCCCTTCATGGCCATCTCGTGGCCTCGGATCGAAAATTCGCCCTGCCCTCGGCGCAAACCACGCAAAACCGATGTCCGGTCCGCGTTTGCATTACACACAACGATCTCAACTATTTCAATGCGCTTGGCAACAAGCGCTTTTGTCGGAAAACTACACCCGATATGGCAGATCCGATATTTCGATCCACAAAACATCGCTGCGAAGCAGTCTGCACCGGTATGTTCAGCCCATCATTGCGATCGATCAAGCAAATAAAGTTCGCAAGCTTCGTGCAGGGCTAAGGTCGCACCTGCGTTGCCCACGCACAACCTCCGAACTACGCCAACATCGGCAGATATCTCATGCAGCAATCCGCGATAAACTCGGCGCGTTTGCGATTAGTTATACACAAGAATTCCCCGCGAGCGATACCCACAGTTTGACTTGTGTTTCGACAGCAGGCAACCGAGGATCGCGGTTAGGGCACGCAACGAAATTCACCCGAAACGGCCGCGCGCGCCCGCTCAAGCAGATCGCGCACGACGACGCGCGAATTCATCAGAAAAGTGTGCATCGCGGGAACTAGCACCAGCGGAACTCCCGCCAGACGGGTTTCCGAAACCTTCAGCACTCCGTCATTGGGTTCGTCCCCGATCGGGAAAAAGCGCGTGCTTGGGCCACCGGTGCCCGCATAGATCCAGGTCGGACACTGCGGAATAGGCACACTTTGCATGAACTGCTCATCGGCCAGCAGCTGACCCATTTCACCGGTCACGAGTCGGTAGGGTAAATGCGGCGCAAGCATGCGTGCCAAGGCACAAGGCCGCGAAGGCGGTGCGAGCAAAAAGCAGGCAGCAGGCAAGCGCTGCAGCTTCGGAAGCACACAGCGCAACAGCACGCCCCCTAACGAGTGGCCGACAACAATAAAGGCCTGCTCGTCGCGGCGCGCTTCAATAAAACGCTGGAGGCGCGCAAGAACGGTAGGAAATTTTTCCACCGTGACCGAATACCCAAAGATGGCAGTGCGAAACCCGTGCCGACGCAAGCGATAGGCAAGCAAGCCCATAGAAACGGGCGTGCGGACCATTCCGTGCACTAAAACTGCCAAAGGCCGCTGCATAAGGGGCCGGGACTATGACCCGCGCAAACAGGCGTCAAAACGCAGCACGCGCCGTATTAAAGCCCAGCGGCACGGCGCTGCGAGCCGACGGCGATGTCGCCGCAATCTGTCTGCACCCCGAGCGCAACCTACGTCCGCGAAGATCTTGTCCGCGCAAGCAGCAATCGAGCGGCATACTGCTGAACGCGCGCGGGTATCGACGGTGCCTCGAAGCGGCTTGTTGCCACGGTATCTGCGATCGCTTCGCAGTTGGCGCGCGGGCGACTCCCGAGGGGCCCGTAGCAAAGAGCCACCGCTAGATCTTCGGCGCATGCAACGCGATTCGATTGCCTTCGCTGTCGACGACGATCGCACGCCAGCCATGCTCGCCGATCTGATGAATCGATTGAACGACGTAGCCGCCGTGGTCCTGGGCAGCCTGCACCGCCTCGCGCAGTCGACCGCTTGCGTTCAAATAGACGAGCGGCCCCTGTTGCGAGGGTGCGTTCTCTGGTCCAGGGCGATACAGACAGCCGCTCACCGAGCTGCCGGCATGAGGCAAAAGACCAAAGAAAAACCCCGGGCCGCCCTCACGCGAAACCTTGCCAGCAAGCACGGCCGAATAAAAAGCGATGGCCCGATCAAGGTCCGCAACGGGGATGTCCACCCAAACGAATTGATGGTTCACGATCTGACTCCCTGCGCGAAAGCGGCCCGTGCCGCCTTGGCGTCTCCAAATGATATGCGCTTGGTGGCAGTGCGCGCGCAGCGCCACCAAGGCGTAGACCGTTTTGTTGGATAATACTGTATAAATATACAGTATCGATACCATGTCCACCTGGCTTGCCCTTAACTTGCCTGCGCTATCGCTGCAACTGGCCCAGCGAGGGCTCAATGCGGCACTTGCGCGTAACCTGACACTGGCCATTGTCGATGGGCCCGTGCAGCGCACCGACATTGTCTTTTGCAACGACAAGGCACGCAGTGCCGGAGTGCTGCCCGGGATGAAATTGGCCGCGGCCCAGGCCCTGGCTCACGACCTGGTCGCCATTCGACGAGACGCACAACGCGAGCGCACGGCACTAGAAGAACTGGCATGTTGGGCGTACCAGTTCAGCGCCCGGATTGTTCCCTTCCAAGCACGCGACAGCAGCGCAGTACTCATCGAAACCGGAGCCAGCGAGCGGCTGTTTGGCGGGCGCGATGCGTTGCGCCAACGTATCGTTGGCGCCCTGCGCAGCCTCGGTTATCGCGCTAGCGATGCCAGCGCCGCCACGCCCGCAGCAGCACGCATACTTGCCTGCGCACGCGAACTCGGTTTGAGGCCACCTGATGCAGTGGCAGCGGCCCAATTGCCCAGCGCACTAGGACCACTGCCACTGCGACTGCTTGATTGGGAAGAACAAATCAACGAAACCTTGTATGCACTGGGACTCAGTACGATCGGCCAAGTGCTGGCGCTGCCGCGCGAGGCTTTCGCTCGACGTTTCGGGGCGCAACAACTGAGCGATCTGGATCGACTGCTCGGCACTATTCCCGACCCGCAACCCCCCTTTGCCCCATTAGAACAATTCCGAGCGCACATCGAGTTGCCCGCCGACTTGGTCAACGTAGAACAGCTGACCGTGCCGGTGCACCGCCTGCTGCGCCTGCTCGAGGGATTTTTGCGAGGCCACGGTGCCGGAGCAACGGCATTGCTGCTGCGCGTACACCACAGTGCGCGGCGCGAACAACCCACGGCACCTACGACGATCGGCCTGGCACTGGCTGTTCCCGAGCGGGATGCGCAACGCTTGCTGCGGTTATTCACAGAACGGCTGACACGCATCAGCTTGCCCGAACCTGCGATTCGGCTCGAGCTCGAACTTGAGCACATGGCGGAGCTGGTGCCGCCCAATGCCAGTTTCCTGCCCCCGGCTCCACAGTCCGCAACCCAGGGAACCGACGCCCTGCAACTGGCCGAAACACTCCATGCGCGTCTGGGTTCAACAGGGGTATTCCAATTGCAGGCCCTCAGCGATCATCGGCCCGAGTTTGCATACCGCGTCGTGCCCCTTGCACCGGGTCTGCCATACCCGCAGAGCCAAGCGCCACTGCCGACACAACGACCTTTGATGATCCTGCCGACACCGCATCGGTTGGCAACAGCGCCAAAGGAGTCCGGCACCCCACACTATGGCGAGGGCGGACCGCTGGCACTGCTGGCGGGGCCGGAACGGATTGAAGCGGGATGGTGGGACCTGGGGCAGGCACAGCGAGCGACTGTGCACCGGGATTATTTTGTTGCACGCAACCGAAGCGGCCAAACCCTTTGGATCTATCGCGAACTGACTGCCCCGCACAATTGGTTTTTGCACGGATTTTTCGCCTGAAAGTCACGGCGCGCTTCAGAGTTTTGCCAGATGCTCAGCGATCGCTCTGCGGTACTCGGCGAAGTCCTCCACATCGCTGTGCTCCGCAGCCGCGATGCCGACAAGCTGCGCCAAGCGCGCCAGCGGCTGCAACCGCACACTATGCGCGAAGGGAATTAGCGCGTCGCGACCACCGTGCACTAGCAGCACCGGTCCATCGATGCGTGCCAGGTCACGAAAGGTTTCGAGCCGGTAGCGCACGAAGGCGGAAGGCCACAGCGGAAAGTGCATGCGGCTTAGCTCCGTCATGCTCCAGTAGGGCGAAACAAGTATGGTCAGATCGGGCCGAACCTCGGCTGCAAGCCGCGCAGCCAGCGCCGTGCCTAGTGAGCGCCCCATAATCACTTTGCGGCGCCCCTCATATAGCGGAGCGATTCGTTGCCATGCTGCGGCAACATCCGCCCGCAGCTGAGCCTCGCTGCGGATGTGACCCGTGCTCTTGCCGTAACCTCGGTAATCGAGCATGAAAAGATCAAAGTTCGACTGCCGATAAACCGACGTATCGGCAAACCAGTCACGAAGGTTGCCGGCGTTGCCGTGCAGGTAGAACACAATGCCCTTCGGATCCGGCAAGCGCAGGTGCAACGCCGATAGCATCGCGCCGCCCGTGGCGATCTCGAGCTCAGCAACGTCGGGCTGATCGAACACATAATCGGCCGAAAGCGGCACAGGATGAAAGATCAGTATCTCTTGGTACCAGTAGATCGCTGCGACCAAGGCAGCAAAAAGCCCAACGATGATTGCAACGACCGAAAACAAAACGCTCCCCCCTTTTGTGCTTCGCGACCATTCAAGCGTGTTTTGACTGCGCCCGATACAAAATAAACCCTGCGCGAACACGGCCGAATTCTTGGCCTCCGAAAGCAAGGCGACCGCCATTCGAATCCTACCGGCCGTGTCCAACCCCATCGCGCGAAGCAACCGCCCCTCCCGCAG
>DASPWJ010000165.1:0-3493 GCA_035621895.1 Burkholderiaceae bacterium | reverse complement strand
TGGCACCGTCATTGGCGTCGCCGATGGAATTGCATGGCTGCAAGGCTTGCCCTCGGTGCCCATGGGCGAGGTGCTGCGCTCGGCACAGGGCAGCCGTGCGTGGGTGTTTCAGTTGGACGAGCGCCTTGCCGGCTGCATCTTGTTGGATCAATCCGAGGATCTCGTCGCCGGCTTGCGAATGCGTCGCAGCCGGCAGCGGCTAAGTATCGGCTGCGGCGACGCCCTGCTTGGCCGCGTTATCGATCCGCTCGGGCGCCCTCTGGACGGCCTGCCTGCCCCCATGCTTAGCGAACAGCGCCCCTTGGAGGGGCGTTCGCCGGCAATTATTGAGCGCGACCCCGTGACTAGGCCGCTGTATACGGGCAATACCATCATCGACACACTGCTGCCCATTGGCCGCGGCCAGCGCGAGCTACTGATTGGCGACGAAGGCACCGGCAAAAGCGCCATTGCGTTAGATGCGGTGATTCACCAGCATGACCAGGGCGTGCGCTGTGTGATGGTGCTCATCGGTCAGCGCCGTGCCGAGGTGGCCGAAACAATCAATCTGCTGACCGAACACAAGGCACTTGCGCATACCACGGTGGTCGTTGCCGAGGCCGGAACGCTGCCAGGTGTGCAGTACTTGGCGCCGTTTGCCGGCTGTACGCTGGCGGAGGCTTGGATGCATGCCGGGTTCGACACGCTCATCGTCTACGACGATTTGGGCAAACACGCCCAGGCCTACCGCGAACTTTCGTTGCTGTTGCGCCGCCCTCCTGGACGCGAGGCCTACCCAGGCGACATCTTTTACCTACATTCGCGGCTGCTTGAGCGCTCGACGCAATTGCGCAGCGCGCAAGGCGGCGGCAGCATGACCGCTTTGCCCATCGTACCGACGCAACTTGGTGAAGTCGCAAGCTATATTCCGACGAACCTGATATCGATCACCGACGGTCAGGTGTATCTGAGCAGCAAACTCGTCGCCTCCGGCATGTTTCCGGCCATCGACGTCGGCACCTCGGTGTCGAGAATCGGTGGCAAGGCGCAGGTTGGCGCGATCGCACGGGAATGCAAACGCTTGCGCCTAGATTACCTGCAGTTCATGGAGCTGGAGTTATTTACGCGTTTTGGAACGCGCCTGGACGAGGCGATGAGCGCACGCTTAAAGCGTGGACAACTACTGCGGGCCCTTTTTCGCCAAGGCCGCCTGGACCCTCGGTCGATCGCCTACCAGCTAGCCTGGTTGGTGGCTCTAAACGAGAACTGGCTGGACGGTCTTGAGCCGCCCGATCTTGCGGCAACACTTGCGCGGCTACGGGACAACACCGCGCGCGCGCCGGCTCTTGATGCGCCACGCGAGCAATGGGTCGCGGCCGTGCGCGAGTGGCTGGGACGTGGATCATGAGTGGACAAAGCGCACTGCGCGAACGAGCCGAATTGCTCGAAGAGTTGCGCCAGATCGTGCAGGCGATGAAAAACATTGCCTTTGCGGAGCTGCAGCGCGTAACCCACCTGCTGCCCGCGCAATCTTCAGCGTGTGATGCGGTGATTTCAGCGCTGCAGGCATTACCGCAAAATACCGAGGCTTTCGACGTGGCGGGCCGATCCGATGCGCCGGTAGCTTGGCTGGTGATTGGTGCCGAGCGCGGCTTTTGCGGCGCATTTAACGATCATTTGGCCTCTGAGGTTGCGACGCTTCGGCACGCGGATCCGACGCGGCGGCTCTTTGTCGCCGGCCAGCGCTTGTGTCAGCTGCTCGGAGTCGAGCCGGCGCAGACTGTCGCCTTGCCCGGTTGCGCATCGCTCGAAGACGCCGATTCCGTCCTCGATGAGTGGATCGCTGCACTCTCGCAGGCGACACGAAATTGTCGCGAGGTTTGGCTCCTATACACGGGCGAGGGTACGATCGAGCGCCGGCGTCTGTTGCCAATATCGCCTGCGCACAAAGAACTTTCTTCTGAACCGCGCAAGCGAGCGGCCGCGACGCCGTTGCGTTATTTACCTTTGCCGACGCTGCGAGCGGCGCTCGAGCATCAAGGCCTACGGTTGCTCTTGCAAGGAGCGCTCTTTGCATCGCTTAAGCAAGAACATCGGTGGCGCCTGGCACAGATGCAACGGGCCCAGGACCACCTCGATGATCTAGGAGCCGTGCTGCGCAAGCGCCGTGCGGCACTTCGTCAAACGGAAATCACGAACGAGCAAGAAACCTTGATGAGCTCCTTGCCGGGGGCAACGACAGCCGGCTTACGCTCGCCAGATGAAGCCTTTGCTCCTTAGTCACGGAGCTCGTCGTTGGCCTGCTCCTTATTTGCATATCAGCCCGACGACAAACGAGCGGCTCTCGGCTACAACCTTGCCTAGGTGAACCAACAGCCTGGCAACACGCAGCGATCTTGCTTGCCCAATGCGGGCATCCGAACATTGGGTTGACCTCGCGCTTTAACGGACCGGACCACCAAATTCGAATCGGCTAACCCAGAACTCAAAAACGCAACGACACAATGCAGCGGCCGCGGGCACGAGACCGCGGCCGGTTTTTTTGTGCGCGACCGCGTTCACACGAAGCGCGCGCCGAGCGCCCGGTCGTGGCGGCGCCGCGAATTACAGCGAGCGCAGGAAGTTGAGCAAGTCCTGTGTCTGCTGCGCGCTAAGTTGCCAGTACTGAGCGATGACGCCATTGGCTTCGCTGCCGGGACCGCGGTGCGCGGCGATCGCCTGGACCAAATCGCTCGTTCGTCCGTCATGCAGGAAGAATATTCGCTGGCCCAGGCCCCACAGTGGTGCAGTGCGAAATTCGTCCGGTCCCGCGGCGCCTTGGGTAATGCCATCGGCCAGGCCGCTACCCATGTGGTGCACGATCAGATCGGAGAACAGATTCACGCTTTGGTTCGACAGTGCTGGACTCGGACTCACGGCCGAGCCCGTGGAAATCGCGTTTGCGGTCTGCAGCGTAGGGGTGTGACACAGCGAACATCCGACCTGCGTAAAGAGGGCCTGGCCATTTGTCGTCGAGGGTGTGGCAGGCGCCGGCGTCGGTGGTGCCAGCAACCGCATGAAGTTTGCAAACGCCTCAATGTCCGATAGCACCGCCGTCGCCGTCGCCGGTGAAGGGGTAAAGTTGGTCGTGTCATCAGGCGTTGGATTGAAAGTACACCCAGGCGTCTCGTCGCGCTTTTGCGGAAAGAGCTGGTTGGAGACGCCCATTTCGACGTTGTAGGCCTCGCCCGCAAACATCAGCAGCGACTTGTTCTGCGCTTTCCATCCGAATCGAGTGATAGTGCCGTCATTGGCGCTCGTATTGACGTTGCCACTTAATATTGCATTCGGATGACCTCCAATGGCCAGCGCCTGCTTTGCGCTTGCGTTCGCAGCCATGTTGGCAAGGATGGCCGAGTCGGGTATCGCCTCAATGAGGCCCGCGCCGAACACCGGGGTCGGGATCCGAAAAATGATGTTGGGGTTGCCGCCCTGCCCGCTAAGCGGATCGCCCGCGGGGGTGAAGTCCGGCTGC
>DASPWJ010000164.1:0-10033 GCA_035621895.1 Burkholderiaceae bacterium | reverse complement strand
ACAGACAACAGCGAAACCAGCAAGGACAGCGATCTTCTACGTCGCCTGGGGATGAAAGCGGGGGCAGTCGCACCGAAAGCCTGAGGTTGCCGCCAGCATTGGCGCAGCCGCAGCTTAAGCGCCAGCAACCTGGGGCAGCGGCGCACTAGCCTCGGCTCGACTCCACTGACGCCAACCAAGGACCGCGAGCACGACGAAGCCTGCGTACAGTGCAGCTGTCAGCGGCAGCTGACGAACACCGTAAACCCCCACGTACACGAGATCCACCGCGATCCACAGCAGCCAGTTGACGCGGTACAGGCGCGCCATCCAGTATTGGGCAACGAGACTAAACGCCGTGAGTGTCGCGTCGAGCCACGGTAATGCTGCGTCGGTGTAGTGGGACATGACGTTGCCCAACGCAACAGCGCCAACCGCACCAATTAAGACTGCAAGCGTTAGATCCCGCTTCCTTGGCCGGCGCACCTGCGGTCGCCGTGCGCGCAAGGGAGCCTTGCGCCATTGCCACCAGCCATAACACTGCAGCGCCGCGTAGACCAATTGCAGCAGTGCGTCTGAATATAAGCGTGCGCCATAAAAAATCCAGCCATACAGCAGCACTGAAACGAGTCCCACCGGCCAGCAAAGGTGATTGCGCACGGTAGTCCACCAAACAGCCGCGACGCTTAAGGCAACGGCTAGAATTTCTAGTGGCTGCAGTTTCAATCCCCTAAACGCCTACGCGGCTACCAGCCGCCCTGCGCTTCGCAAAGCGCCGCGCAACGCTTCGATGTACTTTCGACCGTGGTATGAATCAAACCACTCGACGTGGCCCAGGAGAAAATCAGGGTAGGCCAGGCGCGCGTTGGCGTCACTGCCGACGATACCGTGAAAATACTCTACCTCGGAGAAAGCGTACTCGACGTGAGCCAGGGACAAGAAAAGGGGCAGCGCCTCGCGCTCAACTGGCTGCAGGGGGCGCACTGCGCAGTAGCCGTGTAGCAGCGCCTGCGCAAGCGGCGCTCGACCTATTTCGCCGGCGTCTTCACGTGCGCGCAAATCGAGTTCAAGCCAGGCAACGGTATTTCGCTCCAGAGCGGTAGCTAAGTCCGCCACGGCAACGCCTCGGTTGCACAGGCCAAAGTCAATGATTGCGCGGACTTGCGCGTGCGCGCTTTCGTCGGTCCAAAACAAGTTCGATGCATGCCAATCATTGTGGACCCAAAGCGGATCGAGCGAAGTCAACAGCGGTCGAAGCAAAGCGTGTATCGGCTCTAGCGCCTCGAGCACGCGATCGCGCCAGTTTGCTTGGCCCAAAAATGCCGCGACGGCGGGCCGCCGCATAACAAAATGCTCCAGCGCCTGCGAAAGTTGCGCGCTGCCGACAATCTCAAGACCTGCCATCAGTGGGCGCGGCGGGCGTGTGGGAGCATCAAAGTCGGTCGCTGCCAAGTGCATCTGAGCCAAAGCGCTGCCAAGCGCACGCGCCTGGCCAAGCGAGCGCACGGGTGTCCATGAGTGCGCTTCCCGGTATGCATCCACACCCGGGGCTAGCTCATGCACTTCATAGCTCCAGCGGTCAATGGCAACCGCGGTGTCATTACGGTGACTTGCAATTACAGCTGGAACCGGTGCACCACGGGTGCGCAAGTGGGCAATAAACCGGTGCTCTTCACGCAAACCCGCAAGATCGCGCACCCGGGAATCATGGCGCTTGATAAAGAACACTGATCCGCCCCCCGTCTGCACGAGTGCCGCAGCGGAAAAGGGCCGCGGACTGCGCCAAAGCAGCCGCAGCGGATGAACCAGCGCAGCGAATTCGTCGGCAAGCGCGTGTACTTCACTATCTGTCAAAGCTGGCCAGTCGGGAACACTCAGCGCACCTTTCATATCATGCACGGCTGCCTCGCCGGCATCATTGCAAATCGTGGGTCTCATCGAAACGTCGACCGAATTGTGGGTTGTGTGATTCCCCCGAGAAATGCAGGGAAAGTAACCAAGTGTAAGCGCCAAAACCTCGTTGATGCACCGCAAACGCGCGGACGATATTTCGGCTACCCTAGCAAGAAAGGGCGCGGACGCGAGTTCGCGCGCATTGTCAGCCAAGCGTGTGGTGCTCCTTAAAACCGCCTCTCTAGCCCTATGAAGCTCAGCGACCTAACGGGCGAAATGCTGCTCGCCTACAAACTTCTGGTGAACGATCGCACCAAGTTTGCGGCGCTGCTGCTCGGTATCACCTTCGCGGTGTTCTTGATGCTGATGATGACGTCGCTATTTGCCGGAATCCTTCATCGCTCTTCCTCGGCAGTCATCAATATCGGCGCCAAGATGTGGGTGATGGATCCAGCAGTGACGACGCCCGCAACCAGTATCCCGATGCCGGACTATGTCCAAGACGCGGTGCGCAGCATTCCCGGTGTCCAGTATGCCGTTCCGTTGTACTCCGGAGTCGGTTTGGTCAAGCTCAAGGATGGAACCTTCCAGGCAGCGACCGTCATCGGCTTGGACGATACGAGCCTGTTTGGCCGCCCTAAATTGCTGAAGGGAAAAATCGAAGATATCTATGCCGAGAACGGCTTTATCGTCGTCCTGGATGCCGATTACGGAAAACTCCAAAGCCCCGAAATCGGCGCGGAGTTCGAAATCAACAACAACCGTGCCGTCATCGTCGGCAAGGCCAAAGTGACGGTCAGCGGTTTATTCGGCATCCCGACTCTCTACACCACGTACAGCCGCGCAATCCAGTACCTGCCCCAAGCGCAATTCACGACGTCCTATGTCTTGGTTCAGCCGAAGAGCCCAACCGACATCCCGCGCATCAAGGAGGAGGTCAATCGCTTGGGCTATCTTGCACTCACCGAAGACGAATTCATCGACCAAACGGCCCACTGGTACGAGTTTCACACCGGCCTGGGCATGAATCTGCTCATCATGACAGTCGTGAGCTTTATCGTCGGACTGTCAATTTCGGGCCAGACCTTCTACACCTTCATCATTGAGAACCTGGAGCGTTTCGGCGCCCTAAAAGCCATTGGCGCCAAAGGCAACGAACTCATCGGGATGATTCTGTTTCAAGCGACCTTCACCGCGTTGACCGGCTACGGGCTTGGAATCGGGCTCTCCGCAGGCATCACAGCGCTGGCCAAGCTTCGATTGCCGGACTATGCCGCAAGGTTGACATTTCCGAGCTTGGGTGGCGCGTTGGTAATGGTGGTTGTCATCGTCGCTATCTCAAGCTACATCGGTGTACGCCGGGTGCTGCGCATCGAACCCTTCGACATTTTCCGCGGCTAGACCATGACAATCGAAAGCACAGCCGCAACCGAATACCGTGCGCCCCCGGTCGGCAGCGAACCCCTGGCCCGCAACGCGATCGTGGCACGCGCCATCGACAAATCTTTTGGGGAAGGCGAAGCGCGCACGCATGCGCTTAGGAACGTGAGTTTTGAGGCGCGCTATGGCGAAATGCTCTACATCGTCGGCCCTTCAGGCAGCGGCAAAACCACACTGCTGAGCGTGATCTCGGGGATTCTTCGCCCAGATAGCGGGGCGGTCACAGTCAAGGACCACGCGATCTGGGACATGTCCGCTGACGAGATCTGCGAGTTTCGGCTCAACACGATCGGCTTCGTGTTTCAGGACTACCACCTGTTTCCGCGCCTTACAACGGCCGAGAACGTCGCCATTCCTCTGATTTTGCGAAAGCGACCCTGGGAGGAGGCAATCGTTGAGGCCAAGCGCTATCTGAAAGTCGTGGGGCTGGAGGATCGTGCGGACCTCCCACCGGTCAAACTCTCCGGCGGCGAACAGCAGCGCGTAGCCATTGCTCGCGCCGTAGTGAGCCAGCCCGATGTGATGATTTTCGACGAGCCGACCGCGTCGCTTGATGGCGACACCGGCAGGGCCATCGTCGATTTCGTGCGCCACGAGGTGTTAAACGACCAGCGCTGCATCGTGATCGTCACGCATGATGCGCGCATCTACGAATACGCGCATCGCATTTTGCGCATGGAAGACGGCCAATTGAAAGGCGTGTTAGATGGCGATTCGATTGTCGGGGACTAAGGTCATCTTCGTGGTGGCTGCTATCGGCGCGGTCGGCGGCCTGATAAGTGCCGTAATTTCGGCACAAAGAGAGGCGCCGCAACCACCAGCTTTTGAACCGGCGTCCAATCCCTATGCCGATGGCATCTTTGCCAACGGCATCATCGAAAGCGACCAGCCACACGGCTCGAACGTCAACATTTACCCCGAGGTGAGCGGGACCGTCGTTGATGTGCCCGTGCACGCCGGTCAAATGGTCAAGGGTGGCGAAGCGCTGATACAAATCGATGACCGCGTGCAGCGCGCGACAACCGAGCAGTTGGAAGCCCAGGCACAGGCGGCCAAGGCCATGCTCGAGGAACTACGAGCGCAACCGCGCCCCGAAAACCTCGTCGTGGTCGAGGCGCAGCTGACGGCGGCCGAGGCGACCGCCAAGCAGGCGCGCGACACATACGAGAAACAGCAACACGCCTACGATATCGATCCCCACGCGGTCAGCCGCGATACCCTGGACACAGCGCGCAACACTTGGCTCGTGGCCGACGCCAATCGGGTTACAGCTCAGCGCAACCTTGAGCTCACGCGGGCCGGGGCCTGGATCTACGATATTCGCAATCAGGAGGCCACCTACCAGTCGCTCGTGAAATCGGCCAATGCGGCACGCACCCTGCTGTCCAAGTACACGCTGCGCGCCCCGCACGATGGAACCGTACTGTCCATCAATGCGGCCAAGGGCAGTTACGTCTCCTCACAGGGTGTCTATGACACCTATACCCAGGCCACCAACGATCCGGCCCTCGTGTTCGGGACATTGCCCAAGACGCTGAATGTGCGCTGCTATGTGGACGAGATTCTCATCCCACGACTTGGCACTTCAAAGGACCTGAAAGCGCAAATGTTCGTTCGTGGCAGCAAAGGCAGCGTGCCCATCGAATTTGTGCGCGTTGAGCCCTATGTGACCCCGAAGATCTCCTTGTCCGACGAGCGACAAGAGCGGGTGGACTTGCGGGTGCTGCCGGTCATTTTCCGATTCAAGGTCAGCGAAGGCCAGCCGGTTTATCCGGGCCAGCTCGTCGACGTCTACATCGGCAAGTGAGGATGTCGTGATGACGTTCGATCGAAAGTTTCCCGCCGCGGCACGCGGGCTTGCGGTTCCTGGTCTTTGGTCCGCGTTGCTGTGTGCATGTTGCGCAAGTTTTGCCGGATGCGCTCTGGGGCCCGATTTTCATAGGCCTGAGCCGCCGGCGGGAGAAAGCGTCCTAAATAATAAGGGTCGGCCTGCCGCATCGCTCGATGCCGATGGACATGCGCAGCATTTCGATAAGCAGGCCGATTTGCCCGCCAAATGGTGGGCGCGGTTTTCTTCCGAGCAGATCGACACCCTGGTCACGCAGGCGCTCGAGCGCAGTCCCGGTCTGAAATCTGCGCAGGCAACCTTGCGTCAAAGTCAAGACAATCTACGCGCAGGTTATGGCGTGTTCTTCCCCCAGATCGGCGCGAGCGTCCAGGCCACGCGCGAGGTCTCAACGATCAACCTGCCCGCACCGCTGGGACAAGGACTAACGGCCGTTGGCCCCTACAATCTCGGAACGCTTGGCGTTAACGTTAACTATGTGCTCGATATTTTTGGTGGCGAGCGCCGCACGGTCGAAGCTCTGGGCGCCGTGGTCGACGTGCAGCAATACGCGATGCTCGCCGCTTATCTGAGTCTGACCTCCAACGTCGTCAATACGGCAATTGCTCGGGCCGGATATCAAGCCCAACGCGATGCAACGCTCGCTCTTATCCGCATGCAAGACGAGCAGATCCGCATTGCCCAAGTGCAATACGATTCGGGTACAGCCACGTACTCGGCAGTGCTCACTCTAAAAAGTCAGCAGGCCTCCAATGCAGCAGCCGTGGCGGCACTGGAGCAGCGTGTTGATCAAAGCGATCACTTGCTGGCCCAGCTTTGTGGGCAAAGCCCGGCCGAATTTTCCGCACCGACGATCTCTTTGGAAGCTATTGCACTGCCCGCCGAGTTGCCCGATTCCTTGCCTTCCACTCTGGCGCGGCACCGGCCCGATATATTGGCGGCGGAGGGCTCGCTGCACCAAGCCAGTGCCCAGATCGGCATTGCCACCGCGGATCTGTTTCCCACGCTCACACTAGGTGGGACCGCCGGCTACGCGCACAACGTGTTGGCGCACATTCTGCGCTCGGGGACGCAATTTTGGTCGGCTCAAGCGAGTCTCGCGGGATCGATCTTCAGCGGTGGCAGCCAATGGTTTGCACGCAAGGCGGCGATCGATGCGTACGATGCCTCTTTGGGCCAGTACGAGCAGACCGTCTTGACGGCCCTGGAACAGGTCGCCGACACGATGCGTGCACTCGAGCACGACGCCCAGGCGCTGCGTGCGCAAGTCGACGCTTTACAGGCCGCCTCCGAGAATGAAAAGCTCACGCAGGCCAATTACGAGGCAGGAACCGCGGGCTATCTGGACATGCTCACGGCCGACGCCCAGTATCAGCAGGCCCGCCTCGGGTACTTAGGCGCCGTCGCGCAGCGATTGCAAGACACGGTCGCGCTGTACGCGGCATTGGGTGGTGGGTGGTGGCAGCAAGACGCGCCGATCGCAGCATCGGGCGCCCTGCACTAAAGAAACGTGCTACCGCTACGCGCGTTGTCGTCCAAAGCAGCGTCACCGACAAAGGGGTTACTGCGCCGTTCCTCGCCAAAAGTCGATAACGGGCCGTGCCCCGGCACAAACGTCACGTCACTTCCCAGCGGCCAGAGTTTGTTGCGAATCGAAGCCAGCAAGTCGGCATGATTACCGCGGGGAAAATCGGTTCGGCCTATCGAACCCGCGAACAAGACGTCTCCTACGATCGCCACCCGATCGCCAGCGTGAAAAAACACTACATGACCTGGGGTGTGTCCCGGACAGTGGAGCACTTGCAAGGTTTGCCTGCCGAAACTCACGGTGTCGCCGTCCTGCAGCCAACGGTCCGGGATGAAAGCACGTGCCGGGGGAAGTCCGTACATCCGCGCAGCCTCGGCCAACCGGTCGATCCAGAAGGCGTCAGCCTCCTGTGGGCCTTCGATCGGAATCTTCAAGCGCCGAGCAAGCTCCGGCGCGCCCGCACAATGGTCCACGTGCCCGTGGGTGAGGAAGATCTTCTTTGGATCAAGCGATTGCACGTCAAGCTGCTCGATGATTCGATCCAGATCACCTCCCGGGTCGACGATCGCCGCCTCGTTGGTTAGCTCGCAACCCAAGATCGAGCAGTTCTGGGCAAAGGCCGTCACTGGAATTACCGTAATCTTCATGCCCGAACTGTACACTGCCATTGTCCGCTCCCGACCCGTGGAAGCTTGCGTTCAAACCTCGTGACCCACCTGGAGCCAGATGCCCTTGAATTTGACCCGAGCGGTCATCCCTACAGCCACCGCTATGGCGATGTTTACTCGAGTCGAGATGGCGCGTTGGGACAAGCGCGCCATGTTTTTTTAGCCGGAAACGATCTACCGCAGCGCTGGGCTGACCGACATCAGTTTGTCATCCTTGAGACGGGTTTTGGTCTAGGGACAAATTTCCTGGCGACCTGGCAGGCCTGGCGCGACGATCCGCGACGTCCACGGCGGTTGCATTTCGTCTCGGCCGAGCTACATCCTCTGCGATCGCAGGACCTGCTGCTGCCAAACCGATTACAGGGCGATGCGCTGCACGATCTTCGCTCGCAACTCGTCATGCAGTGGCCCACGCGCGTGGCGGGGATGCACCGGATCGAATTTGATGACGGGCACGTCGTCTTGACGCTAGCGCTGGGCGATGCGCTGGAGCTGCTATCGCAATTGCAACTAGGCGCCGATGCGTTTTACCTTGACGGCTTTGCGCCCGATCGCAATCCGCGGATGTGGGATCCGCGTTTGTTCCGAGCGCTCGCACGGCTTGCACGGTCCGGCTCGACGGCCGCAACCTATACCTGCGCTCGGGCGGTTCGCGAGGCGCTTGCCGATAATGGCTTTGTCGTGCAGCGCCGTCCCGGTTACGCCGGTAAACGCGAAATGCTCAGCGCACGCTTTGCGCCGCGCTGGAAGATTCGACGGCTCGAACCGCGGGCGCCGTACGAAGGTGAACGGCATGCCATCGTAGTGGGCGCCGGACTGGCAGGCTGCAGTACAACCTACGCGCTGCGCCGGCGCGGCTGGCGCGTAACATTACTTGAACGCGAGCACGGACCGGCCAGCCAAGCTTCGGGGCTTCCGGCGGGACTGCTGCGGCCGCTGCTCAGCGCAGACGACAATCGCACGTCACGGCTCACACGTGCGGGTTTTCTTTTTGGAATCGCTTTACTACGGCGGCTCGCGCCACCCACCGACGTTGACGAACGCGCGCGGCTTTGGTCAGCGTGTGGGGTCTTTGAACAGTCGCAAAGTGCTGAGGATGCGCATATCGCAAAGGCGTTGCTTGCGCAGCAAACCTGGCCAGCCGACTTCGCCGAGTTTTGCGATGCGGGCCAGGCCGCGGCGCGCTTAGGGCTAGCACCACGCAACGGCGGCACCTGGTTTGCACGCGGCGCACTGGTTGCCGCGGCGCGCTGGTGCCGCGCCCTGCTCGATGACGCGGGGTTGCCCGCTTGCGCGGGGCCTCTTACGCAGGTCTACGACTTCGACGTAACCGCACTGATGCACACCAATCATGAATGGTGCGTGCGCGACCACCAAGGGCAATGCCACCAAGCGCCAATCTTGGTTTTCGCCAATGCGATTGGACTGATCAAACTGCCGCAATTTGACCATCTACCACTGCAGGAGCTCGCCGGACAGATCTCCTTGCTGGCCTCGCCCGCGTTATCGGAACTGCGCGCCGCAATCAGCGGCGATGGTTACCTACTTCCCCCGATTCTCGGTAGCGCGGCGGTGGGCGCTAGCTACGAGCCCGTGACCTCCGATACTGTGCAACGGCCTGCGCCCCCCGGCGACGCAACGGCTGAGGCGCCCGCAGCGCCGGGGGATGAGAGCCTGCGCGCGCATCGGGAAAACCTTCAGCGCCTGTCGCAGATGCTTGCCGATCCTCCCTTGATGCCTGTGGTCGAAGGCGCGTTCTTTGGGCGCCGCTGTGTCTCCAAAGACCGCCTTCCTTTGGCTGGTGCGCTGCCCGACACGCCGGCGATTCTTCGTGATCGCGATCACTACCGTGGGGCGCACTTGCCGGATTTGCCGCGACTCGCAGGACTTTTTTGCCTCAGTGCCCTGGGTTCGCGAGGTCTAGTTTTGGCGCCGTTGCTTGGCGAGCACCTCGCCTCGGAAATCGCTGGCGAACCTGCTCCTATCGAAGCCGCATTGGCGGCGTCGGTCGATCCCGCACGGTTTTTTCTGCGGCAACTGCGTTAAAGGCGTGCTTGCAGGCACGCCAAAGGAACGCACGCCCATGCTCTAGCACGGTCTTCGCGTGGGCGCTTGCGGTAACATTCCCCATCGTGCAGCGGACTCTGCCCATGGGTGGTCCGCGTTGCCGGGAGCGAGCAATTGGGCAAAGACAGTCTAATGGGCCGCGGCGCACGCGTAGTGCAGCCGATGTGGGATCTAAAGACGATAGTCACCGAGCTGCGTACGTCACGCGAGGTGACACACAGCGTGCGCCATCTGGGGCGAGTGCGCGAATTGCCTTCGCGCCAAATCATCTCGGAAGTCGTTGACCGCTTGCGCACAGCGCTGTTTCCGACGCACTATGCCAACTCCGACCTAAGCGACGAGAGCATCGACTATTTCGTCGGCGATACGCTCAATGCCGCATTAACGCTACTAGCCGAGCAACTTCGCCGGGGCCTGCTTTTCGATAGCCTGCCTACGCCGGGCAACGAAGAGGATCTGGCACGCAAAGCCGGGGAGATGACCCGCGATTTTGCCGCGCATCTACCGGCCATTCGCGCGCTGATCGTCAGCGACCTGCACGCGGCCTACCAGGGGGATCCGGCGGCTTCAAGCATTTCGGAAATTCTCTTGTGCTACCCGGGCATTACGGCA
>DASPWJ010000163.1:0-4802 GCA_035621895.1 Burkholderiaceae bacterium | reverse complement strand
CGGGCAGGCTCGCACCGGTGTTCGAACGGATCTTTCAGCCGCTGCTCGATCCGCTTCGGGGTAGCCGCAATCGGCGCTTGCTCGCCCTGGGAGTCGCGGCGCTGATCGCGCTTTCGCTCGTGCTCCCCGCAACTGGCCTCGTGCTACTGAAGATGCTGCCCTTCGATAACAAATCGGAGTTCCAGGTCGTGGTCGACATGCCGGCGGGAACGCCGTTGGAACAAACCGCTGCAACCCTACATGAGCTCGGTGCCTCTCTGGCGACGGTTCCCGAGGTTACCGACTACCAGGCGTACGCGGGCACAGCGGCGCCCATTAACTTCAATGGATTAGTGCGTCAGTACTACCTGCGCTCCGGCGGCGAAGTCGGTGACATCCAGGTCAATCTCGTCGACCGGCGTTTGCGAGCCGCGCAAAGCCACGCCATTGCCACGCGCGTGCGCCCTCAGTTGCAAAAGGTCGCCCAACGATTTGGCGCCAATGTGAAGATTGTCGAGGTACCACCTGGTCCCCCGGTGCTCTCTCCGGTCGTGGCGGAGATCTACGGGCCCGATCCGGAAGGTCGCCGCGAGGTAGCCAAAGCGGTTCGTGGCCTCTTTGAGAAAACACCCGGACTCGTCGACGTTGACGACAGCAGCATCGCGACCGCGCCCCGGACGTTGCTGCTCGTGGATCGGCGCAAGGCGGCGATGCAGGGCGTGTCCCAACAGGAGATCGTTCGCACGCTGCGCGCGGGGCTCGCAGGCGAGGCTACGACCTATCTGCACGATGCAAGCAAGTATCCCGCAGCCGCCGTCTTGCAGCTGCCGGCCCGACGCCAAGGCGATCTCAATGCCCTGTTGCAGCTGGCCGCGCGTGGAACGGCTGGGCGGCTCATTCCCATCCGCGAATTAGTGTCCGTCAGCGATAGCCTTCGCGAACAGCCGGTCTATCACAAGGACCTGCTGCCCGTGAACTACGTAGTCGGCGACATGGCAGGCAAAGTCGACAGCCCCCTGTATGGCATGTTTGCCATGCGTGGCCACCTCTCAGAGCTACCGCTGCCCGGCGGCGGATCGCTGCTGGAGTACTTCATCCATGCGCCCCAGGAGGCCTATCGCGACTTTGCTTTGAAGTGGGACGGCGAGTGGCAGGTTACCTACGAGACCTTTCGTGACATGGGTGCGGCCTACGCCGTCGGACTAATCTTGATTTACTTGCTGGTTGTCGCGCAGTTTGGTTCCTATCTCACTCCGCTGATCATCATGGCGCCGATTCCATTAACGATCATCGGTGTCATGCCGGGGCACGCGTTGCTGGGTGCGCAGTTCACCGCTACCAGCATGATTGGCATGATCGCGCTGGCCGGGATCATCGTGCGTAACTCAATCCTGCTCGTGGATTTCATCAACCTGCAGCTGCGCGCCGGCATGCCGTTTGAGCAAGCCATCGTGCGCTCCGCGATTACCCGGGCACAACCCATTTTGCTCACCGGCCTGGCCGCAATGCTTGGGGCCTTCTTCATTCTTGATGATCCGATTTTCAACGGCTTGGCGATCTCGTTGATTTTCGGAATCCTCGTCTCCACGTTATTGACGCTCATCGTCATCCCAACGCTGTATTACGCCGCCTACCGGCGGCAATTCGCCAGTTCGAACAATCCCAACCTGTAAGGAGCGTGACCAATGGCATCTTGGCAACTCGTACGTCTCATAGCCGGCAGTTTCATCTTGCTCTCCCTACTGCTCGCGACCCCGGGCAGCCCATTTTTCGTCAGCCAGTGGTGGCTCGCGTTCACCGCTTTTGTTGGTGCCAACTTGCTGCAAAGCGCGTTTAGCCGCTGGTGCCTGATGGAATCAATCTTGCGCAAGCTAGGCGTGCGCGCGGGCTGCTAAAAAGAGGGCCCGTATATGCATATCGCTTGTCCGGCTTGCGGGCGCACCAATCGCGTGCCCAATGAACGGCTGCACGAGGAGCCGGTTTGCGGCCGCTGCGGTGCTCCCCTGATGTCGACACAGCCAGTCGACCTCAATGACCAATCGTTGCCACCTTATTTGGCAAACACCGAATTGCCGGTGCTGGTGGACTTTTGGGCCGACTGGTGCGGACCATGCAAAGCGATGGCGCCGCAATTTGCGGCTGCCGCCAGAGGTTTGCCGCTTGTGCGATTTGCGAAAGTCGACAGCGATGTTGCACCGGCGCTGTGCGGGCGCTTTGGTATCCGTAGTATCCCCACGCTGATCCTGTTCCACGGTGGTAAGGAGCTTGCGCGAATGTCCGGAGCCGTGCCAGCTAACGAATTGATCGGATGGGTCAATTCCCACCTGCCCGAGGCCGTGTGGTGATCATGCGGTGCACTGCCACACTGCTGCTAGCGTTCGTCGGCTTTGTGCCCCGCGCGCAGGCAGTCGACCTGATCGAGGCCTGGCACGCCGCGCAAGAGCACGATCTGGAGTACTGTGCCGCTCGCGCTTCGCATGACGCTGGCCTTGCGCGTCGTTCGCAGGGCACAGCGCTATGGCGTCCTTCGGTGACGCTCAGTGGCACGGCGGGCAAGATGAGTAGCAACACGCAAACCAGTGGGGCGCAGTTTGCGGCACCGGGATTTGCGCAGACTAACGGCGTGGCGTTTAACACGTCGATCAATGAGGGCAACGCCAGCAACTGGGCCGTCTCGGCGCGCCAGCCCCTACTGAGCGGCGAGCGTTTGGCGCAAAGCCGTCAGCTCGAGCTTGCTGCCGACCTTGCCGACATGCAATGGCAAGCGGCGCGGCAAGCGCTCATGCTGCGAACCGTCGAGCGCTATTTTGATGTCGCTTTGGCGCAAGAATCACTGCGAGCGCTGCGCGAGCAGCAAGATGCGGTTGACCGGGCGCTTGCCGAGGCCAGGGAACGTTATCGCGTTGGCGATATTCCGATCACTGCGACTCACGAGGCAACCGCACGCTCCGAAGCGATCCGAGCGCAAGTGCTAGCCGCTCAAACGGATCTGGAACTCAAGCAGCAGGCACTGTCCGACATTACGGGACTGGCTCCGCAAACCTTGCGACCGAACGTCCCTGCACAAGATGGATCGGCGGACAATGCCATTT
Source organism: Burkholderiaceae bacterium (assembly GCA_035621895.1). Lineage (GTDB taxonomy): Bacteria > Pseudomonadota > Gammaproteobacteria > Burkholderiales > Burkholderiaceae_F > GJ-E10. Next base: position 1,731 of record DASPWJ010000163.1, on the reverse strand, counting down.
CGCAGGTACAGACTCTGCAGCGGTGGCTAGATCAGGCGGCGGCCAGCAATCTTGATGTGCGCACGCAGGCAGCCAACCTTGAGGTGGCTCGTCAAGAGGCCTTCAAGTCGCGCGCGGCGTCCTCCCCTTCGCTGGATCTGGTCGCCAAGGTGGGACGCGACCATCTTGCGGGCAATGGGGATTTTGGTCCGGCAAGCACAACAGCGAGCAGCGGCATGATCGGTGTCCAATTGACCGTGCCGGTATTCACCGGCGGCTACCGCAGCGCCCAGCACGAGGAAGCAGTGGATCTGGCGGAGAAGCTGCGTGCCGACGAGCAGCGCGCTCGCCAGCAAGTCGCGCTGCAGACGCGCGCTGCGTGGTTGGGACTTACGGTGGGAGCTGGTCGCGTCGCTGCGCTCTCCGCAGCTCTCGATGCCAGCCGGGCAAGACTCGATGCCACGCGTCTTGGGCAACAGGTCGGTGACCGAACGACGCTCGATCTGCTAAACGCTGAGGCCGACGCATCGAGCGCCGAAATGAACCTTTTGCAGGCCCGTATCGGCCTACTCACGGAGCGCTTGCACCTTGCGGCCCTGGCGGGAGCGCTGGATGAGGATCAACTCAAAACCGTCAACGCGAATCTGCAGGCGGCACGGGAGAACAACTCGCCGTGACCGCGTTGATCCTGAACCGCCGCTTTAGTGCTGCACGAGACGGCAAACGAGAATTTCGCAGATGATTACTTTGTGTAACTTAACCAGGAGAACAGCAATGAAGCTCAATGTCGGAAGCATCGATCGTGGTATTCGGGTCGCACTGGGAATCGTGCTACTTGCACTCGCTTTCTTCGGCAACCTTGGCGTGTGGGGTATCGTCGCGGGGGTGGTTGGCGCGGTCGCGCTTATCACCGGGCTGGCGCGTTGGTGCCCCGCGTGGGCACTATTGGGGATCGATACGACTTCGGCCAAAAAGCCCTAACGAAGCAAGCTTGCGCCAATGTACCCGGCGGCACGCCCTTGGTCGACCGATTGCTTTTGGAATAAAGCCCGAAATTGATGTGGTTTGACGCTTGTGTGCCACGGCTCGCCGCTTTCGTACCCCTCGTGTGAGCGTCCGTTGATGAGGAATCCGAACGCAAGCACACCGGCCGATGCGGGCAGGCCGCGAACCTGGATTTTGCCGCCGGCCCCTTATGCATTGGCGCTGTTGCTGGGCTGGTGGCTGGATCGCAAGGTGTGGCGACTGCGGTGGGATTGGGGTATTAGAGGCGACGCGCTGGCCGCGCTGCTGATCGGGATCGCCCTCGTGCTTTTTGCTTGGACACTCACGACCTTCTGGCAGCGGCAAACTACGGTTAATCCGTACAAGGGTGCATCGGCACTGTGCACGCAGGGTCCATTTCGTTTTAGCCGCAACCCGATTTATCTTGCCGATTGGTTGCTGTTGATCGGGGGCTGCTTGCTGCTGCACACGTGGTGGCCAGTGCTCTTTGCGCCATTAATTTGGGTGGCGGTGCGCTTTGGCGTAATTCGCAACGAAGAGCGGCACCTGGAGGCGCGGTTCGGCGACGCTTACCGCCGCTATAAGGCTTCTGTTCGCCGCTGGCTATGAGCGCATTCTCAAGTACGTGTGGACGCGCCGAGCCAGGGCTGCGGCGCTCGCCACTGTAACTTGCCCTTGGACCCTACCGCTATAGGGTAGGGGCAAGCCCTTACGCGATATCCGGCTTCTTTTTTCGGACGCGCAACG